>PWEJ01000072.1 GCA_003553485.1 Halanaerobiaceae bacterium | reverse complement strand
CCTAATAAACTTTCTGCCAGTGAAAATACATTCTGGCGAAAAAACTCTTTTTGCAAAGGCAAACAACTCACCTCAAGTGTTGAGTAAATTATATAAAATTAAAGGATTTAACGGCAACCTTCAAGAATAAAAAATAATAACCAATAAATATTCTATAATTCCTATTCTGGAGGTAATACATAATGAAAGTAAAGGCGCCATTCATTTTTTTAGTAATTATCATCTACATCCTGGCTCTACCCTTCAGCAGTCAGGCTAACAATATCTGGCAGGCTGAGCTCTTTGGGGGCAGTGCTTTTAATCTAATGCTCCCTCTCAATATTGAACAGGCCGGCGAAGAAGATATAAATATCCAGAGAGCTCGCTTTGATACCAACCCGCTGGATTCCACCCCATATTACTCTATCAGGCTGGCAAGATGGCAGGATGAAAAATCCTGGGAGTTTGAACTTCTTCACCATACTCTCTATCTATCGGAAAAGCAACTAGAGCAGTACGACAGCATCGACCGTTTCACAATAACTCATGGATATAATTTGACGACTATCAATAGAGGCTGGAAAATAGATGAAGCTATTGTTAGAGTGGGGGCCGGAGTGTTGATTGCCTATCCTCATTTTACCATCAGAGGTGACCGCTACCCTTCCGATGAAGGCATGTTAGATACCGGCTTTCATTTAGTCGGCCCCACTGCCCAGGTTTCTCTGGGAAACCAGGTCGACCTGACGGAAAATTTTTATCTGGCCCTGGAAGGTAAAGTAACGGCAACCCACGGTGAAATAACCTTCTCTGACGGTGATTATCGAGATCTAAAAGCTGAAGTCCCTAATATTGCTATCCATGGATTAATAGGTCTGGGCTTTAATTTCTAACTAAAAAAGGAGGAGACAAAGAGCCGATTATGTTTTTAGCTAATTATTTATCTCTCAAAGCAAATCTAAAAATAAGGCTAATTATAACTTTGCTAATAATCATATTAGCTTTTTCAATGGTGCTTGCTGGCAATTTTTCTGCTCAGGCCTTCGATGCTAGAGTTCGAGAAGCCGTTCAGGATAGTCGTACTAATACTCTAGATCATTTCATGGATTCTGCTACTCATCTTGGAGATGGCATAATCACCGGCTCAGTTGCCCTCTCCATATCTGAATCGGAATTACAAAAGCATGCTGTAAGAACCCAGTTAGTTGCAGCAGTGTCAACAGCAATACTAAAGTTTTTGATTGGCCGACGCCGCCCTTCAGGTGAAGAGCCAGATCCCTTTGATTTTAAGCCCTTCGAGCTTGACAGCAGCTATCATTCCATGCCTTCAGGCCACACCTCATCGGCCTTTGCCCTGGCAGCCAGTCTGGCCGAAAACACTGATGATTATAAGCTATTGACCTATTCCCTGGCAGCTTTAGTCGGTTTTACCAGAATATATCGCGACAATCACTGGGTTAGCGATGTAATAGCCGGTGCAGGAATTGGCTATCTAAGTGCCAGATTTGTCAGCTATAAATGGTAATATTGACTATTAATCTTTTCTAAATTTCCAGTGACTATAGTATATAATGTATTTTGATAGGTAGCAAACTGAGCTTGAAATATAGCTATAATCTAACATTTTGCTGCCATCCTGAACAAAAGCCAGGGAGGTAATGAATTATCACCTATAATTCAAGACATCTATTCAGGTTAAAATTAAATTTATCTGATACAAACTTAACCGGTTTTATTCAGAGCTTTTCTGTTATCCCGTTTATAAAAATATTTGCAGTTGTTTTTCTGGGAGCATTTTTAATCTCAGGCTATGCTGTGCAGGGTGCCAATCCTTACGGAGAGATAGATTATGAAATAAATCGACAGGATTATTTATATAATTTCTGGCAGGTACCCAGAGAAGCTGCTTTACAGCTGGGCAGAACTGATAGCGATGGGCTGGAGCGAAATCTTCAAATAGGAGGGGTTTTGCTAACTTCCTTTCTTTTGGACCAGGCTGTACGAGATTATGTGCAGAATAATATTTATCAGGGAAACAATATCATCACTGAGTTTATTTATAATCTGGGCTCCAGTGATAAGGCCTGGAAAATATTTGCTGCTGGAGGTGGGCTGGCCTTTTTAAGCGGCAATAGATATCACCAGGATTCATTGCTGCTGGCAATGCAGTCACTCCTGGTGGGTCAGACTCTGACGGAAGCCAGCAAACTGGTGGTCGGCAGAGATAGACCCAGGGACAGCCCCGATAATCCTTTTAGCCGTGAAGGAGGCGCCTCCTTTTTTTCCGGACATGCTTCCGGTGTCTGGTCAGTTCTAACTGTGGTTGGGAGTAGATATCCAGATTTAAGGCAAGCCGCTTACGGTCTGGCTACTCTGACTGCAGCTTTTAGAATCTATGAAGATGCTCACTGGCTTTCCGATGTCGTCGTCGGTTCTCTGGTGGGTTACGGAATTGGCCGATTGACTTTAAAATTGAATACTTCAGCAGAGCAGAAGCTAACCTTTAACCCTTTTATCAGCGACAAAGAAGCTGGTATCAGGTTTGGAATGGAATTTTGATTAGGGCTGATACTGCCCTGGAGATGGAATAGACCAGCAATACATGTTGCTTTTGCAACCTAAAACATCTCCGCTTTACCCCATTTTTTAAGTCTCTTATTGGTTAAACGATATATTTTCTTCAAAATATTACTTTGAGCTTCTTTATTTTTGACCATAAGAGATAATATATTTTCTAAAAAGAACCGCTGTTCTGCCAGAGAAAACTTCATCTTGCGGGCCGAGGTCAGAGCCAGGAGTTTAGCCAGGCTGCGATAAAAGAGATATTCTGGTAAAAACGGGTATTGCCTGAGGTTATCTAAATCCAGCAAAATCATTTTAGCTTCCTGAGGCTGGTAGAAATAGTTATGGAGGGAAGGGTCTCCCAGTATTATTTTATTAACATAGAGAGAATGAATAGCCCTACTTAAAGACTCTAAAGCCTGGCGCCTTTTTTCCCTTTCCTGTTTCTCATTTAAGTATTTTTCTAGATCCTGACCCTTTACTTTTTTGCTGAGCACCAGACTTTTATTGCTGAAAAAAGCGGGAGAATAATCCAAAGCTAATCTTATTGGGGCTGTAGCAATCCCGGCCTGAGTCAATCTTTTGTGATATTTGACGACTTTAAAGGCCCGGGGCCGCCGCAGATAATTTTTAATTCGCTTGCTCCACCGCCGGTAAGCATAATTCTTAATGAAATAGATTTGACCCTGAAAACACCATTTATAAACTTCATGACCTTTATCGCCTTTGATAAATTTTAACTCCGGTGCAGCAAAATCAGCGTTAATTAAGATGTTAAGGGCTTTAACAAGCTTATCAGAAACCTGCTGCCGGTGGATTATTTGAGCTGTGAAATTTTTGTTTTCCCCCATAGATTAATCCCCTTAAGCCTTTCCTAAAACTTTTTTTAATTACTTTTAAAATAACTTTTATCCCTTAAGCCAATTCTTCAGTGACTTTCTCCTTTGATGCCACTTGTAATATTTATCCATCAATTCTTTTAACTCTTCCTTTTTTTCTCGGTCATAGTTACTTAAAAATAATTCTCGATGTTTGGCTGGCAGCCGCAGTCGATAAAGATCTCGAGCCCGCCTGGCTGTCGATAGAGAGGAAAAGTTTTTTGCTCTATTAAAATCCAGATAAAAAAGAGCAAAAACCCCTTTTTTCTCCCGGGCTTTAAATAATATATTCTTAGGGTGGAGATCGGCGTGAAATATGCCGGCATCATGCATGGTTTTTATCTCTCTGGCAAGTTTAATTAAAAGCTTTTCCGTGGTGGAACTATCCAGAATATCATCATATAAAGAATATAAATTAAAGTCAGCTGGAAAATATTTGTAAAGATAAAAAGAAGCGGCCAGTTTATTCCCCCGGACTCGATACTCAAAGGCCGCCAGGGGTTTTGGAACCTGTAAGCCAGCTGCTTTAATTCTACTGGCAGTAAGCAGGGAGCGCCGAGCTCGCGATCTGGCTAAACGAAAACGAAGATTATCATATAAACCCCGCTGCCCAAACTTTTTAACTGTTATCTTACCTTTGAAATCCGCTAGATTAGGAAGCTTTGCAAAGGCTTTGATGGTGTTGCGGGAATTGCTATTTATAAGCTCTCCTCCGGCAGGAAAAAGGTCAGGTAACTTCAAAGCTAACTCTTCAAACTCCTGTGATAGAGTTGAATTCTGCCAGATATTAATTTTATAGCGCTCTGTTCGAAATTGATAATCTCTAATGTTCACAGTTTTAACTCCTTTTTCAGGCCTTGAAACTACTTAAAGCACCCCTAAGGTTACAATTTCCTGCCAGACCTGAGCCACTGATAACTTCTCTAAGCAGTTGTGACTCTCAAGAGGGCAGTTATGCTCTCCGCAGGGCCGGCAGTTTAGCCTAGCATTTTTTATTATTTGCCCTTTTTTATGATAGGGATGATATTTAACCTCATCGGAAGGACCAAAGAGAGTCAAGGTCGGAGTATCAACCAGGGCAGCTACATGCACAGGACCGCTATCGCCGCTGATCATTAGCTCAGCCTGGCGCAGAAGAGCTATTAGCTCTGGAATAGTGGTGGAGCCGGCTGCATTCCAGAGACGAGTTTCATACTGCTCGAAGCTGCCAGCATTAACCTCAGCCAGAATAGTTTCGTTTCTATCAAAGTCAGCCTGGCTGCCAGAAAAAACCACAGCCTTATCGGTGGCTTCTAAAATTTTTTCAGTCAGAGCAACGAATTTTTCCTCGGGCCAGCGCTTACTGGGCCAGCTACCGCCGGTATTAATTACCCAGAATTCCTTTGAAATCGCCGGAGCAGACTGGAAAGCTAACCCATCAGCTAATTTTTGCCTGATTTTCTTTTCAGCCTGCTGATTAATGGAGAGGGCGGGCAGAGTCGGTTCTTCTGGTCTGGTAAGGCCCAATTCCCCAGTCCAGTCCAGGTAAAATTCCACCATATGCCGCTCTTTTGGATCCCATTTCTTACTGTGATGTAAGAATATCTGCTGACCACCGCGATGGTAACCGGCGCGGAAATCACCACCACACAAGTACTGCAAAATAACACTCCGCCAGCTGCCATGAATATTTAAACTCACCGGATAATTCTTCTGCTTGCGCTCCCGGGCAAAGTGCAGGCTTTGACTCAAGGAAAAATTTTTGTCATAGGCAAAGACCTGATCAATAAAATCAGCCTGGGCAGCCAGGGCAGCAAAATTACTATTGGCCACCAGATCAAGCTTTATATCAGGGCGCTGCTTTTTAATCTCGGCCAATAGAGGAAGAGAAAAAATCAAATCCCCCAGGTATAACAAATTAATAACCAATATTTTTTCCGCGGCAGCAAATTTTTGGGCCAGCATTTTTGATGCTCCTTACTTAAAAATTGCTGTTGGAGACAGCCAACTCTTCCACTGCTTCTAAAACTTTTTGAACTGGAAGTTCCTGCAGACATTTGTGATGGTCATAGGGGCACTTTCTCTTCCAGCAGTTAAGACAGATAATTCCTTCCTGCTGTACCACTATCTTATCTTCGGTATAGGGACCATGAGTTTCGGGGTCGGTGGGACCCATGATAGCCACTATGCTAGCCCCGGCGGCCACGGCCAGATGCATAGGGCCAGTATCTCCTCCTATAAAAATAGCTGTCTCTTTTAAAAGTCCATATAATTGAGGCAGAGTTACCCTGCCTGCTGCAATCATTACATTATGTCCGGTGTCAGGTTTTATCTGCTGTAGTTCTTCTCTCTCCTGAGCTGTCCCACTTACAATAATTTTAATGGGCCAGCCTGATAAAAGGCCAATTAAACGTCTGTACTTAACCAGAGGCCAATTTTTGCTTTCCCAGCTGGTAAAGGGATGAATGACATAAAGAGGTTTCTGGGGCTCAGCTGCGATAAATTCCTTCAGCTCATAATCGAGGTTTTCCTGCCAGTTATCAGGTAATTCCAGGCCATAATCCAGGGTAGCAGTTTTGAGTTTTTTACCCAGGGCAGCTGACATCAGCTTTAAATTTTCTGAGATGCGATGTTCCGGTAATAACTGAGTGGCAGGCAAGGGCCTGGCAGTGAAGGAAAGAGCTTTATGATAAAAGAAGCTACTGCCTTCGCCACTGCCCTCCGGGCCAAAACGGACCGGGGCTCGAGCTAAATAGGCTGCCAGTGAACTCTTTAAAAGCCCATGAAAATCCAGGCTAACAGAATAATCTTCCTGAGCCAGACGGGAAAAATAGCCCTTAATATCCGGCGGTATCTGCCAGAAAGGTAATCTTTCTTCCCCGCGCCAGCGATTTTTCGGCATCACCTGTACTTTATCGATATACTTTTGCTGTTCCAATAGAGGAGCAGCTAAGGGCTCTACCAGCCAGTGAATTTCTAAATTGGGCCTTTCCTTAGCCAGCCAGCTTAAGGCTGGCAAAGTCTGGATAACATCTCCCAGGGCACTTAATCTGACAAAGAGCAACCTCCCCTGCGATGATTTTAAGGGTAAAAGCTTTTCAGCCTGCTCAAGCTGTTTTAGGGCAGCAGCCGATTTTTTCTGCAATAAGTCATAGCCCTGGCGTCCAGCTTCACTGGCCACCTCTTCTTCCCTGAGCAGTTCTAAAAGGCAGCTCTCTATTTCCTCTAAATTTGCTGCTTTTTTAACGGCCCCTACCTGCTGAAATTCCGGCAGCAGACTCTTAATATTGTCGACCTGGGGTCCTGTAACAACGGGGATCTTCTTGGCTACTGCCTCTAAAAAGTTATGCCCTCCAACAGGGGAAAGCGTGCCTCCCAGGAAGACAATATCAGCCAGATTATAAAAATCCCGCAGCTCGCCTAAAGTATCCAGCAAAAAGACCTCAGCCTCCTTGGCCACCTCAGAGATACCTATACTGCGCTGCTGAAAGCTGATTCTTTTCTGTTTCAAAATGAATTTAACTTCTTCACGCCTCTCTATATGGCGGGGAGCTAAAACAAGCAAGAGTTCAGGAAATTTCTGCTGTAAGTTTTTAAAGACCTCCACCATTTTTTCTTCCTCTGGCGAATGAGTACTACCGGCTACAATGATTTTTCTATTCCCTTCAACGGCAAAGGAGGTCTCATCTTCCTTCTGAGCTAAGACCTCGGCCAGCTTGATGTTTTCAGCTTCATAGACCCGCTCTGAAGGAGCTCCTATTTCAATAATACGTTCTTTATCACCGGCACTCTGCATATAAAACTCAGCCACCTTATGTAGAAGAGGCCGGAAAAAGAAACGAAAGAGGCGATATTTGCCAAAACTCTGCTGACTAATGCGTCCATTAACCATCGCTATGGGAACCTGCTGGCGGTGGGCTTCGCCAATAACCGTCGGCCAGATCTCAGTCTCCACCAAAAGCAACAGATCCGGCTGGACCTTTTTCAAGAAGAAAAAGAGGAGAGGACTGAAATCCAGGGGCAGATAAGAGACAATATCCACCCCGCTAATTTCTTTTTTGCCCAGGCTCCGGCCCTGAGGGGTCATCACTGTCAGCAAAAAAAAGTAATCTTCCTCCCGCTGAGCATACTGATCGATTATCTGGCCGGCTACTCTTACTTCACCTACAGAAGCAGCCTGGATCCAGATCACCTTTCTCCCCTGCATTTTCCTAATATCCCGGGCCTGCAGTAAGCCCAGCCTTTCCTGTATCTCCCTTCCTCGCCCTTTAAGGACTAAATAGATAAAATAAGGGATCATCAATATTACCAGCAAGGGAAAGATAATCAATTGGTAACAAAAATAGAGCACCTTTGGTATAATTAGTCTCACGTTAAGATCCTGCCTCCAAAAATAAAATATTTCCTCTTTCAGGCATCAACCTTCCAGCGCCGGTGAGTCCAGGTCCACTGGCTGGGATGAGCTCTGATATAACTTTCAGTAATATTTAAAAGCTTTTTTAACCAGATTTTCTCTTCTTCCTGGTCTAAATCCTTAGGGACTTTAAAGGAATCCTCCACCTTCAATTTATAACTGGCAAAACCCTGACGGACTAAAAATACTGGAACAATTATAGCCCCAGTACGAGCACTTAAGCGGACTGCCCCTCGATGGACGCTGGCCGGCTGCGAGAAGAAATCCATTATCACTCCATGGGAAGCATGTTGATCTCCCAGGATATACAAAGACTCCTTTTTCTGCAGGGTGCGATAAGCCTTGCGGACTCCTGCTTTTCTATCGATAATATTGATGCCCAACTCTTCTCTGAATTTATTGATAAGATCAGTAAAAATATCCTCCGACTGGCTTTTGGCAATAGCTGTTAAGAAAAAGTTCTTTTGGGCCAGCAGTGAGGCCAGCCATTCCCAGTTACCTAAATGAGCGCTATAAATTATCACGCCCTCTTCTCTATTCTTTAATTCCTCTAATTTTTTGAGTTCACTTAGGTCAAAAAAGTCAGTTAAAGCCTGCTTTTTAAACTTTCGCTGTAAGAAAAATTCTATGATCACCTGGCCCAGATGGAGGTAGTATTTTTTTAAAATCCTCTCCAGCTCTGCTGGTGAATATTCATCACCTAGAGCCTGGCGTAAATTTCCCCGGGCCACTTCCTTTCTCAGACCCAGCCAGAGAGCCATCCGGCCAAGGAGCTTGCCCAGCTGCTGATTGCAAAAATCAGGCAATATATTAACTAAAAAGAGAGCTCCATAAAATAATGCTAAAATCAGAGGTTTAACAAGCAGTTTTCTTGCTTTCAGCAACATAAAGACTCATTCCTCCAATCGCCGGTCAGCCAGTTTCCAGCGCCGATAAAACCAGTTCCACTGCTCGGGGTTAGCAATTATCTCTTTTTCCGTTATCTCCAGCAGCTTTTTTAAAATTTCCCGTTCCCTGCCAGGAGTTAACTCCTGAGGCAGCTTAACTTCAGGTTTAATATTAATAGAAAAACTGGCATAATCCTGCCTTCCAATAAAAACCGGCAGCAAAGCTGCTCCAGTCTTACTGGCTAATCTTACGGCTCCCCGATAGACACTGGCCGGTCGACCAAAAAACTCCAGCTCCAAACCACTATCTCCGGCATGCTGATCTCCAAGAACCAACAGCAATTTCCCATCTTCTAGAGCTTTATAAGCTCTCCGGAGAGAAAAACCAGTTTTAATCACTTCTAGTCCTAAGTCTTTTCTAATCTCATTTATTCTGTCATCTAAATATTGCTGTTCCGCTGCAATAGCCGCCACAGGATAACCCAGTTTCACCAGGGCCGGGCCCAACCATTCCCAGTTGCCGTAATGGGCAGTATAAATGATAACCCCCTGCTGGCGACGATAGGCAGTATGTAAATGGTTATGGCCAGAGAGCTGAAAATGTTCTTCAAAGGAAGACTTCTTTAGTGCCGGCATTTGCAAGAACTCCAGTAGAAACTGACCAAAATGGAGAAAACTTTTCTCGATGATTTCCTCTTTCTCCTCTTCTGTGAAATGAGCAATTTCAGCGCGGCGAATATTCTGGCTGGCCCTTTCCCGTTCCCCGGCGATAAATTTATGGCCTGACCAGCCCAGAAGTTTTCCTAAGGGAGCTAAGAAAAAGGACGGCAGCAGGCGAACCAGCACACTTAAGATATTAAATATTAGAGCGATTAATTTTTCCTGCAAAGCTATCCCTCCTACCAGTCTACCAGACCTTAGCCCTTAATAGATCTTGAAAATTTACCATACCCAGAGGGGAGTCTTTTTCATCCACCACCGGCAGATGATTGATCTCTTCCTCTTCCATGAACTTTAAGGCCTTTACAGCCAGCAGATCAGGTTTTACTTTACTGGGGTCAACGGTCATTATTTTGCTAACTGGCTGCTTTAATAGCTGCTGATCTCCCTCACCGATAGCCCGGCGTATATCACCATCGGTGATTATGCCCACCAGCCTATCCTGACCATCAATCACTGAAGTGGACCCCATTCTGCTGTCGGTCATGATAAATAAGGCCTGCTGCATGGTAGCATCCTCTTTAACCACGGGATTTTGCTGGCGGATCTCCAGCACATCCTCAACAGTGGTCAGTAGTTTACGCCCTAAAGAACCTCCAGGATGAAAAAGAGCAAAATCTTCTTTGCTGAGTCCCTGAAGGTGCAACAAAGCCATCGCCAGAGCATCGCCTAAAGCCAGAGCAGCGGTGGTACTGGTGGTGGGGGCTAACCCCAGGGGGCAGGCTTCCTCTTCCACCAGGGTATCTAACACCAGATCAGCCTGCTCTGCCAGGGGGGACTGGGGATTGGAGGTGATCACTATTAAGTCCGCTCCAATTCTCTTTACCGCTGGCACCAGCCGCAATACCTCCTGGGTTTCTCCACTGGTGGAAAGAGCCAAAAGGATATCCTGACCGGTAACCATACCTAAATCTCCATGAAGAGCCTCACCGGCATGGACAAAATAAGCAGGGGTACCAGTGCTGGAAAAGGTGGCGGCCATTTTCCGTGCTATGAGGCCAGATTTACCCACTCCCGTAAGTAGCAATCGCCCCTGGGATTGATAGAGGCGTTCTAGCACCTCAAGATATTCCTCCTCCAGTGCGTCAGCTAATCGTCCCACAGCTTGAGCTTCCAGCTGTAAAACTTCCCGAGAATAATTCAAGGCAGTCTTAAGGTCTGCTTCTGTCATCAACTTCTGGCACCACCCTGGCGTCGTAATCTATCAAAGTCCTTAACTTCCTTCAGTAGTTTTTCCATATCATCCAGGGACACCATCGTCTGACTATCGCTTTTAGCTTCTGCCGGCCGGGGATGGGTTTCCACAAAGAGAGCAGAAATACCTAAAGCAGCTGCTGAGCGGGCTAGGGGCCGGACATATTTCCGCTCACCACCTGAACTATCACCCTCTCCACCAGGAAGTTGTACACTGTGAGTGGCATCAAAGACCACTGGATAACCAGTCTCCTTCATCCTGACCAGCGACCGCATATCAACTACCAGGTTATTATAGCCAAAGGTTACCCCCCGCTCAGTGAGCAGGATTTTCCTATTACCGGTGCTCTCAATCTTTTCCACCACCTGGTCGATATCCCAGGGGGCCAAAAATTGCCCCTTCTTAACATTAACAATCTTGCCGGTATTACCTACGGCCAGAACCAGGTCGGTCTGGCGAGACAAAAAAGCTGGGATCTGCATCACATCTAAGACCTCAGCAGCTGCCTCTGCCTGTTCTGCAGTATGGACATCTGACAGGACTGGCACTCCAAGCTTTTCCCTGACATCGGCTAAAATATGGAGACCACTATCTAAACCAGGACCCCGAAAAGAATGAAGAGAGGAACGATTAGCCTTGTCATAGGATGATTTAAAAACAAAGGGAATATCTAAAGACTCAGTCAACTCCTTTAAATGACTGGCAGTCTGCAAAGCCATCTCCCGGCTCTCAATAACACAGGGTCCAGCCAGAAGTACAAAGGGATGGTCTGAGCTGCCAAAAACAATATCATCCCGCAAACGAATACTGGTTGCCATCTGCTTTCTCCACCTCCTGTAGGGTTATAAAAATTTACTCTTGCTTATTATACCTTGACTTTAAAATGTTGCTATTTATTTTTGCTGACAGTTAACTTTTCTTCCACCAGGGGAATATCTTCAGGACAGTCAACACCAGGGCCATGATATTCACAGAGGCTGACTCCAATCTGATAGCCATTCTCCAGGGCTCGCAATTGTTCCAGGGACTCCCGTTGTTCTAAGGGGGTAGGAGCTAACTCGGTAAACTTCTGCAGAAACTTTTGCCGGTAGGCATAGAGGCCAATATGTAGTAAAAATCTTCCCTTTTTAGCGGTAGAATTATTGTCCTGAGAGCTATCCAGAGCACCAGGGGTGGCTGGTATAGCTGCCCGGGAAAAATAAAGAGCCCTATTGCTGTTATCTAAAACCACCTTTACCCGATTGGGATCTGGACCTATTTCAGGGCCAACCGGGGCTGCTAAAGTGGCCAGAGCAATCGCTTCATCTCTTTGCAAGGTCTTAACTGCCTCATCTACCATCGCCGGCCTGATAAGGGGTTCATCTCCCTGGATATTAACTATAATCTCAGCCGACAGATTTTGAGCTGCCTCCGCCAATCTATCGGTGCCGGTTTTATGCTCTGGAGAGGTCATCATAGCTTCTCCGCCGATATTTGCAATCTAAGCAGCTATTCTTTCATCATCGGTAGCTACCAGCGTTAACTCAGGCAGCCGGGCTTTCTCAACCTGCTCATATACTCGAGCTATCATGGTCTTTCCTGCAATCTCAGCCAGAGGTTTCCCAGGAAAGCGGCTGGAGCCATAACGAGCAGGGATAATTGCAGCAACCTTCACAGCTAATCCACCTCCTCTTCCCAAATAGAAGCTGCCAGCCTATCAGCAAAGGGCTGACTGCCGGGAAAATGATTGTTAAACACCATTTTTATTTCTAATCTGATAGGATCTATTTTTTTTATCTTGAGAAAATCTACTATATCCTCTCCAAACTTAACCATATCTTTTCTGGTGGTGATGAGAAAATCGATATCTTGTTTTGCCAGAAAAAATTCCACTATTTCTTTCATATGCTCCCGGGAATAGTTATGGTGGTCAGGAAAATCAAAGTGTTTGATAATTTCCGCTCCTAAATTCTCTAAAGTGCCAGTAAAGCCTGAAGAATTGGCCAGACCGCTAAAGGAGACCACCTTACTATCTGCCAGCAAAGAAAGGTCGTAACGCTTGCCGGCAAAGGACTGCAGACCGAAGGGAGCGTGATGGGCTAAATAAATAAAATCGCCGCGGAAATATTTTTTCACCCGGGCCGTTATGGAACTGAGTCGGGCCGGGGAAACAAGATCACTTCTGGTTATCACCACACCATCAGCTCTCTTTAAAGAGGTAAGGGGTTCCCGCAGCAATCCCCGGGGCAGCATATATCCATGACCAAAGGGCTGAGTGGCATCAATTAATACTAAATCAAAATCCCGAGCCACACTCCGATGTTGAAAACCATCATCGAGCAGGATTACATCAGGAGCAAATTCCTGCTCGGCAAAAAGAGCCGCCCTGGTCTTATCACGGCAAATTACCACCGGTACATTCTCCAGCTTGCGAGCCAGCATGTAGGCTTCATCACCGGCCAGGCCTGCTCCAACCATCATGTTCTCACCATCGGAGACTATAAGGGGTCGTTGATTCTCACCGTGATATCCCCTGCTAACTACCACTACTTTTTTCTTCTGCTTCTGAAAATATTCTGCTAAACTGGCTGTAGCCGGTGTCTTTCCGGTGCCACCGGTGGTAATATTGCCCAGGCTGATGACCTTAGAGTCCAGGGTGGTTTTCTTTTTTATCCCCCAGTCAAACAACGCATTTCTAAACCTAACTGCCAGATAAAATAACAAAGCTAAAAAATATAGTACAGTCTTGATAACAAAGGGAAGAACTCCTTTTTTATCTTCACTGATTATTTTTAATAGATAATTTTTTGTTTTGACAAAAAAATCATCCATAGATTATTTCACCATCTCTCCTGCCACTACCAAAGATTAAGCCTTGACTCCCAGCGAGTTTCCCTGATATTGATGCTGGTAGAGTTTAGAATAGAGCCCACCGCGCTCTAATAGGCTCTCATGGTCTCCCTGCTCCACAATTTCTCCCTGGTCCATAACTATAATTCGGTCGGCATTGATAATAGTCCGCAGACGATGGGCAATAATAAAGGTTGTACGATCTTGCATCAAATTCTGCAGAGCCTGCTGGACCAGCTCCTCGGATTTTGCATCCAGGGAAGAGGTGGCTTCATCAAAAATAAGAATAGCCGGTTCCTTTAAAAGGGCTCGAGCAATGGCAATCCGCTGTTTTTGGCCTCCTGACAACCCCACACCTCGTTCCCCAATCTCAGTGTCATAACCGGCCGGGAACTCAGAGATAAACTCATGGGAATTGCTGGCCTTAGCCGCTGCCCTTATTTTTTCTTCCCCGGCTGTTAAATTACCATAGGCGATATTTTCTCGAATAGTACCGGAGAATAACACCGTCTCCTGGGGTACTATGCCAATATTTTCCCGCAAACTGGTGAGCTCAAGGGTTTTAATATCCTGACCATCGACTAAAACCTCTCCGGCTACAGGATCATAAAAACGGGGAATGAGATCGACCAGGGTGGATTTACCTGCCCCACTGGGGCCGACTAGTGCCACTGCTTCTCCTGGTTCAACCTCCAGGTTGATATTGCTCAGCACTTCCTCCTTGTCGTTATAAGCAAAGCTGACCCCGGCAAAGGTAACCTGCCCCTGTACTTCCTTTAACTCAACTGCTTCAGGGGGAGATTTGATGATTTGATCGTAGTCTAAAGTGGCAAATATTCGCTCTGCTGCCGCCAGAGCCGTCTGCAGGGTGGCATTGACCTTGGTCACTGATCTTAGAGGACCTCCCATGGTTATCAGCATGGTAAAAAAGGCGATGAGTTCAGCCGGTCTCATCGTTCCCCGCATAACTTCCAGGCCGCCAAACCAGAGCACCAGGGTAAAACCCAGGGCAGCGGTGAATTCAACCAGGGGGCTTAAAGCCGCCTTGTACTGGGAGTTTTTCACGGTGGCCCGAAAATTGGCCTGATTCTCTGCTGAAAAACGGTCCTGTTCATAATTCTCCCGGCCAAAGGATTTCACCACTCTGATAGCAGATATCGTCTCCTGGATCACATCAGAGACATCGGCTATTTTACTCTGCACCTCTTTGCTCTTGTGGCGTATTTTCTTGTTGAATTTTACCACGATGAAGGCGATAATAGGTATAATGACCAGAAGAAAAAGAGTCAGACGAAAATTCAAATATAATAGATAGATAAAACCGCCTAAAACTGTTAGTGACTCATATACCAGAGAAACCGAGCCCCTGACAATTGCCCCCTCCAGGACTTTAACATCATTGGTCAGCCGGGATATTATCTCTCCGGTCTTATTGGTATTATAAAAACTCAATGAGAGGTTCTGCAGATGAGCAAATAAATCACGGCGCAGGTCCCTCATCACCTTATGAGAAACATACTTGCTTAAATATTTTTGCCCGTAATAAATAAAACCCTTTAAAAAGTAAATCAATATCAAACCGCCAGCAATGGCTGAGAGAATAACCAGCCCTCCCTCTTCTACCGTGATATCAGCTATGATAGCCTCCAGCAACTCCTGGAAAACCCGGACAAAGAAAACTGTTAGGAAGGCATGAATGATCATACATAAAATAGCCAGCCAGAATCGCCGACGGTAAGGCTTCACGTATTGATAAATTCTTTTAATATTTTCCACAATAATCAACCCCGGAAATCCTTCCTGCTTTTAAACAGGGTAAATCAATCAAGATGGGCTGTGCAGTTAAAGGTGCTTAAAACCGGATGGCGATCATAATACATAACCCTGGTAAATCCGGTATTGGTGACGCTTAATTTGCGGTAATCCTTAAGGTCCATGCCCAGGATATGGGTTAAATAGACCATTATGACTCCACCATGACAGACCACCAGCACGCTTTCTGCTGGTACAGATAATATTTCCTTGCAGGCCGTTACCACCCGGTCGCGAAAATCTTCCAGACGCTCTCCTCCAGGTGGGGGATTTTCATTGGGATCATCCAGCCAATTATCAAAACTCTCCGGTTGCTCTTTCCTTATAGTGAGATAATCTTTGCCTTCCCAATCACCAAAATCCATCTCCCGCAGCTGTTCCTTTTTCTGCACCTTCAATCCCAGGCGTTTGCCGATGATTGAAGCCGTATCACTGGCCCGGTCTAAGTCACTGCTAAATATTAAATCTATCTTCTGATTTTCTAGCATCTTAGCCGCTTTTTTGGCCTGATCTCGTCCCTTTTCATTGAGGCCAATATTTAATGATCCCTGATATTTCTTCTGCCGGTTCCACTCTGTCTCTCCATGACGTAAAAAAATCAATTCTCTTTCCACATTATCACCCCTGATAGATAAGTAAAATAAGCAATATAACAGCTTCAGTTACTTCATTGATCATGCCATAAACATCACCGGTCAGCCCCTTTAATCGTCGGATTATTACCTTAGAGATAAGATAAAGAGTCAGTAGCCCTGCTAAAAACTGGGCCAGAAGAACATAACGGGGTAGCAAAGCTGCCAGCGATATGATGCCGGCCAGCAATACAGGGACCACCGCTGCTAATAAAAGATAGACCCGAGGATAATCTGAACCAAAAATTTTGCCGAGGCTACTGCCTTCAGCAATGGGCGAACGGTACATGACTACATTCATAAAGAACCTGCTTAACACAGGAAAAAAAAGCAGTCCCGGGAGCCGCAGGCCAGGTTCTAACTGCCAGAAAAAAGTAAACTTTAATAATAGATAAAGAACAGCGGTTATACTGGCAAAGGAGCCATTAACGCTGTCCCTCATAATTTCCTCCATCTCCTGACCGCTTTTGCCACTGAAAAAACCATCCATGGTATCCAAAAGTCCATCAAGATGGAGGGCACCAGTTAAATAGACATAACTGATTAAAAGCAGTATGGCCGCCACTGGCAGAGGAAGCAGAAAACGAAATAAACGATCTAAAACCACTAATAAAATTCCCAGAATCAGTCCCACCAGCGGAAAGAAAACGGTGGAGCGCAGTGGCAGTTCTTCATTATAATCAATCTCTCCTGGTACAGGAATCCTGGTTAAAAAACTCAGAGCAAAGGCAAAAGCCTGTAAGGGTTGCTTCACCATCGACTTATCAACTTCCTTATAAAAATATATTATTATCAGAACTAATAATCCCGTACTCCATTATACTATGTTTTAGGGCTGGTGACAAACCAGGATCAAATCATGGCCTCAGTTACTGCTGATACGGTATTTTTCTCGCCCCTGCTCATAGAGGTCTCCTCCTTTGCAATCATTGACTACTACCAGGGGAAAATCCTTCACCTGCAGGCGACGGATTGCTTCGGTGCCAAGATCTTCATAGGCAATCACTTCTGCTTCTTTGATGGCTGAAGAGATAAGAGCAGCTGCTCCTCCCACTGCCCCAAAGTAAATAGCCTTATGCTCCTGCAAGAGATCTCTAACTTCCCGAGACCTTGAGCCTTTACCTATCATTCCCTTCAAGCCACCCTCTAACATGGCCGGTGTGTAAGGGTCCATCCGGTAACTGGTGGTGGGGCCGGCAGGACCGATGACATAACCGGGTTTAGCTGGAGCTGGACCAACGTAATAGATAACGGCTCCGGCTAAATCGAAGGGGAGTTCTTCACCGGATTCCAGCAGCTTAACCAGCCTCTCATGAGCTGCATCCCGGGCAGTATAAATTGTCCCTGAGAGCAAGACTTTATCTCCTGCTTTTAATCCTGTTATGGTTTCTTCAGTTAAGGGAGTGGATATCTTCTTTGCCATTTTATTTATACCTCCTCTCTTCTATTAAAGAACAACACTGCGATGTCGAGCAGCATGACAGTTGATATTTACGGCCACCGGTAGAGAAGCAATATGGCAGGGGTGGGTCTTAATATTTACTGCCAGGGCCGTGGTCCGTCCGCCAAAACCCTGAGGTCCGACGCCGCTATTATTTATCTCCTTGAGAATCTCATCCTCCAGTTCAGGCATATCTCGCTCTACACCTTCTTTATTTAAGGGCAGTAGAAGTGCTTCCTTGGCCAGAAGAGCGGACTTTTCAAAGTTGCCGCCGATACCTACTCCAACAATTACCGGAGGGCAGGGGTTGGGACCTGCTTCCACCACTGTTTTGACTACAAAGTCTTTCACTCCTGCAGCACCATCAGCCGGTTTCAGCATTTTGATCTGACTCATGTTTTCACTGCCTCCCCCCTTGGGGGCTATTGTCAATTTAACCTTATCGCCAGGCACTATTTTGCTATGGATAATGGCGGGAGTATTATCGCCGGTATTCTTACGCTTGCCTGCCGGGTCCTCCACCATCGATTTGCGCAGATAACCCTGAGTATAGCCCTGACTGACCCCTTCGTTGATGGCCTCTTCTAAATTTCCTCCCACCAGTTGCACTTCCTGGCCTAATTCGACAAAGACCACGGTGGTGCCGGTATCCTGACAGAGAGGCACCTCTTCTTCCCCAGCAATGCTGGCATTCTCCAAAAGCTGAGCAAAGACAGCCTGGGCCGTCGGGGATTCCTCTTCTTCCTTAGCCTGAATAAAAAAATCCTTTAATTCCTGATCCAGATAATAATTGCTCTCCTGAGAAAGGCGAGCAACCTCTTCAGTTATAGTTGCAACCTTGACTTGACGCATAGTAAGCCTATCACCCTTTCCCTTATTTAAAGGTCAACTGCATATAATAATAAAGCAAAATAACTCTGAAGGCAAGTCAGACTTCAATCCTTAATTAGAGTACTTACGAAAGGCACTGACAAAGGCCTGCTGAGGAGCTTTTTCCAGCAATTCAGTATCAATATCTTCCGGTCTAAGCTGCAACCTGCCAGCCCGCAGGGTGATAAGTCGCAGAGCCTCCATCATATTGGCTAAATCAAAGGACTGCGGGCAGCGAGAGGAACAGGAGTGGCAGGAGGCACAGAGCCAGATTGATTTTGACTTAAGGGCTTTATCCTTAGCTCCCAGATGTAAATAGCGGATCACCTGATGAGGCAGCACCTCCATCTCCTGGGCCATGGGACAGCCAGCTGAGCATTTGCCACACTGATAACAGGCCGAAATCTTCTCCCCGCTGATCTCTTCAATGCGGTGGATAAAATCACTCTTTATATGCTTCCGGGAAATTTTCACTGGTCTTCACCTCATTTATGGTTAGGATATATTAGAGTTAGAATAATCAGGTAAAAGCATCGGAGATACCCTCTCGGTCTCAACACCTTTAGCAGCTAATTGCTGATGAAAACTCTCCACATGTTTTAAGGATAAACTGTCTCCAAAACTTACTTCCCGGGCTCTCTCCGTAGCGGCTTTACCGGCTCGGCGGCCAAAGACCAGCACATCCAGTAGGGAGTTGCCCATCAGGCGATTTTTACCATGGAGACCTCCAGAAGTTTCCCCGGCAATAAAGAGGTTTTCTATGGCAGTCTCTCCCCTTTGGTCTATCTCCACACCGCCATTTTGATAGTGGAGGGTAGGGAAGATCAGCATTGGGTCTTTGGTAATATCAATATCAAAGCGGTCAAACTGTCGGTACATGGCCGGCAACTCCTTCTGTAAAGTCCCTGGACCATGAATTTCATCGATCATTGGAGAATCAAGCCAGACCCCGGTCATGCCCGTAGGGGTAGTAATTCCTAGATTCCGCCCTTCACATTCCCGGATAATAGCTGAAGCTTCAGCATCTCTGGTCTCTAAGGGATAGACAAACTGCTCTCCTTTATTGTTAACCAGTTGAGCTCCCAGCCCTCTCACCTTTTCTGTGATTAAAAGGCCCACAATCTGTTCCGGAAAAGCAGCTCCTGTGGGATGAAACTGAGTGGAGTCCATGAAGAGAAGGTTAGCACCAGCACGATAGGCCATAACCAGACCATCGGCAGTAGCACCATAGTGGTTGGTGGTGGGGAAACCAGAAACATGAATCCGACCAAATCCTCCTGTGGCCAGAATGACAGTCCTAGCCCTCACTACCATGTATTCCTCAGTCTCCAGGTCATATAAGATAGCTCCCTGACACCTTTCCTGTTCATCCAACAACAGCTCCACAGCCGGAAGAAATTCGATATATTCAATACCTCTATTCTGCACTTCGTCACGTAAAGTCCGCATTATCTCTGCTCCACTGTAATCCCGGGCTGAATGCATTCTCTTGCGAGAAGTTCCGCCTCCATGACGGGTCACCATTCGACCCTCTTCATCTTTATCAAACATATAGCCCAAATCTTCCAGCCACTTGCCGACCTTAGGAGCATCCATTACTAAAGCCTTTACCAGCTCTGGCTTATTGACAAAGCCTCCTCCACCCATCACATCTAGATAATGAATGGCTGGAGAGTCATTCTCTTTATCGGCTATCTGAATTCCACCCTGGGCCATCATGGTATTGGCATCGCCAAGGCGCAGTTTGGTGACCTGCAAGACCTCTGCTCCCTTTTCTGCTGCCACTAGAGCAGCGGAACAACCTCCCCCACCACCGCCGATAACCAAAACATCCACTTCTTTATCGGCTGTTAGAGAAAAGTCAGCTGGTTCAATTCTACTGCGGGCCTCGATTATATCCACCACTTCATGGGGTAAACTCTCTCCCTTATTGGCCCCCACCTGCACCTGACGGAAGGCATCATCACGATAATCAGGATGATAATTATTTAAAAGTTCCTGTTTTTCTTCAGGCGATAACATGGGATAGGTCTCGTTCATGCGGCTCTTTCTAGTTGCAGCCACCTTTTTTATGGCAGCCTGCATCTCTTTAGGATATGACACTCTTTCTCACCTCTCTCAAAAACCAGATATTTTGCCTTGAGCTTTAAATTTAATAACTCTTTTTTAAATTTCCTTACTCTTCTTCAATATCCCGCTCATTATAAAGTTTAGCCAGCTCTTCCTGCTCCTTTTCCATCAGTTCATTGACTTCTTCTTCAAATTCACCCTTTTCTATTTCCTCTACTCTCTTTGCTAAATGATCAGCTGCTGGAAGTATATACTTACCATAAATTCTCCGGGCCAGGATCCCAATATTATGCTGTACTAATTCTGCCGGACAGCGGGAAGCACAGAGACCGCACATAATACAGTCAAAGGAAAGATTGGCCACTTTAGTTATATCGCCGCGGATAGCAGCATTCATATAATTCATCACTTCTAAATCCTGAGGACAGGATCTAGTACAGGTATTACAGCCCAAACAGCGATTAATCTCAGGGTATAAATTCATCAAAACATTGCCCCGGGCCTTTAGTTCTTCAATATCATAGGTCTTCTTTATCGCTGGATAAAAGGGCAACATTGAAAGATACATATCTTCAGCTACCACTGTCTGACAGGCCAGCCCTTCCTGGACTCGATAGTCACCCTTGATACGGTAAACAGTGGCGCAGGCTCCACAGAAACCACCGCGACAGCCACAGCCTCTTTTGAGCTGGAAACCTGAATACTCCATAGCCTTCATAATCGTCAAATTTTCGGGAACAGAATAAGCTTTTCCCATCAAATAAATTGTTACCATGCCATCAGCCATCTTGCATTTTACCCCCTTCGCACACAATTGCTAGTTAATTAGGTGTCAACTCATCTTCCTCATAGGTAGTCAAGGGCAGCGGTTCCTCTAAATCTTCTCCCGGGAGGTAAGAGAAAAATTCCTGGGCTCTTTCCCCCACCAATTTAAAGATCTCCAGCAGCGGAATATCATTGGGGCAGGCACTTTCACACTGGCCACAGGCAACACAGGATAGCCCCATATGATTTAGTCGCGTCAAATGAAATAATAAAGTGTCAGCAGGCATTTTAATTGCCCCCTTGCGTTCAGCCCAATTGAGGTATTTGCGGCCTTCATGGAGAAAGATTTCCGTAGTAAAAACACACTCCTGACAGTAACAGATAGGGCAGGCCCGGCGACAATTGTGACAGGTACGGCAGAGATCTAAGGTGGCAATAAGTCCAGTAATATCAGCTATCTCCTGGGAAAAATCATTTATTTTCTGCTGCCAGTTAGCTCTTCTTTCTTCTTTGATAGCTTTAAGCAGCTCTGACCGCTCAGGGGCAATCTCGCTTTCTGCTAGGCCCAGCTCTGCAAGCAGCTTCTCTCCCTCTTCCGAAGAGGCCGTGAGGAGAATTTCTCCCGGTTCACTGCCAACTAAAGCTAGATTAATATCCACTAAAGAGGTAGCGGGGTGCTGACAATATTGACAGGCCTTTCTTAAAGGTATTTCTTCAACTTCACCAGCCCGCAGTGATTTTAGCCAGCGGGACAGGAAGTCTTGCTCAGCAGCCAGCAGCTCTTTAAGCTCCCCGGGTTCACAGGTCCCCAGACAATCAACGCCAATGAGAAGAAGATGGTCCAGATTAACCTGCTGCAGCTTTTTTAATTCCACTAAAGCTCTCACCTCACAGGGTTTTAACAACACCGCCAGTTTATCAGCTGGTTCTTTGAAAGTAAGATCTGAAACCAGCTCAGCGGCATTGACAACCTGATTAGGGGAAAATAAAAACAGTTCCGCTCCCTGAAGATTCTGCAGGAGAGAAGAAACTATCCCTCCGGCAGTGGTCTTACGGGGAGCCAGCAGTCCCTGAATGGTACCCTGAGCTAAAAGGGGAGCAAAAAGTTCCTCAATTACCCTGGTGGTAAGATCTTCGGTGGACCTATCTTTGCTAATTTTAAAAGTCTTGGTCATGGTCATCCCTCACTAAATTTCCCAATTATTTTTCAAGGTATTTGGTCCCAGTTCCTTTAATCTTGTCACCATCTCCGCTACTGTTTCGGCAAATTTATTTCCTTCACTGGCGCTGATAAATTTAAAGCAGACCCTCTCTTCAGCAATGCCAAACTGCTGCAGAATATTTTTGACCAGAGATATACGCCGGCGAGCTTTAAAATTGCCGCTTATATAATGACAGTCGCCGGCATGACAACCGCCTATTAAAACACCATCAGCCCCATCAAGGAGGGCCTTTAAAATATAGAGAGGATCGACGGAGCTGCTGCACATAACCCTGATATTTCTGGTATTGGCCGGATACTGAGTGCGAGAAGTACCGGCCAGATCAGCTCCAGCATAGGAGCACCAATTACAGAGAAAGGCCACAATCTTGGGTTCAAAATCAGCCATTTTTCTTCCTCCTAACTGCTAAAGTTCTTCTTTCATGAATCTTTTGCATTACCCTGCTAAAAAGTTGTCGCTTCCAGCATAGCCATAATTTCCTCTTTCTGAAAACCGCGGTGGCGAGAAGCACCTCCAGGACAGCCCACCACACAGGCCCCGCAGCCCTGACATAAAATTTCTTTGACCTCAGCTACTTTAGTCTCGGTGTCTATCTCCCGGGCATCATAGGGACATAACTCCACGCAGACCCCACAGCCAGTGCAGACCCGTTCTTTGACTTCAGCCACTATACCGGTGCTCTCCAACTCCTCCTGGCTCAAGAGAGTGGCCGCCCTCATAGCAGCCGCCTGAGCCTGAGCTATCGTCTCACTGATATTTTTGGGGGAATGGGCCAGACCGGCCAGAAAAACTCCCTTGGTAGCGGAATCCACAGGCTGTAATTTGACATGTGCCTCCAGGAAGAAGTTATCTTCATTTAGAGGAGTTTTCAACATCTGGCTTAATTGCTGGTTGCTTTCTCCAGGAACAATAGCTGAAGCCAGCACCACCATATCAGCCATATCGCTGATTTTTTGAGAGGTCAATGGCTCCTGATAAGTTATAGCTAAAGCTTCCTCTTGAGGTTTAACCTCAGGTTTGTTATCTTTGGTGTAACGGTTAAAATTAATCCCTAATTTTCTGGCCCGGCGGTAAAGATCTTCCTGATAACCATAGCTGCGCATCTCTCGATAAAGTATGGTGATCTCCATCTCCGGTCTTTGTTCTTTGAGATGGATAGCATTACGAAGGGCCTGGCCACAGCAGAGGCGGCTACAGTATGGTCGATCCTCTTCTCTGGAGCCAACACATTGGATCATGTAGAGACTCTCTGTCTCGGGGATTTCCTGTCTGGTAAATAACTCTTCTAATTCTAGCTGAGTTATAACCCGCTCACTCTCTTTATAATTATACTCCTCTGGTTCTGCTTCCCTGGCTCCGGTGGCCACAATGATAATACCGGCTTCAATCTCTCTCCTGGTCTGCTGCTCTGCAAGATCATTTTGGCTGCTGTCACTGGCAGAGGGTTTCAACTTCAGGTGATAATTTCCTACAAAACCTGAAATATCAGCAATTTCCTGTCCATAATGGACCTCAATCAGTTCATGGTTAAGCACCTGACTCTTTAACTTTTCTAAATGATATCTTATCGGCCTATCCGCAGGGGTGCGAGATAATTTCCGAGCCTGACCGCCTAACTGCTGCTCCTTTTCTATTAGAAAAACGGGGAAACCCAACTGGGCTAACTCTAGAGCTGAAGTCAGACCGGCAACGCCGCCCCCGATTATCAGGGCCTGCTGGTTGATAGTAAAGGAGCTGGTATAAACAGGTTCTTTCTTTTTGACCCGATTTACTGCCATCTTCACCAGATCCTTGGCCTTCTCGGTGGCCGCTTGTGGCTGCTGTTGATGCACCCAGGAGGCCTGTTCTCGGATATTGGTCATTTCAAAGAGATAGGGATTTAAACCCGCTTCCCTGACGGTATCCTGATAAAGTGGTTCGTGAGTTCTAGGTGTACAGGAAGCCACCACCACCCGGTTAAGATCCTTTTCTTTAATCTGCTCCTTGATCTCATCTAGAGAATCCTGAGAGCAGGTGTAGAGATTTTCAGCAGCCAGCTCCACCTCCTTCAGCTCAGAGGCTGAGGCCACCACTTCCGGCACATCTATCACACTGCCGATATTGATACCACAGTGGCAGATAAAGACCCCCACTCTTATCTCTTCTCCTAATTCTTTCTCCTCGGGATATTCCTTCTCCCGGGTAAGAGTATTGCGAGCAGGAGCTAATAAGCCAGCTGCTTCAGCAGCTGCTCCACTGGCCTCGGTGACAGTCTCCGGGATATCCTTTGGCCCTTTAAGAAGGCCACAGGTATAAATACCCCTTTTACCGGTAGCAAAGGGGGCAAATTCATCGCTGGCAGCAAAGCCATACTTGTTGGTGCGAATCTGTAAATCCTGCAGTTGCTGGCTCATCTTTTCCTCCGCTTTAAGGCCGCTGGCCAGAATTACCAGATCGTATTCACGCCTGACTGAAGGACCTTCTCCGCTGGTGGCCTTTAACCTGATATTGCCCGGGCTATCTCCTTTTTCTACGCCGGATACCCGGGAGCGAATAAAGTTAATCTCCGGCCTGGCCTGAGCCCGGTTATAATATCTCTCAAAATCTTTACCATGGGATCTAATATCAATATAATAAATATCAATCTCCACATTTTCCTGGTGCTCTAAAGTTATCAGAGCCTGCTTAATGGTATACATACAACAGACAGCTGAGCAGTAGTTATTATCCTGAGAAATATCCCGGGAACCAGCACACTGCACAAAGGCTATCCTGCCAGGATGCTGCCGGTCAGAAGGGCGCATTATCTCGCCGGCAAAGGGACCTGAGGCACTTAAAATCCGCTCATACTCAAGGCTGGTGAGCATATTATCCCAGCGGTCATATTCATAGTCACTTAGGTCGGTGGGGCTAACAAGTTCACTACCGGTGCTAAAAATCACTGCCCCCACATTATAGGCAGGCTTTTCATCTTTTTTAGTATGATCAATACAATCTGGTTCACATTTATCTATACACTGCCAGCACTCAGAGCAGATAGCACAGTCCAGGCAGCGCTCGGCTTCTGCTATAGCTTCTTGCTGGCTATAACCTGAGATTACCTCCCGATAATCCTGACATCTCTCCTCTGGCGTTGCAGTTGCAGGGGAAATACGAGGCTCACATGTAACAGCCGCTTCCGGGGCCGGCAGGTCGTCTTTAAGATCAGGCTCCCGGCCAGCTTTTAAGTCTTCGCCACTGAGATAGCGCTGAAGAGATAGAGCGGCCTGTTGACCGCTGGCAATGGCCTCCACCACTGAAGAGGGTCCTGTTATTATTTCTCCAGCAGCAAAGACACCCTCTTCTCCTGTAGCCAGAGTTGTTTCATCGGCCTTAATGGTATTATTAGCTCTGGCGGCAATACCATCACCGACTATGCCCAGCTCTTCAGGCTCCTGGCCAATGGCCGTTAAGACCAGGTCGGCAGATATAATTTCAGTACTGCTCTTATCATATTGCGGGGCAAAGTTGCCCTCTTCATCAAAGACAGCTATGGTTTCCCAAAACTCAACCCCGACAACTTGATTATCCTCTCCAGGGATAAACCGCCTGGGTCCCAGGGAAGTATTAATCACAACCCCTTCAGCCAGGGCCTCCTCTAACTCCCATTGATGGGCCGGCATTTCTTCCTGGCTTTCCAGGCAGGCTAACTGGACCCGAGAAGCACCCTCTCTAATAGCCGTGCGTGCGGCATCGATGGCCACATTGCCGCCACCAATAACCAGGACCTGAGCCCCTTCAACCTCTGGAAGGGAACTAAAATTTTCTTTCTTGTTACAGTAATTTTCTTTTGCTGCTTTGATAAAATCCAGTCCCTCCATAATTCCTGCTAAATCTGAATTAGGAAGGTCTAGAGAGCGGGCTTTAGTGGCTCCTGTGGCCAGCAATAGGGCATCATAGTTATCCTTCAGTTCCTGCCAGCTTACATCCTGACCCACTTCTGTCTCGCCCTGAAATTCAATGCCATGGGATAAAATATAATCAATATCCTGCCTTAAAACTTCGGGGTCCAATCGGTAACCAGGCAGGGCAGTATAAAGAGTGCCACCGGGTTCTTCCTCCCGGGCAAAAACTTTGACCTGATAGCCGGCCGCTCTTAAATCTAAAGCCGCAGTCAATCCCGCTGGTCCCGCCCCCACAATGGCTATTTCTTCTTCTTTCTCCTTATCTGATTCCAGTTCAAAGAGTGGTTCGTCAGTCCAGCCGTAATCCGCCGCTGCTCTTTTTAGACTGGCGGCAGCTATGGGTTCATCAAAATCCTGACGGTTACAGGCCTCTTCACAGGGATGATGGCAGATCCGACCGCAGATGCTGGGAAAAGGTATATCCCGGCGGATAACCTGCAGGGCTTCGGCAAACTTTTCTTCTCTTATTAGAGCGGTATATCCCTGTACATTGCAACCAGCAGGACAGGCTTCCCGACAGGGGGGAAGACCCTTCTTCTCTATATTGTAATTACTGGGTATAGCCTGGGGATAGAGCTTATAGGCAGCCTTTCTGTTGTTAAACCCCTCATTAAACTCATCTTTTATCTCCACCGGGCAGACTTCAGCACAGTCACCACAGGCGGTACATTCTTCCGGATCAATATAACTGGCTTTTTTGTCCAGAGTCACCTGAAAGTTACCGGCCTCTCCCTGGATTGACTCAACTTCAGCTTCTGTAATTATCTCTATATTCAAGTGGCGGCCACAGTCCACCAGCTTAGGAGATACAATACACATGGCACAATCATTGGTGGGAAAGGTTTTATCCAACCGGGCCATTCTGCCTCCAATGGCAGACTTTTTTTCCACCAGGTAGACCTTATAGCCAGCTTCAGCCAGGTCCAGGGAAGCCTGAATGCCGGCTATACCTCCACCTACCACCATCACTGCCCCCACCAGGTTTTTGCCATCATCTTTAGCTTGAGATTGAGCTGCTTTTAGGGCTATATTATTTTGAGCTTTTACGTTCAGGTTGTCCAAGGTATATCACCTCATTTAAAAGACTGACCTAAATTACTCTAATACTTCATCGATCATATCCATAAACTGACCCGGTTCTAAGTTATGCTGTCGGGTTGCCCCATTGGGACAGGCAGCCACACAGGCTCCGCAGCCTTCACAGAGCACTTCTTGAACTTTCGCTACTTTCTGGCGGCTACTGATCTCCCGGGCTTCATAAACACAGGCTTCAACACACTGACCACAGCCGGTGCAGAGATCCTCTTCAACATATACCACTGTAGGGGAATGGGCCAGTTCATCACCGGAAAAAAGACTCTTGACCTTGCTGGCAGCAAAGCCGGCCTGGCTCACAGTATCGGGAATATCCTTGGGAGCCTGAGCTGCACCGGCCAGATAAATTCCCCGGGTTAGACTTTCCACCGGTTTTAATTTGGGGTGAGCTTCATTGAGGAAGCCATGCTCATCGGTACCTATTTTAAGTTTTTGAGCCAGTTCCTTTACGCCAGAATTAGGGACAATAGCGCAGGCTAAAACCACCAGGTCAGCGTCTATTTCAATCTGCTCATCGCTTAAGGTATCGACGCCTAAAACTTTGACCTGCTCCCTCTCTCGAAAGAGGCGAGAGACCCGGCCTCGAAAATAACGGGTACCCTCCTGCTGAATTCCCTCCTGGATGAACTCTTCATAGCCTTTGCCACCAGCCCTAATATCCATGTAGAAGACATAGGCCTGGCCGTCTTCCACCTGATGCTGATAAAGCTTGGCATGCTTGGCGGTATACATGCAACAGATTCTGGAACAATAGGGGTAACCCTTTTCTTCATCTCGAGAACCCACGCATTGAATAAAGACCACTTCCTCAGGGACCTTTCCATCAGAGGGCCGGCGGACCTCGCCGCCGGTGGGACCGGAGGCAGATAAAAGCCTTTCAAACTGCAGGCCATCAATGACATCAGGCACCTCACCGTAACCATATTCGCTTAATTTATCCTGACCCAGCAGGTCATAACCGGTGGCAGCTACCACGGCTCCCACCTCCAGTTCTATAATTTCATCCTGGTCCTGAAAATCAATAGCTTCTGTGGGGCAGATCTGCTGACAGACCCCACATTTCTCTTCCTGCAAATACCTGCAGGCCGCCGCTTTTATAGTCGGTTTATTGGGCACCGCCTGGGGAAAGGGCACTGATATCGCCTTTTCTTTAGCTAAACCCCGTTCAAAGTCACTTTTAACCTCGGTAGGGCATTTTTCCTGGCAATCTCCACAGCCAGTACACTTATCCCAGTCCACGTAGGTAGCTTTCTCTTTAACCTTTACGGTGAAGTTGCCTACATAACCTGATATTTCCTCTAATTCGCTATTCATCAGCAGCCTTATCTTTGGATGGCGGCTAATCTCGGCAGTTTTAGGAGTCATAATACATTGTGAGCAATCCAGAGTAGGAAAAGTTTCCGAGAGCTGAGCCATATGTCCTCCAAGATAGGAATTTCTCTCCAGCAGGATAACCTCATGGCCACTTTCTGCTATCTCTAAAGCAGTCTGTATTCCGCTAATTCCTGCGCCTATAACTAAAGCTTTTTTGGTCAGTGATGCTTTTATCTCTTGCAAATCTTTATCCCTCCTGACTTTAGCTACCTGGGAGCTAATAATATCAAGAGCTTTCCCGGTAGCAAGCTCACCAGCTGGATGGACCCAGCTGCACTGCTCTCTAATATTAGCTATTTCGCACTGATAGGGGTTCATGCCGGCGGTATTGACCAGACCCCGAAAGGTTTCCTGGTGCATATTTGGCGAACAGGCCGCTATCACTACGCCCTCCAGCTCTTTATCTAAAATGGCATCATAGATAATTTTCTGACCGGGTTCTGAACAGAGATACTGGTAATTTTCAGCATAAACAACCTCTTTTTTCTCCTGGCTCTTCTCCACCAGCCAGTCGATATCAACGGTGCCAGCAATATTTTTTCCGCAGCCACAGATAAATACTCCTATTCTCTTCATGTCACTTCACCGGCATATCGAAACCAGGCAATTTTGAGCTCAATCCCAGAGCAAATTGGAGAAGTTCAGTGAAGTAAATAACAGGAATTTCACTAAAACCTGGCTCCCGCTGACTTATTCTTTGCTGGCTTTCCTGTAAATTAAAATGACAGAGGGGACAACTGGCCACAATCAACTCAGCTCCCCGCTCACTGGCAGAATCCACCACTGCCCGAGTGGCTATTTCTGGAGGAGTCTCTAATTGCAGGGTAGCATAGGCCCCGCAGCACTCCGCTCGATGGGGAAAATCCACTGGTTTAGAACCCAGGCCAGCTAAAAAATCCTCAAAAATTTTGGGGTTTTCCGGATCATCAAATTCAAGCTCTTCCCGGGGGCGTAACAACAGACAGCCATAATAGGGAGCAACCTTCAGATCTGAAAGGTCGACCTTTACCAGTTCACTTAATTTGGCAAACCCCACCTCCTGCTGCAAAACTTCCAGCAGATGAACCACCTCCACCCCCTGATGATACTCATCTTCGCGATTATAGCTGTTAATCCTGTCTAAAGTCTCCTGGTCATTATCTGCTAAATAATTAACTCTTTTGTGGACATTAAAACAGGCTGAGCAGGCAGTAACCATCTTATTGGAAACTTCGTCCTCTTTGCTCATCCTTTCAGCCTGCACCAGGTTTCTCAAAGGAGCTGCCAGAGGAAAAAGCCCATCGCTGGAAAGAGGATAAACCGCTCCGCAGCACTGCCATTCTGGTAGTTCCTTAAGCTCAATCCCCAGGCTATTGTAGGCCTCTAGGGCTGATTCGTTAAAGGCTGCCGCTTTTTCAAATAAAGAACAGCCGGGATAATAAGGGTATTGCAAAAGTATCAACTCCCCTCTTTAAAAAATGCTAAGCTCCGGTAATAATATAGTTATATACAGGTCAATCAACTAATGTGAGATCAAGCTAAGACTTCTTCAATTAGTTCTGGAATAGAGGTTGGGATTCTGGCCACCTGAGCTCCAGCCTCTTCTAAAGCTTTGATCTTTCCTTCTGCTGTCCCGGTACCGCCAGAAATAATAGCCCCGGCATGTCCCATGCGCTTGCCGGCAGGAGCTGTGCGCCCGGCGATATAGCCTACCACCGGCTTATCCATCTCCTTGATATACTCTGCTGCTTCTTCCTCGGCCTGACCACCGATCTCACCGATAATGACTATTGCTTTGGTCTCAGGGTCGGCCTGGAAATCCTGGAGCACATCCACAAAAGAAGTGCCTATCACTCTATCGCCACCGATGCCGACCAGAGAACTCTGACCAAAACCAGCTTCTGTTAGAGCCAGGGAAATCTCATAGGCCAGAGTCCCGCTCCGCGATATCACCCCTACTTCACCGGGAGTGAAGACGGCCCCGGGCATGATTCCGACCTTGGCCCGACCCGGGCTGATAACCCCGGCAGTATTGGGGCCCAATAAACGGCGGCCTTTTTCCCGGGCTATCGCCGCCAGTTCCATGGTATCCTGGACGGGAATGCCTTCTGTGATAACAACCACCTGTTCCAGATATTCTAAAGCTTCTAAAGCTGCATCTCGAGCAAAGGGGGCCGGGACAAAGATTACAGCTGTATCCGCCCCGCTCCTCTCCACAGCCTGAGAGACAGTATTGAAGACAGGGACTCCCTGGACTTCTTCTCCGGCGCGACCAGGGGTGACACCGGCTACAATATTAGTACCATATTCCAGCATCAAATTAGTATGAAAGCGGCCCTGATTTCCGGTAATACCCTGTACTAAAACCTTGCTATCTTTATTGATATAAATGGCCATAAGATCACTCCTTAGCTACAGAAATTGCTTTTTCCGTTGCTGCCGTCATGCTGCGCTCCACTTCTAAACCCTCTTCTTGCAGTATCTTGACGCCTTCTTTTTCATTAGTGCCCCGCAATCTTACCACCACCGGAACTTCAACTTTATCGAGGGTCTGCAGGATGCCCTTAGCCACCTCATCACAGCGGGTGATACCACCCAAGATATTAATGAAGATAGACTCCACTCCAGCATGATGGGAAACTTTGTTAAGGGCTTTAGCCATCACTTCAGCTGAAGCACCGCCGCCGATATCCAGAAAATTAGCCGGCTCTCCGCCGCAGTGAAGCAGGGTATCCATGGTGCTCATCGCCAGGCCGGCTCCATTGACGATACAACCGACATTGCCCTCAAGCTCCACATAGGGCAGGTCCTCTTCCGGACCGCTAAACTCTGACTGCCGGAAAAGAGCATCTTCATCAATTACCAGCTTGGCATCGGCTGCCATGATACCATCGGCTGTCAGGGCCAGGGGGTTAATTTCGGCTATCTGGGCATCTTTTTCCTGGAATAGCCGATAAAGCTGCCCTGCAATATAGGCCAGTTTGCTTAAATATCGGTGAGGTATAGGGAGTTCTGAAATGATCTCCCGGAGCTGATATAGTTCCAGTTTCTTTTCTGGAGAGAGATGGCTTTTGATAATTTTGTCCGGAGAAGTTTCAGCTACCTCCTCGATATCGACTCCTCCCTCACTGCTAACCATCAAAACTGGTTTCTTCTCTGAACGGTCAATTGTAAGACCCAGATAAAGCTCCTTTTCAATAGCTAACTTTTCCTCCACTAAAAGTTTTTCAACCGGCAGTCCCTTTATTTTTAGAGCAAATAATTCTTCAGCCAGCTGGCTGGCTTCCCCGGGGCTATCGGCAAATTTAATCCCACCGGCCTTGCCTCGCCCTCCAACCAGCACCTGGGCCTTTAGGGTAACGGAACTGCCCAGTTTTTCGGCTACAGATTGGACCTCTGCCGGGTTCTCAGCTACTTCAGCCCCGGGCACCGGGATATTATAATCCTGAAAAATCTCCTTAGCTTGATATTCATAGAGTTTCATTGAACTATCACCGCCTTTGCTAGAGCTGTTAAAATTATTGCTGTTCTCATATTTCAGACTTTTTAAGAAATTCATAAGAGGGATTACCATTAACTTCAACAGCCAGGGTTGATTTCCCTGCAAAATTGAGCCCAAAAGATAATTAAAGGTTAAATAATAACGCAGGGGCTTAATTTTCATTTGATCCATTGAGCTTAATAAATTATCCCTTCAATGCCAAAGTGGTCATCAGAAAAAATAAAGAGAGAGGTGTCAGCAAAATTAAAGGGCTTTTCAGGGGTCTCAGTAACCAGCAGATCCAGCGATAATTTGACCAGATATTCATCGCCGCCATAATGGTTTATAGCTAATTCGGGCTGCCATTCTTCTCTCAACCAGCGGACATGAAAATGGCGGGAGAAGTTGGCTTCTAACCCCCCTTCATCATAGCGGGAAGTAAAGCCTGCAGTGAAAAGCAGCGGCTCTACCCGGTGATAGTAGCTTGTCCTTAAAGAACTGATAGCGGGTTCGCCGGCCAATTCAGTGGTAAACTCCAGGCCCAGGCTCTGACTGGCTGTGGCCTGCCAGCCCAGCCCCTGGCGCAAAGCCAGTTGACGTGCTTTTTGGGGGCGGAAATCAAGGCGGGAAGTTAAACGAATATCCTCGGGCAGGGCAGGCTCGGAGATAGTGGTGCCAATATTAAATTCCCAGCTTTGTAGTTCAACATCTTTTATTCCCCTTAAACCAAGAGTGGCAGAAACCCCGGGGTTCTGCCACTGACTAACATTGAAGCCCAACTCACCGGTGAAGTTTCCAGTATCCCGGGCTAATCTAAAATCCAGTTTACCTCTTGCTTTCATCCTTTCAGTGGCTGTCTCCAGCGCTAATTGATACTCTTTTTCTTCCTCTGAACTTTCAGCCAGCTTTTTAGCCTGCTGCCAGTAAGAAACTGCCTGCTGCCAGTTATCCTGCCACTGAGAATGCACTGCCAGCAAGGCATAAAGGCTGGCCTCTTCTCTTTCCGCCAATAACTCCCGGGCTACTTCTTCGGCCTGGCGAAATTCTCCCTGCCAGCCCAAGACTCTAATCAGCTGCTCAGCAATATCCCGCCGCTCCGGCACCTGGGCCCTGAGATAATTGAGTTCAGCCAGGGCTTCATCTGTTTCTCCTTCCCAGCTAAGCAAAAGAGCCCGAGCAAAGCGAAGATCATAGTTTGTCGCTATCTCCTTATCTTCCAGCAGATTCCAGGCTGCCTCTCTTTCCCCGGCAGCTATTAACTGCCAGACATCCTCTTCCTCAATCTCCCCTTGAGCCTGAAGAGGCATAGAAGGGGTTAATATAAGCAAAACTAATAACATAAATGTAGTTATTTTAGCTATTACTAAAGCAGTTGATTTAATATTATTAGAGTTGGTCTTCATTATTATAACTTCCTTTTTAGACTGTTTTATTTCAGACAATATTTTTAAGATCAATAAATAAGGACAAATGTCCTCAATGTAAATCTTTAAATTTCTTACTTCTCCTTAAATTAAAATTAAAGGATATCAACCTGGCTAAAATTCTTTCCGCTGCTGCTCGCCCCAGATGTTTTTCCCTTTTAGAAAATCATAGAGGCCCTGTAAACGCCAGATCATATGGAGCTGCTGATAACCAAAACCTTCTAAAAAGGCTGTCAAAAGGAGCTTGCCATTATCTCTTAGATTTTCATATTTTCGAAAAGTCAATTGTTCAAAGAGGATAGAGAGAGTGGAAAGAACTATTCTGAGCAAAATAGAAACCGTCAGGAAGGTTAAAACCAATTCCAGGCTGGCCCATCCAAAGAACAAGACTATAAAGAGTGAGATATAGCCAAAAAACTCAATGACCGGGCCGATAAACTCACCGAAAAAGAAAAAGGGATAAGCCAGCAAACCTACTACCCCATAGTCCCGGTTAAAGAGCAACTCTTTATTCATCATCAGGCTCTGACCCAGGCCCTGCTGCCAGCGCCGCCGCTGTCGGCCTAAAGTTTTAATGGTCTCTGGCACCTGGGTCCAGCAGACAGGATCCGGCAGAAATACTGTCCGATAATCACGTCCCTGTTCCTTTAATTTGCGGTTTAATTTTAACACCAGTTCCATATCTTCACCAATGGTATCCCGGCTATAACCTCCAGCGGCAATCAGATGACTTTTACGAAAAATACCGAAGGCCCCGGAGATTATCATCAGTCCTTCAAGGGCAGCCCAACCAACCCGTCCAAAGAGAAAGGCCCGTAAATACTCCACTATCTGCAGGCGAGCCAGCCAGCTTCCAGGTAGCTTAACCCTGGTCACTTTTCCTTCCTCCACCACACAGTCGTTAGCTATTCGGATAGAGCCGCCGGCCGCCACGACCCTCTTATCTTCTACAAAGGGTTCCACCAGGCGCAAAAGGGCATCACTTTCAATGAGGGAGTCGGCGTCTATATTGCAGACCAGGGGAAAGTGGGCGTAATTTATCCCGGCATTGAGAGAATCAGCTTTACCACCATTTTCTTTATCAACCACTACCAGGTTTGGATAATCCAGAGAGTCATAGACCCCGCGTATTTTAGCCGTTGTCAAATCAGCTTTATTTGTTCTATTAGAGGGCACCAGGTTAAATTTTTCCCTTAAGCGCTTTAAAGTATCATCTTTGGAGCCATCATTCACAACCACTATTTCAAATTCAGGATAGGTCAGGGAAAGCATGGCCTGAATACTTTCAGTGATTGTTTTCTCTTCATTATAAGCTGGTACAATTATACTTAAAGGCTTATAAAATTCACTTTGAAAGGTTTTTTGCAAATCTGTCACTTCAAATTTTATCTTTTCTTTCTTCAGGGCCAAAAAGGCCACTAAATTTAGAGCAATATAGGTTAAATTCACCAGCAAAAAGTAGATGATAGATATATATATTATGGTTCTAAAAATGTTCAAATTGACCACCCGCCTCCAGTATATAACTGCTCATTGCTGCTCCCTGTTCAGCACTGCCAGCTATCTCAGTCAATATATTCTGCCGGCCATTATGGTAAAGCAACATGGCAGCATAAAAACTAACCCACCAGTTTTCATCGGCCAAAAGCCCGACTATTTGCTCTTCATACCCCGGCTGGCAGCATTTATAGAGGTATTTTAGGGTCTGATTTCTAATCACTCTATTTTCGTGAGTGAGAAAGGGTTTTAAATCAATCTGAACTGGCTCTTTCAACCGGCTTAGAGCCTTCAAAACCTGAATCAGCAGTTCTTCATTTTCTCTTTGCTGTAAAATCTTTTCAAAAACCGGCAAAGCTTCCTGATAACGGCTATGGCCCAGAAGTTCGACAAAAAGAGCTGCTGACTGATAGGCTGGCACCTGAAATTTTTCTTCCAGATCTACCCTGCCGGCCAGCCAGTCTGTCAGAATTGTGATCAAAGGCGGACAAATTTCCTCACCATAATTAATTATAATCTGAGATATTCCCTCAAAAGTAATATTAGTACGCTGTAAAAAAGCAGCCATTATCTCAAAAACCAGCTCGGTTGCTCCGATATCGGTAATTGCCTGTCCTGCTATGATAATTTCATAGGTAGAATCAGATTGCAGCATTTCTTCTAGTTGAGGCAAGGAAACACTATCCCTCACCTTACCTAAAACAAAGGCTGCTCTTATTCTTTTACTTCTATTTTCAGAGTTCAATTGCTGACGGAAATGAGCGATAAAACCAATTTCCTGCAGCAACTTTTCAATCTTTTCCCGGTCAGAACCGATTAGATTATCGAGATAGGGGCGGAAAAAATTCCACATACTATTATAATTTTCAGCTAATTCTATTTCCATGGTCTTTATATCAACTTCGTCTTCCAGATATTCATATAATAGAGGCTGCCATCTGGCCTCTAACTCCTTCGACCTTCGCTCAGCCCTCTTAGCTCTGATAATATAAAGAATGAGAGCTGCCATCAGACCAATTTGGACTGTAAGGAGCACAATTATTATAGCTCTTATTATTGTCAGCATAATTAACCCTGCTCTAAAAGATTATCGATGGTCGTTAAAACCACTTTGCTATCAAAGGGCTTGGTCAGATAATCATCGGCTCCTAAATTATAGGCTTTATTGATGTATCTATCCTGACTCTTACTTGATAACACTACTTTTTTAACCGGAATTCTCTGAGACTTGATTTTATTTAATAATTGAAAGCCGTCCATCTTGGGTAAAAATATATCTATTAAAATCAATTCATATTCGTTATTCTGGATCTTCTCCCAGGCCTGCCGGCCATCATCAGCAGTATCTACTTCATAGCCAGCTCTCTCAAGCTTATCTCTTTCCAGGCTTTGAATTGCCTTTTCATCTTCCACTACCAGTATCCTTTGCCCTGTCTTAGTCGTCACAATAACCCTCCTTATTCCAACTCAAGATGCCGGCGCAGCAATTTTGGCGGTAAAGAACCGGCCTGTAGAATTTCATTATGCATCTCCTGCAGAGATTTATTGGGATAGCGGCGTTGGTAATCTTTGATAATGTTTAAGATCTCCCTTTTACCCATTAAATAGGATTGAGGTTGGGTGGGAGAAGAAGTATAACGGCGAACTTCAGCCCTGGCGTTGCTGCGCTCCAGCTGACAATTATCAACCAGAAAATCAATAGCATCCTCTACAGACATGCCCTGGCAGTGCAATTTGACATCCAGTATAATTCGGGCTGCTCGCCAGAGTTGATCAGCAAGGCGACTTAATTTCTGCAGGGGGTCGGCAATATAACCTAAGTCCTCCATTAGTTCCTCGCAGTAAAAGGCCCAGCCTTCCACAAAGAGAGTGGAAAGAAAAGAACCGGTTTTACGAATATTAGAGCCGCTTTTAGCCGCCCAGGACAGTTGTAGATGATGACCGGGATAACCCTCATGAAGGGTGGTAATGGGGAGTTTAGCATAGAAGTGTCCCTTGAGTTTTTCTTCCTTAAGCTCAGCGTCGGCATCTGGATCAACAGGAGTTACCAGAAAGAGGCCGGTGAGATCATCGGCAAAAATTCCCGGCTGCATATAGGCAGCATAGGGAATAATAGGACGGAGATAGGGTGGAGTCTCTATAATTTTAAGTTCCTCTCCTTCTGGTATGTTGACAATCTGCTCCTTGATTACAAACTCCCGGGTTTCTTCCATGGCCTGCTGGTAGGCTGATAGAAGTTCACCGGCAGCTGGATGATCTTTTTTGGCCTCCTCCAGCAGTTTCGCTGCATTATGGCCAGGTTTAATCTTCTCAGCCTGTCTTTTCATTGCTGCCTTAGTTTCAGCAAAGATCTCTTCTCCAATCTCCAGAAGTTCTTCAGCATTATAGCTTACCAGGTGGTTCTCTTCTAACAGGGTGTTAAAATATTCTTCTCCCACATCAAACTCACCTTTAGCTTTAAAGCCAGCATCATTTTTAAGATAAGAGCTAAACTCTTCTGCTGCCGCTGCCGCTGATTGACCAAGCTGGCGAAAATCATCTTCTGCTTCCGGTAGATGCTCAGCTACCAGACCTGGAAGCAGCTGGGCAAAGAGTCCTGGGGCCATTTTTAGTTGCTCTAAACTAACCTCCAGCCAGACAGGTGGAATCCTGGCAGGAACTAGATTTTGCTCTCCCTGCTCAAAAACCCGGGGAATATCAGCCAGACGTTCTTTAAGAGATTGCAACCTTTCTCTTAGTGGGGCAAAATCTTTCAGCAGTAAGGACATTATCCCCCCGAAGACCTCTTCTACATAAAGATTGGGATTTCTCAGATGATTCTCTTTAAATTCATAATCTCTGACCATGGATGATAGATTATGATAGAGTAACTGCTGGTCTATCTCGGCCTCTAAAGTAAAATTTTCCTTGGTAATAGCATCAACCTGTTGTCGATAATCAGCCAGTTGCTGATAATTTTCGCCTATTTTTTCTTCCTGCAGGTCAGCTAATTTGCCATCCCTTTCATGGACGCCCATGTGTGTTCCAGTAACTGGCCAGACTTCCATGATATAATTGATAACTTCATCGCCAAGCTCATATAACTTTTCTTGAGACATGATTTAAACCCCTCCTTTTTTAAATCCGAAGTCAAAGGTAGTCAAGAAGAATTTTCCCCTGAACCCTTTTCAAAACCAGAATCAAACCAGGGTCAAAGGTGTTGAAACCCGTCTAAACAGCTTCCCGGGCCTTTTTTGTCTGTTTCTCTCCTCTGGTGATGGCCACTGTATAGACTATCAATGCTACCCAGATAAAACCAAAGCTGATTAAATGAGTGGTGGAAAACTCTTCATTAAAGAGAAATATCCCCAGAAAAAAACTTATGGTTGGAGCGATATACTGCAAAAATCCTATAGTGGAAAACTCAACCAGATGAGTGCCCCTGGCAAACCAGAGCAAGGGGGTCGCTGTAACTACCCCGGAAAAAATTAATAATGCTAAAACTGAAGTTGGTATAACCGCAAGGCTTCCCTCACCAGTAAGCTGAAGACGGCCGATATAAAAGAGGGCTATTGGTGTAATCATCAGGGTTTCCAGGGCCAGAACAGTGATGGTATCGAGGTTAAGAATCTTTTTTACCAGGCCATAGAGGGCAAAGGATATGGCCAGGATCAGGGCCACCCAGGGAACCTCTCCATATTGTATTGTCAGAATAAGAACACCAGTGGTGGCCAAAAGCAGGGCTATAATTTTACCCCGATTAAATTTTTCCTTTAGAACAAACATGCTCAATAGAGATACCACCAGAGGATTAATGTAATACCCCATGCTGGTCTGCAGGACAAAATTGGCATTCACTGCCCAGATATAGGTATACCAGTTGATGCTGATCAGGACTGCTCCAGCAAGAATTAGGAGAGATTTTCTCCGGCTGGCTAAAATTTCTTTTAAGATTTTAAAGTCATTTTTAAATATAAGTAGAACGGCGACAAAAACAAAGGACCAGACTATCCGATGGGCTAAAATTTCTAAGGCCGGTATTCTATCCAGGAGCTTCCAGTAGATAGGTAGAAGCCCCCAGGCCGTAAAGGCCATAACGCCATAAATTATGCCCAGTCTTTTATTATATGTATTATTTTGCTGTGACTGATTTTCCAACTTATTCACCTATTCCTTTACTTTGATTTTTGCTAAATATGTCTTTGAACTTTCTTTTATCTTGTTTATATTTTAGCATCTTATTTATATTTTAGCACATTAAACCGATATTTTCAGGTGTTTTTCTGCCTGCTTTATCTAATTTCCCTGCTTTTATATGAATATGACCATTTTGGGGTTAATAATTTTTGCTATTTAGAGTTAAATATGAAAATTTTAACGATTTATAAATAATATTTGCCTTTCAGGGTTGTAATCTAATCCTGTAAATGATATAATTTTATCAAGCAAAGAATGTGAATTTTTGAACAACTCTTGCTTTAAACTTATCTTTTTCTTATATTCCCTTCTTTTTGCAAATGATTTCTAAGGAGGTGCTAATATATTGAGTTAGAGTTGTCTATCAGGAACAAGAGCGAATAAAAGAACTTAGAAATCATAATGAAGTACTCTAGTCTATAGTCTATTTTTTTAATCATATTTTTCTGAATTTATAAACGGTTTCTAATAATATGGCAAAACCATTGAAATCAGAACTGGTTTTAATATAAGGAGGGCCTCTTAATGGGCAATTCTAAAATGAATGCTTATCCTCCAGCTTTATCTCCTGATCTGAAAAAACTCTATCACAACCTTGAACAGCATTATCTATGGATAAACAAAGAACTTACAGCTGAGGGCTATAAGCCCGATGATTTAGGCTACTCTCGTCCCCCTTTTATTTCTAAAAAAAATAATAATCCAGTTGAGGAGTCTTTTGTAAGTTTAAAACAAATCTCACTGCCAGAAACAATTGCTAGCTCTCTATTCAAGGAGATCTGTCATGATTTCGCACAAGTCTTAGATAAGGGTGACGCAGAACAATTACAGATTTTCTCGAAAAAGGTAAGTGCTGGCGAGATTAGTTTTGCTCATTTACTGGAAATATATTCTGGAAAAAAGGACTTAAAGGTTGCAAAAGCTCATTCTTTAAAGGAAGAACTTTTTGCCCAGGTTATGCTCTTCACTTTAAGGCCCTTTATCAGCTGGATTAGAGACAATATTAAAGGCTTCACTAATTTTAAAGAAAGCTGGCAGCAAAATACCTGTCCCCTTTGTGGGGCTATCCCGGAACTTGCAAGGCTTACCCCCGAGCAGGGAAAAAGGTTGTTATTTTGCTGGCTCTGTGGTACAGAATGGCGCTTTAACAGATTCACCTGTCTTTATTGTCAGGAAAATTTGGCTGAAGGCCAGTCTTATTTTGCTGTCAAGGACACTCCTTACCGGGTTGATATCTGTGATAACTGCAATCACTATCTAAAAGTTATAGACCAACGTCAAATTCCAGAAAAACAAGCGGGCCCGCTTACCTGGCTGGAAAATGATTTAGGAACTCTCCACCTGGATAAGCTGGCAGAAAAGGAGGGATATAAAAGGAACTATTAAAGAGAAAGAAAGTTTAATTCAGCGGCTATTAAAAAAACAGCCCATTCTTTTCAGAATATTGCTGTAAATATTTATTTATTTCATTTTAAAGGCATAATAAGCTAGTTAGGGGGGGAATCAATTGCCACTAACCCGAAGAAATTTTTTGAAAGTATCCGGATTAATTGTGGGAAGCGCTTATTTTAAGAAAAAAAGCTCCACTGTGCTTTCAGCCCGGGATTTTGATGATCTGCGCATTGAATATGGAGAGGAAACTACTAGCATCTGTCCCTTTTGTTCGGTAGGTTGCGGTTTAATATGTCATATTCAGGAAGGGGAGCTAATAAACATTGAAGGAGACCCCGACCATCCCATTAACGAGGGGACTCTTTGCAGTAAAGGAAGTTCTCTTATAAACCTGGTCAAAATTTATGATCAAGAAGGTGAGGGTAGGCCTAATCCCAATCGGGTTACCAAAGTATTTTATCGGGAACCCTATGGTGAACGCTGGCAGGTGAAAGACTGGGACTGGGCTTTAGAAAAAATTGCTGAAAAAATTAAAAATACCCGGGATAGAACATTTGAAGAAACAGATGAGGAAGGAACAACTGTCAACAGAACAACTTCCATTGCTCATTTAGGCAGTGCTATGGTCAATAATGAGGAAAATTATATTTTCCACAAATTGGTGCGGGCTTTAGGACTGGTAAATATCGATCACTGCGCCCGTCTATGACACTCTTCTACTGTTGCCGGTCTCGGCAACACGTTTGGAAGAGGAGCCATGACCAATCACTGGATTGATTATCAAAATTCCGATGTTTTTATCAACATTGGCCTGAACACCGCAGAAAACCATCCTGTTTCTATGAAGTGGATCGAAAAGGCTCAGGAGGAAAACGATGCCAAACTGGTCTGTGTTGACCCCCGTTATACCAGAACGGCCGCAGTATCAGATCTCTATGTCCCAATGCGTCCTGGTACTAATATAGCCTTCTTAGCGGGACTTATTAATTATGTTTTAGAGAATAAAAAATACAACGAGGATTACATCAAAAATTTCACCAATGCCTCCTATCTCATCGATCCGGAATTTGATTTTGCAGACGGTATGTTTTCAGGCGCTCAAAAAGTGAATAATAGAGTTGCCTATGATAAAAAGAGTTGGGCCTATCAACAGGATGAAGAAGGGGACATCCTTAAAGATGAAAGTCTTGAGGATCCAAACTGTGTATTTCAGTTAATGAAAAAGCATTATTCCCGGTACGATATCAACACTGTCTGTAATATTACAGGTTCACCTGAAGACAAATATGAAGAGCTTTGCCAGCTTTATGCTGAAACTGGTGCTCCAGAAAAAGCCGGAAATATTATGTATGCTATGGGAATCACCCAATTCACTCACGGTTCCCAAAATGTCCGCTCCATAGCTATGCTCCAGCTTCTTTTAGGCAATATGGGGATAGCTGGAGGCGGAGTTAATGCACAAAGAGGTCAGTCTAATGTTCAGGGGGCCTGTGATACAGGAATGCTCTTCCACCTGATTCCTGGCTATATGGGTGTGCCCCGGGCAGAGCTTCATCCTACTTTAGCAGATTATCTGGATGTAGAGACACCGGAAACAGGTTACTGGGAAAATAAGCCCAGCTTCTTTGTTAGTCTGCTTAAGGCCTTTTATGGAGAAAATGCCACTGAAGATAACGACTTCTGCTATGACTACCTGCCCAAAATGGATGATAAGGATCGTTCTCACATTGGAATATTTAATGAAATGAAGGAGGGCAACATCGAAGGTTTGATCAGCTGGGCTGATAATCCAGCTGTAAGTGGCCCCTCCGCCGGTGACCAGCGCCAGGACCTGGGAAATCTTGATTGGCTGGTGGCAGTGGATATCTTTGAAACTGAAACGGCCTCTTTCTGGAAGGAACCAGGGGTGGATAGCAAGGAGATAAAAACTGAAGTTTTTCTGTTGCCGGCTGCTATGCATTTAGAGAGAGCGGGCTCGATAACTAACAGTGGCCGCTGGATTCAGTGGCGTCACCAATCATTAAATCCGCCAGAAGATGCTAAGTCTGATCTCTGGATCGCAGACAGGATATTTAAGGCTGTTCGCAATCTTTACGAGGAAGAAGAAGGCGTTAAACCTGAGCCCATAGTTGAAATGAACTGGGATTATGGCGAAGAACCAGACCCAGAGCTGGTAGCCAGAGAATTAAATGGTTATCACACAGAAGATAAGAAGTTGGTGGCTGATTTCACTAAACTGGCCAGTGATGGCTCCACTGCTGCTGGCAGCTGGATATACAGTGGTTATTTTGCTGACAAAGATGATCCTGCCACCATGAGCCGTTTGCCTGAGGCAGAAGGTATAGGCAGTCATCACGACTGGGCCTACGCCTGGCCTTTAAACCGTCGCATTATCTATAATCGGGCTGGAGCCGATGCTAAAGGAAAACCCTGGAATAAAAATACTCCTGTTATCTGGTGGGAAAATGGAGCCTGGCAAAAAAACGATGTGCCAGATTTTAATGCTTCCCTACCCCCAGAAGAAACGGCAAATGCTCCCTTTATAATGCTACCGGAATTTCAGGCTAGATTATTTGCTCCAGGACTGGCAGGAGGCCCCTTCCCGGAACACTACGAACCCTGGGAGAGCCCCATTCAAAATCTAATCTCCGGCACCCAGTTTAATCCTGCCATCCAAGAATGGTATCCCGAACAGAGGGCCAAGGTCGGCAGCAAGGAATACCCCTATGTGGCTACCAGTTACCGGGTAACTGAACACTATCAGACCGGTATGCTCACCAGAAATATGCCCTGGTTAAATGAGGCTATGCCTGATCTTTTTGTTGAAATTAGTCCTTCTCTTGCCCGGAAACTAAATGTCGAAAGTGGTGAACAGGTCATTGTTTCCAGCCCTCGGGGCGAGATAGAAGCAGCAGCCTGCGTAACTCCTCGTCTTAAACCCTTTGCTATTAATAATAATGATATTGAAATGGTGGGGATTGTCTGGCATTGGGGTTATGCCGGTATGTCTACTGGACCTGTGGCTAATGACCTCTCCCCGGCAATAGGTGATCCCAACACTACTATTCCTGAATACAAGGCTTTTCTTTGTAATATTCAAAAGAAGGGGGAGAGTAAATAATGGCTGAAATGGCAATCTTAAACGATGTGACTAGCTGCATGGGGTGTAAAGCCTGTCAAACAGCCTGCAAGCAGTGGAACGAACTTCCAGCCGAAGAAACAAATTTTGCCCTTACCGGGAGCTATCAAAACCCGGCCGAGCTCTCCAATAAAACCTGGAATCTGGTAAAATTTACTGAATGGGAAACTGGAAATGAAGTAAAGTGGTCCTTTAGTCGCCGGACCTGCCTGCACTGTACAGATGCTGCCTGTATTGATATCTGCCCACCTGAAGCTATAACTCACACGGAAGAGGGTTTTGTTATCATTAATAGAGACAAGTGTGTAGCCTGTCACATGTGCGAAGAGGCTTGCCCCTACAATGTGCCTCAGGTGGGAGATATTGCAGTGAAATGTAACTTCTGTATTAATCGGATAAGAAACGAACTAGAGCCTGCCTGTGTCAAAGCCTGCTCCACCAGTGCTCTTCTTTACGGAGAGCGAGAGGAAATGCTAAAAAAAGCCCATGAAGCTGCCGACAAATCCCCGGATTACAAAGTATACGGTGAAGATGAACTAGAGGGCCTCCATGTGCTTTACGTGCTCCCCGATGAGAGCGAACGTTTTAAACTGTCCCGCAATCCTCAACCTGGTAGCCTAGTTTATCTTTTAAAGGCTTTAAAATACTGCCTTCCTGGTAGTTTAGCCTGCTCTTTAGGGGCTAGAATCATAGGAAAAGGAAATAACAAACAACAGAGTTAACCTCAATAGAGTTGTTCTTATGCATAGCCTCCCTGAAAGGGGAGGCTATGTCTTTTATCTTAAAATCAACAATCATCCTGAAATCTCAGGAGACAGTCTCTGCAGGTTAGGGAGGTCTTTCAGAGGAGTAATATCTTTAACTTCATTGCGACAGAGCCCTAAATTTCTAATGTTTTCCAGGCGGGCTAGAGGAGAAATATCATTGACTAAATTATTTTCAAAATGCAAGCTTCTTAAATCCTCCAGCTTAGCCAGGGAAGATATATCCCTGACCCTGTTATTGTTCATATTCAAAGCCCTTAATTTTTCTAATTCTGCCAGGGGTTCAATATTTTCCACCCTGTTATCGGCAAAGATTAAGACAGAAAGTTTTTTGTTATCACTAAGAGGAGTAATATCGCTTACTTCATTGCCGCTAAAATCTAACAGCATCAGCTCTTCAAGTTCAGCCAGCTCTGAAATATCAGTTATCTTATTATCTTTAAGATAAAGAAATTTAAGGTTTTTCACTTCACTTAAAGGAGAAAGGTCTTCTACCTTATTATCAGTCAGATTTAGCCATTTGAGTTCAGGTAATTGCGCCAGAGGAGAAAGGTCTTCTACCTCATTTCCCTGCAACTCCAATCTCTCCAGTGACTTTAACTGTTCAATGCCTTCAAGGCTTTCAATATTACTATTATGAGGTCTAAACCACTTCAAATCAGCGAGATCATCGATGGTGAGAGGACTATCATCTATATTGACTTCTTCTCTTAGGGCTGCCTCCAGATTATCATCAGCGAAAGTAATCTCTTCTGCCTGTACTGTTCCTGTCATTAGCAAGCCCGCAGCAATAAATACCAGAATGATTAGACTTAAATGCGATTTAAACAAATTTTTCATTATTAATTCACCTCCAAATAGGGTATCTAAATTGAACTATAAAGCTTATATTTATATATTTTGTTAATTTATTCACAATTTTAGGTAATAAAAAAGTTATTACGAAGTTGTTTTTGTATTAGAATCCTTTAATGATCTATTATAGATTTAATATGGTAGAATTAATTTCATTGCTATTTTTCAATCTAATTCATGCCATAACAGTATCTATAAGCTTTTTATTATAAAATAAAACTTAATTTTTGCGGCTTATTAAGTTCCCAACCTTTTTGTAATTTATTTCACTATCTTTGCTTTAATGCTAACATATTTATTTAGCTTTTGCAAGTAGTTTTTCTGATTAATCGATATTTTTTTGTGATTTCTTATGTAATTATTAATTGTTTACAAAAAAATCTCTAGAAGACGGGCCTTAAATTAACTACAGATCAATCAGGCTACATCTTCTAGAGATTTTAAATGCTCGAACTATATTTGCATGGTTACTATTATGGTTACTATAATCCTAAACTAAAATCAAAGTAGATTATAGATTAAAAGGGAGAATCAGGATAATAATACATCTCTGCATTATCCTGGGTTATTAATTCAGCTGACATAATAAATTCACCTAAAATTGGGGCTTCAGAATTAAAGTGGGCTACAGTTATCTCTAATCCTGCTGAAATCATATCAGGGGGATAGGTTACAGTAACTGGAGTTAGGGCGTCACCATCCATAATCCTTTCAATGATTTCTACCATACCGGCTCCACCAACAACAAACATTTCATCCTCTCGCCCAACTTCTTTAATGGCTTCAATTACTCCAAGAGAAATATCGTCATCCTGGGACCAGACTGCATCAATTTGATCAAATCTGGTCAAGAAATCCTGCATAACTTCATAACCATCATCTCTATTCCAGTTGGCATGCTCCCAGTCTAAAACATTGATATCAGTATCTTCAATCTCATCCATGAAAGCATCAAATCTTTGATCATCAATGACTGTTGGTATACCGCGAAGTACAACAATATCTCCGGAACCATCCAATCTGTCAATTAAATATTCTGCAGAAACTCGACCCATTCCCGGGTTATCACCGGCAACATAAATATCCTGAATTTCTGGATCGGCTAAACCTCTATCTACAACTGTAATAAAGACTCCCTGTTCCTTTAGATACCTAACTGGTTCAGTTAAAGGATCAGATTCAAAGGGCAGAATGACCAGAGCATCTATATCATGAATGGCATGCAGATCTTCCAGGTCATTAATCTGCTCCTCAGGACCATCGGCAGTGGCTAAAACGAAATTGATGTGTGGATTGGCTTCGTCCAGTTTGTCAACTGTTCTTTCAGCCCAGTAGTTAACTCCACCGGTCCAGCCATGTGTGGCTGCCGGAATTGATACCCCAATTGTCATTTCCTCTTCAGCCATGACAGGAGTAGCAGCAAAGCCTAAAACAAAAAGTACAGAGATAAGCAAAATTCCTGTTAATAATTTTCTCATCGTTAATAATCCCCCTTTTAAAAAATAAATTTAAAATTGTTCTTTAAATAAGAATCTGAAAAGTTAAATTTTAGTACTGTTAATTATCCCTCCCCTCAATTAGTTTTAGTTGCTACCACTTCTCTGGAACATAACAGCTCCAATGATAATTAAACCCTGAACAGTTCCATTTAAATAAGGGCTTACCAGATCAGTTAAGTTTAGGATATTTCCAATTAAGGTTAAAATAATGGCCCCAACAATTGTACCCCAGATTCTTCCAGCACCACCCTTTAAAGCAGTGCCACCAATTATTACAGCTGCAATAGCCTCTAACTCCCACATCAAACCGGTTGAGGCTGAAGCTGCGCCCAGCCTGGGAACATATAAAATAGTTGCTACCGCAACACATAAGCCCTGCAAAATAAAGGTTATTGTTCTGACCTTTGGTACGTTTATTGCTGAATATTTAGCCACTTCATAATTAGAGCCTATCGCCAGACAGTATCTACCAAAGCTAGTTTTATTTAGAATAATTGTTGATAGTATGGCAATAATTCCAAAGACAATTACCGGTACTGGAATGCCCAGTATCAATTGATAATAGACCGGGCGGTAAGTTGCCCTAACGCCAAAGTCTAAAGATAAGGTCCCCCCATCGGCAAGATAGGTTACCAATGAGCGAAAAATCCCCATGGTTCCCAGGGTAACGATAAAGGGCTCTATTCCCCCTTTGGTTATAAAAAGGCCATTAAAGGCTCCGGCTAAAAATCCTAAAACTAGCGATGTTATTATCCCAATTACAACTGTAGTGACTCCAACTCCAAAGTTAGCTGCAGCTGCATTCATGACGATAATCATCACGCCGGAAATAAAAGCAGCCATCGAGCCCACTGATAAATCTATCCCACCTGCAATTATGACGAAGGTAGAACCAACAGCTATTATCCCAATAAAAGCAGTTCTGGCAAATACATTTCGTAAATTTCCCGCAGATAGAAAGGCTGGATTAATGGCAGTAGCTAAAATGAAAAGTAATACCAGCGCTATAAATGGGCCTAAGGTTTTTACTGTTCCGTAATTTAATTCTATATCATCAAGTCCTAACTTTTTTGCCAAATCCATCAGACAGCCCCCTTTAATCCTGTGGCATACTGCATAATAATCTCTTCCTTAATTTGCTCCCCTGTTAAACTTCCTGTTATCTTACCATCACACATAACTATAACCCTGGTGCACAGGCCAATAATTTCCTGTAATTCTGAAGAGATTACTATGCAGGATTTATTCTTTTTAGTTACCAGCTCTTTTATAAATGAATACATCTGCTGTTTTGTTCCTACATCAATTCCTCGGGTCGGTTCATCAAATATAATTATTTCCGGTTCTGCTTCCATTAATTTTGCTACCCCTAATTTTTGCTGGTTTCCACCACTTAATTTATCAGCTCTTAATCTGTAATTAGGAATCTGGATTTCAAACTTTTCTTCAGCCTCTTTTAAGGCTTTTAATTCTCTATTCTTATCAATAAAGGGATCTGAATATTTCTCCAGGGATAGCAGAGTTAAATTAAAGGGCAGATTTTTGCTCGTTAAAAGTGTTTTTCCTTTTCTATCCTCTGATAAATAAGCTATATTATTATCAATTGACTTTATATAGTTACTTGCATCAATTTCCTGATCCCTTTTATATATCTGCCCCGAAGTTCTCTCCCTAAGTCCTACAACAGCTTCTAAAAGTTCGGTTCTTCCTGCTCCCACTAAACCGGCAAAGCCTAAAATTTCATTTTCATACAGTTTAAAACTAGCGGAATCTACAAAGCCAGGAACGCTGATATTTTTTGCTTCTAAAACAACTTTTTTATTCTCTGAGACCGGCTTTTCAGGATACATATCCTCAAGTTCTCTACCTACCATCAAATTAGCCATTTGATTTTCAGTGAATTCTTTTGCCGCACCTGTTTTAATCTGTTTGCCATCTCGCAATATAGTCACTTTATCAGCTATCTCTTGTACCTCATCCAGTTTATGGGATATAAAGATAATCCCTACATTTTCGCCTTTCAATTTATTGATCAACTTAAAAAGAATTTTAACTTCTTCTTTTGTTAGTGAAGATGTAGGTTCATCCATTATAATAACCTTGGCTTCTTTTCTGACAGCCTTGGCTATTTCGACCATTTGTTGATTGGAAATGCTTAAGTCCTTAATTCTTTCTTTAGGAGTAATATCGCAATTTAACTCTTTTAAAATTTTCTGGCATTCATCATACATATATTTTTCATCTAATAAATAACCTTTCTTCTTCTCCTGACCCAAAAAAATGTTTTCCTCGACAGTTAAATCTGGAGCTAAATTCAATTCCTGATGTATCATGACTATGCCCTTTTTTTCTCCTTCAGCAATATTATCTAATGATAATTTTTCTCCCTCCAGAAATAATTTGCCTTCTGTAGGTTTATGGTAACCAGAGATAATCTTTACTAAAGTAGATTTCCCCGCACCATTTTCACCGATTAGAGCATTAACTTCTCCAGGATTTAGATTGAAATTAATATCATCCAATACTCTCACCGGGCCAAAATCCTTACAGATATTTTTAGTCGTTAATAAAGTATCCTCCACTTTATACCCTCCAGAAATTTAATTCTCCATTGATTCATCAAAGGCTCGTTCTGATGGTTTGAAATCAATCTCTCTAACAAATTCTAGAGCTTCCTTTGCACCATAAATTCTGTCCATACCACTATCTTCCCATTCAACAGATAATGGTCCGTTATAATTCATCGCATTTAACTGTCTGATAATTACTTCAAAGTCCACATCTCCATGACCTAAAGATCTAAAGTCCCATCCTCTTCTTAAATCTCCAAAGGGTAAATGAGAAGCCAGAATTCCTGCTTTCCCATCCAGGTTAACAGCTGCATCCTTCATGTGGACATGATAAATTCTGTCAGCAAAATCCCGCAAAAATACTTCAGGGTCAACGCCCTGCCAGATCAGATGACTGGGATCAAAATTTATACCAAAAGCTTCACGATAGTCAAAGGCTTTAAGAAGTTTTTCAGTAGTATAATAATCAAAGGCAATTTCAGTGGGATGGACTTCTAGAGCAAATTTTACCTCATATTTATCAAATCTATCCAGAATAGGATTCCAGAGCTCTACAATCTCTGCAAAGGCCTTTTCAATCATTTCCTGACTGGTGGGAGGAAATGAATACAAAAACTTCCAGATAGGAGAACCTGTAAAACCTGTTATGACCTGACAACCCATTTTATTTGCCCCTTCAGCCAGCATCTTCATCTGCTCAATTCCCCAGTTTCTAATTTCTTCTGGTTTACCGGCAAGTTCATCAGGCGCAAAAGCATCATACCTTTTATCATAACGCGCTCCTACACATTGCCCTGGCAAGTGAGCTCCAATTGCCCAGCATTTTAAATTATGTTTTTGCAAAATTTCTTTTTTCTTAGGAACATATTCAGGATCCTCAACTGCCTTCTGGGCCTTAAAGTGATCTCCCCAGGCAGCAATTTCCAGACCATCATAACCCATTTCTTCAGCTAAGGCACATATTTTTTCAAAGGGCAAATCAGCCCATTGACCTGTAAAAAGCGTTACCGGTCTACTCATTTTTCTACCCCCATTTTAGTTTTATAGAATTTCAATAGAATTAAATAAGTGTTTATAATTAGTTTTAAAAATCAAGCCAGCTAGATCCATTATTTGAACTTTCAACGCATTTTTCTACAAATTTAACTCCCCGGTATCCCTCTTCTAACTTAGGATAATCAAAGTCTTCTTCCTTAACTTTCCCTTTTTCTTTCTTTTCCAGTAAGGCCTGACTAAAGTTATTATAAATATTAGCAAAGGCTTCAAAATAACCTTCCGGATGACCAGAAGGGATCCGAGTATTTTTCTTTGCTGCAGGACCCAGATAATCATGACCCCGGGAGAGAATTTTTGTTGCTTCATTTAGTTTAGTAAAGTGAAGGTAATTGGGATTTTCCTGTTCCCATTCCAGGGAACCCTTTGAGCCAAAAACTCGCACCTTTAGTCCATTATCATTGCCAATTGCAACCTGAGAGGCCCAGAACATCCCGGTAGCTCCATTTTTATATTTAATCATTACCTGACCATTATCATCCAGAATTCTACCCTCAACAAAAGTATTTAAGTTAGCACTGAGCTGAGATATTTCGCAGCCAGTTATATAGCTGGTGGTATGCTCTATATGACTGCCAATATCTCCCATGCAATTTGAGATTCCCGCTTCAGCTGGATTGGTTCTCCAGGAAGCCTGCCTGTTATCGCCCATTTCCGCTCGTTCTGCTAACCATTCCTGGGGATATTCTCCCATAATAACTCTAATATCACCTAACTCACCATTTTCTACTAGCTCTTTAGCTTCCTTTACCATTGGATAACCGGAATAGGTATAGGTAACACAAAACAAAGCCCGGTGTTTTTCCGCTAATTCCAATAATTCTTCAGCTTCAGCACTGGAGGTGGTTACTGGTTTATCACAGACGACACTGATTCCTCTTGTTAAAAAAGCTCTGGCAATTTTAAAATGAGTATGATTAGGGGTCGTTATGGAAACAAAATCTATACCCTCCTTGAGCTCAGATTCCCGGGCAGCCATTTCTTCATAAGTCTTATACAGTCTTTTTTCCTCCAGACCTAATTCTTCACCTTTGGCCAGAGTTTTATCGTAGTCACTTGAAAAACTCCCGGCTACAAGAATGTTTTTCCCATCAAATTTTGCTGCTCTTCTGTGAACCTCGCCGATGAAGGCACCAGGACCGCCACCTACCATCCCATACCTGAGTTTTTTCTTGGTCATAATTGGCCTCCTCATTTTTTGTTATTATTCTTATAATTAGAATTATTTGTCATTATGAAATCCATTTCATTGAAATTATACTTAACAAGCACAAATCTCTAAGACTGATTGCTTTATTTCATAAGATTAAAACAAGATTTAATATAAAAAATCAGGGTAATAATGGCTCTTTCCATAATTGTTTTACAAAATGAAATCCATTTCACTGCTATTATTTATATTCGCTGTAAAAGCAAAAACTCCTCCATCAATCACGATTGTTTTTTGCTCCACAAGTTTTTCGCACAACCAATTCGCCTTCATATACCTTGCGTTCCAGCTGAAAATCTTCTTTTTCTTCTTTGATTAGTTTCAGCAAAATTGACATGGCTTTCTTGCCTATTTCAAAGGTAGGCTGAAAGATGGTAGTCAGGGCGGGCTCATATATTGAAGCCCATTTAATATCATCAAAACCAACCACCGCTATATCATCAGGCACTTTCATATTGCTATTTTTAATAGCTTTTATAGCCCCTATTGCCATCTCATCATTGGAAGCAAAGACTGCCGTAGGAGGGGCAGATAATTGTAAGAGTTTTTCCATTTCAGAATATCCTGAGTCAACGGTATATTCGCCCTCCTTAACCCAATCTCTATTAAATTTTAAATTTGCCTCAAGCAGTGCTTTTTTATAGCCCTCAAATCTATCTTTATTAAGAATAATATCCATGGGCCCAGAAATATGGGCAATCTTTTGGTGGCCTAAATCTATTAGATGTTTAGTTGCTTTATAGGCACTTTTGATATTATCTATAGAAACCATGGGCAATTGCGAATCTTTAATATATTCACAGGCCAGTACTATCTGGTGTTTCCGGGCTAACTCTTCTATAGCTTCAACATTTCTGGAGGTAAGCATTATTGCCGCATCAGCAATTTTTAAGTCCAGATAAGTTAAATATTCATGCTCTAAATCTAATTCATCTTTGGTATCGGCCAGCAAGACCCTATAACCATTCTCACTTGCCACCTGGTCAATTCCCCGCAATACCTGGGAAAAAAAAGTGTTGGTTATGTCGGGTAAAATAACCAGTATATTTTTATTTTCCATTTTTCTTAGATTCCTGGCCAGGACATTTGGTTTATAGTTTAATTCTTCAATGGCCTTTAAGACTTTATCTTTGGTATGATCAGAAACAATATCTGGATTAGTCAATACTCTAGAAACTGTGGCCGGAGATACATCAGCCAATTTAGCAACGTCTAACATATTCGCCATTATTAGTCACTCTTTCTTTCAGGATTTTTCAGGTAAATAAATTTTTTGCGTAAAAGCCACTTTTTGATTTTCAAAAGAAAATATTATTCAATAATAGAGGGAAAAATATCTTTCAAAGCCGGATATAATGATTTATACACCTGGTAGTTTTTGTGGTACTTATCTATATTCTCTGCTTTAGGCTCGATAGTTGTCCTAACTTTAATCAATTCTTTATCAACCTCTGAAAAGTCTTTAAACATCCCCACTCCAACCCCGGCCAGCATTGCCGCTCCAAAGGCTGGACCTTCTTCCATCTCTAAGAGATCAACGGGAACTGCGAAAATATCAGCAATGATTTGTTGCCAGACCTTACTCTTCGCTCCTCCACCTATTGCTCTAACTTTTTCTATGACAACCCCGCGTTTTTTAATCAACTCCAGAGAATCCTTTAAACCAAAGGTTACTCCTTCCATGACACTCCGGGCCAAATGAGATTTATCATGTCGAGCAGATAGACCAAAAAATACACCTCTGGCTTGAGCATCAGCATGAGGAGTTCTTTCTCCATAGAGATAGGGCAGAAAAATCAGTCCCTCGCTACCTGGAGATATCTGACTGGCTCTATTATTTAAAATATCATAATTCCAGCTTTCTGGCAATATATTATTCTTAGCCCAGCTTAAAGCCTGACCGGCTGCCAGCATAACCCCCATATAATAATAACTATCAGGGGCAGCATGATTAAATAAGTGTAATTTACCCTCGGGCTCTGCTTGATAGTTTTGCGCCGGCGCTAACACTACCCCGGAAGAGCCTACACTCACCATAACTCTTCCTTCTTTTATCATCCCACTACCTACTGCCCCGCAGGCATTGTCGGCACCTCCTGCCACTACAGGAGTCCCTTCTTTAAGTCCTGTTAGCTCGGCAGCTCCTTTGGTTACCTTTCCCACAATATCGACTGACTCACAAAGAGGAGGTAAGATAGATTTATCTATCTGGAGAGCAGACAAAAGCTCAGAATTCCATTGCTTTCCAGCAACATCTAGCATTAAAGTTCCAGCTGCATCTGAGTAATCCATATTTTTTTGGCCAGTTAACCGCCATCTGATATAATCCTTGGGCAGTAGCAGAGTATGACATTTAGCATAATTTTCAGGTTCATTATTGCGCAACCAGAGAACTTTGGGAGCAGTAAACCCCTCCAGAGCCCTATTGCCAGTTAATTTTATCAGGTTTTTTCGGCCACCAACTTTATCTTCAATTTCCTGACATTCATCACTGGTCCGGGTATCACTCCAGAGTATGGCTGGTCTAATGACCTGGTCATCTTTATCCAAAAAAACAGAGCTATGCATCTGACCGGAGAAACTTATACAGCTAACTTCTGAGCTGGAGTCTTTAAGCTTTTGAGTAAGTTTCTGCAAAACTTCTCTGGTGGCCTGCCACCAGTCCTCAGGATCCTGCTCGGCCCAGCCTGATTTAGGGTTATGAACCTCATAGCCCGAGCGGAAACTGGCTGCAATTTTCCCTTGCTTAGAGACCAGAAGGCCCTTTACTCCGCTGGTTCCAATATCTAGTCCTATTAGGTATTTCATGTAAAATTTCCTCCCTCTAAAAACTGAATATCTATTATTAAAATCAAAAACTTTTTTCTTTTAAACCAGTTTATGTCAATTAGCAAATTAAAGATTAAAAGATAAAACAGGGTAAAATTTAAAAATCCCTGTCTTTCTTTTACTTTGACATATCTCCTGTAATTCCTTCTCCAAGTTGAATTATTATAATTGAAATTTTACAGGTAAGTTCAGGCCTATCTACCTCTATTTTAATTCCAGATAGCTTAATGAAAAAATAAGCCGGAATCTTGTGTTGCATTCCGACTTATAAGCCTTCGAATTATGGACTTTTTTCTTTGAGTTTCTTTTATGTTTCTTCTGTTAAATTTAATATTAAATGAGCTTGATTTTGACAAGTTTATTTTTTTAGCAGGGGAATTATCACCAGAGATGGTGAACATCTTCTTTTATATTTTGCTCATAAATTCTATCAACCTTTTTCATAACCTCCGGTGATAAATCATCCAGATGTGTAGTCGCAGCATTTTCCCTCACCTGCTGAGGATTTTTAGCTCCAGGTACCACACAACTTACAGCCTCATTCATGAGAATCCATTTTAGAGCAAACTGCGCCATCGTAATTCCTTCTGGTTTAATTTGCTGTAACTCTCTGACAGCTTGAAGCCCTTTTTTATAATCCACTCCAGAAAAAGTTTCTCCTTTATCAAAGGCCTCTCCCTCTCTATTAAAATTACGATGGTCATCTTCAGGAAAAACACTATCCTCAGAAAATTTCCCGGTAAGCAAACCACTAGCAAGGGGAACCCTGACTATAATGCCGACATTTTTCTCCTTAGCTAGCTGAAAAAATTCTTCTGCTGGTTTAGGTCTAAAGATATTATAAATAATCATAACACTGGCCAAATTATCATAATCAAGAGATTTCTTTGCTTCCTCAATTGTCTCAACACTTACACCATAATGTTCAATAACTCCTTTGGCCACAAAATCCTCTAAGACATTAAAAACTTCTTCGTTATAAAACACCTCAGTAGGAGGACAGTGTAGCTGTAAAAGATCTATTTTATCAACCTTCAAGTTTCTTCTGCTCCGCTCGACAAAAGCGGTAAGATTCTTCCGATTATATCCTTCTGCATAATGAGGATCTAATCTTCTACCAGCTTTGGTAGCAATATATATTCTTTCAGAGGTTTTTTTCTTCAACTCTCCAATTAAGCGTTCACTTCTACCATCCCCATAAACATCAGCAGTATCAAAAAAGTTTATTCCCTGATTGATTGCCTCTTCTAATGCCTGCTTACTGACTTGATCCTTCACCTCTCCCCAGGAGCCTCCAATAGCCCAGGCGCCAAAAGAAATCTCTGCTACCTGATAATCAGTTTTGCCTAATTTTCTATAATTCATTGATTACCCCCTATCACCTCTAGACCAATCTATAAAATGTTTTTAGTTTCGGGAAAGTCTAAACTAATCTCAATAAATTTATTCAATTACTTAATAGCTTCTTTAACTTTATCCACAGCTGAAGCTGCGTCCTGAGCATAGTAATCGGCACCAATCTGTTCAGCATAATCATCTGTCACTGGAGCCCCACCTATGATTACTTTAACCTTATCTCTTAGACCCTCTTCTTTTAAAACATCTATTACATTTTTCATCTCCGGCATAGTGGTGGTCAAAAGTGCAGACATGGCTAGAACTTCAGCTTCTGTCTCCCGCAATTTATTAATAAATTCTTCAGCCTCTACATCAACTCCTAAATCTTCAACCTCAAAGCCACCACCTTCTAGCATCATTCCTACTAAATTTTTGCCAATATCATGCAAATCACCTTTAACAGTTCCTAGAAGAATTTTACCTTCACTATCAACTTTGTCGGCTGTCAAAACTGGTTCTAAAACTTCCATTCCACTCTTCATAGCTCTGGCAGCTACCAATACTTCTGGCACAAATATTTCATCTTTTTTAAATTTTTCTCCCACAATATTCATAGCTTTCATCATACCCTGATGCAGGATTTCATTTGAACTTATCCCCTCAGTCAGAGCTTTTTCAACTCCGGTTCTTACATCTTCAGCTTTTCCTGCCTGTAAATCTTCAGTAATCCTATTTAAGATATCCATTATTTTACCTCCATATTTTGAAGTGTCAACTATTAAATTATAGTTATTTGAAAATCAATTTAATAAATTTTTACATCTATTTTCAGCTTAATTGTCAGGTTGTAACTCTTCAACTGCCTCCAACATGGCCAGGAAATTCTCTGGCGGTACATCTGCCTGGACATTATGAACCGGTGCAAAAACAAATCCACCTCCTGGCGCTAATTTATCAATATTCCTTTTAGTCTCAACTTTAACTTCTTCTGGAGAATAGTTAGGCAGTGCTTTCTGAGTATCAATACCGCCTCCCCAAAAAACCAAGTCTTTACCAAATTCTTTTTTCAGTTCTTCTGCATTCATTCCCTTTGCACTGAGTTGGACCGGATTAATAATGTCAACTCCCTCTTCAATTAAATCTGGAATTAACTCTTTAACCGCACCACAACTATGATACCAAATATACGCTTTGCTTTTTGCTTTATTTTTAATAAAACTAAAAAGCTTTTTATGCCGGGGCTTAATAAATTTTCTATACATTTTTGGAGAAATCAAAAGTGAATTTTGGCTGGCAATATCATCGGCCTCTGCTACAACTAAAATATCTTCACCGGCGACCTCTAAAGCTTTTTCCCAGAACTTCATTTTGTATTCTAAGGCTTTATCCAACAGAGCTTCAGCCATCTTGGGATTTAATATCATATCCTGATAAAATTCTTCAAAACTTCTAATCCAAAGCGCCATTTCAAAAACACCTCCAGTATTAGGGTTAAATACCGGCGCCATCCCTAATTCTCTAGCTACAGCAAATTGATCTTTAACTTTATGAAAACGTTCCTGGTCCTGAGGGTCAAAAAGTTCATGATTTTCTATATCAGCAACGCTCTCAGCATCTTTAAGGGGATGCTCCCACATATCAAAATAAAAACCCCCCTCTTTGGGCATTCTCCAACGGATACCAAACTCATCCTCAAATTCCCAGTATTTACCTCTATCCTTCTTATCAAACTCCCATTCTGCTGGTGCTCCAGAAAATATTCCATCTACATCATTTTTTATTTCATTTTTAAAATCCCTATCTAGAAAACCCAACTGCTGAATTTGATCCGAAACATGGGCTTTCCCCTTTTCAAGCTTTAATTCTGCTCTTAATTTTCGATAAGTTTGAATGTGTATACCACAACAATGAGCATCAAAACCTAATGGAATTTTATCAGGTTCCTTATGTTCTAAAGCCATTCTTATTCTTTCTCTCGATGTAATTTCCTTCATTTATTACCCTCCTATGCTGATGCACTTAATGTTTTTTTCTTGCCATACTGATCAACTACCACTGCAAACAATAAAATGCTACCCTGAACAAAGGTCTGCCAGTAAACATCAACGCCAATTAAATTTAAGGAGTTAATAATTAAACCCATTAATAAAGCACCAAAAAATGCTCCAACAACCGTACCTTCTCCTCCTTTTAGACTTGCTCCTCCTAATATTACCGCTGCTACAACCTGTAATTCCAGACCATCGCCAGCTGTAGTTGTTGCTGCTGCAAATCTAGCTGTATTAACTATCCCGGCTAATCCGGCTAAAAAACCAGTTAACATAAAGTTATATATTCTCATTTTTTGCACTTCTATACCGGAAAACATCGCTGAAAGAGGATTACCACCAATATAATAGTTTTGCCTAAAGAATTTAGTTTTTCTAAGGAGAAATTCAAAAATAACAATCAAAATAAGACTAATCCATATGGGGCTCTGTATGTTAAAAAAGTAAGAACGACCAATTCTAGTGAAACTTTCAGGTAGGCCAGCAATATTTCTTCCTCCCATAATTATCATTACTAAACCACGTACAGCCATCATAGTGGCTAAAGTAGTGATAAAAGCATTAATTCCAACTTTTGCTACTACTACTCCATTAAATAACCCAACTAAAGTAGCTGCAGCCAAGGCCAGTAAGATGGCTAAAGTCAAAGGCACCTCAGCTCTCAGGGCAATTGCTGCTATTGCACCTGATAATGCCAGCACTGAACCCACTGAAAGATCAAAATCACCGGCTGTTAATAAAATAGTCATTCCAATGGCTAAAATTGAAGTTATAGATACCCTTAAAAGCAGTGCCTTTAAATTACTACTGGTTAAAAAATGGGGGGATACAAAAGTCATAATTAAGCCGATAATTAAGATTATAAAGATTATCATAAATTCTCTCATAGCAATAATTTTTTGCAATAGATTTTTTTCATTGTTTTGAGCCATTTATTTATTACCTCCTGACTTAGTATTAGTTCCAGTTGCATAAGCCAAAATAGCTTCTTTAGTTGCCTCTTCCCCACTTAAACAACCGACAATTTCCCCTTCTCTCATTATTAAAACTCTATCACTTAAATTTTTAACCTCAGGCAAATCTGATGAGATCAAAATAATCCCAATTCCACTCTTGCTAACTTTATCTAAATACTTATATATCTCTTGCTTAGCCCCAACATCCCCTCCTCTGGTTGGTTCGTCAACAATAATAACTTCGGGGTCAGTACCAAGCCATTTTCCCAGTAAAACTTTCTGTTGATTACCTCCCGAAAGATTTTTGACTTTCTTTTCAATACTTGGCGTGACAATATTATATTTTTCCACTATATCTTTACTAAAATCTCTCATCTCTTTATCCGCCAGTAAACCTAGCTTGCTTTTAGCAAATTCACCCAATGAGGAAGAAGCGATATTTTCTTTAATATTCATATTTAAAGCTAAACCTTTGCTATGCCTATCTTCTGTTAAATATGAAATGCCCTTCTTCATCGCATCAATTGGTTTGTTTATATTTAAGTAATTATCCTCTAAGGAAATTTCTCCAGCTCTCCTTTTTCTTATACCGAAAATAGTTTCAGCCATCTCGGTTCGACCTGCTCCTACTAAACCAAAAATCCCTAAAACTTCTCCTCGGGCTAGAGAAAAATTAATATTATTGAATTTTTCTCCAGATAAACCGCTGACTTCAAAATAATCTTCGCCTTTTTCTTTATTAAAATCAATATAAAAGTTTTCTAAAGTTTTACCTACCATCATTTTTACCAGATCTTTTTCAGTTACATTTTCCACCAGTTTTGTGTCTACATATTTTCCATTTCTAAATACTGTCACCCGATCACAAAGATCAAAAACTTCTTCTAAATGATGAGATATATAAATAATTGCAATTCCTTCATTTTTCAAGCGTTTCAAAAGTTTAAAAAGTCTATTGATTTCTCCTCGACTTAATGAGGAAGTCGGTTCATCTAAAATTAATACTTCAGGATTTTTAGAAAGGGCTTTCAAAATTTCAATTAACTGCTTATCACCGGTGCTGAGAGAACCAACCATTTTATCCGGAGAAAAATCAAGATCAAAAACATCTAACATCTCTAAAGCTTTTGTCTTCATCTTTTTTTTGTCTATAAAACCAAATTTGCCAACTGGTTGTCGATTAACAAAAATGTTTTCAGCTATAGTCATATTATTAACCAGCGACAGTTCTTGAAATACCACACCAATACCATATTCTGCTGCCAAATGGGGTTTGAATTCGTTAACCTGATTTTCTTTGATTATAATTTCACATTCATCAGGCTCACAAATCCCCCCCAGGATATGGATAAATGTACTCTTGCCAGCACCATTCTCCCCTACCAAAGCATGAATTTCACCTTTTTTCAAATCCATCTCAACCTGGTTTAAGGCTTGAACTCCGGGATAGCTTTTGCTCACATTTCTTGCTGATAAAACTATCTCATTCTTGCTCTGTTCTGCAGGGCCCATTTGATCACTCCTTTCTTTGTATTTATAAAGACTGGCAGAACAAAAAATAATTCTGCCAGCCATAATGTTAATTAGTCTCTCTGAAAATATTGGTAGTTACTTTCATCTATTAAAATAACGCCTGTATCAACAATCAAGGGCGCTCCAGTAACTCCGGCAGCTTCATTATCTGAAGTAATTTCTGGTACATTTCCTGTATTCAAATTATGCAAGATTTGTAATCCATAGTAAGGCATCAATGCTGTCTGCTGGGCCAAAGAGGCTGTAATAATGCCATCAGAAATATAACTCAAGGTTTCTTCATCTCTATCCATTGAAATAATTTCGACCTCACCTATTCTGCCAGCTTCCATAACTGCTGTTGCGGCACCTACTCCACCAGCAGCCTCAACAGCAACTAAAGCATCAAGGGTCGGAAATCTTTCTAATATTGCCGAGGCAGCTCCAGCAGCTTCTGCTTCATCTCCCTGAGTATCTGATACCTGTACTACTTCAATATCATATTCTTCTAATGCTCTCTCATAGCCTTCAACTCTCTCCTCTAAGTTTGGCTGTCCAGGAATAGTTAAGATACCTACTTCACCTTCGCCATCCAACAACTCAGCTAACTCTTGGCCTCCCATATAGCCAGCTTCTTCATTGCCAGTACCTACAAAGGCTAATCTATCAGAATTGGGCAGATCTGAATCCAAGGTTATTACTGGTATACCCTGTTCTACTGCATCATCTACAATCGGATTTAACATTTCATCAAAACCGACAACTAAAATTCCATCAGGGTTCATGCCTATTGCTTCTTCTAGGGTATCTGCCATACCTGCTAAGTCAGCATCTGCTGGACCCATATACCTGGTTTCAACACCCATGTGTTCCCCAGCTACTTCTAGGCCCATCTGATGATCATAAAAGTAGTCCAACCTGCTTTGCATTGATACCTGGATATATAAATAATCCTCGTCTTCTGCCTGTACTCCTACTGCAGCTGAAAATACCATTACCAGAGCAACTACTACCACTAAAGCTAATGTAAATTTCTTTGTCATTTTTTTAACCTCCATTTTTTGAAAAGTTGCTTTAATATAATTAATGCAAAATTCCTGTAAAAACTTTATGTCTTAAAACCTATAAATTTTGACTTCTAAAATGTCTCACCCCCTTATTTAATCACTGTTTAAAGATCCCAACAGATGCCGATTCAGTATAGCTTCCAGTTTTTCTTGAGAACCAGAATTAGTTTTAATTTCGGAAAGTTTAAAACTCTGGGCAATCTCTGCTAGCTCTTCTAAACTTGTATTTTCTTCAACTATTTTACTACCTAGACCTTCCTGATAGCTTTTATATCTAGAAGAAATTAGATCCTCTATTTCTTGAGAGTTTATTAAACTGTGAGCAACTTCTAATCCTTTAGCAAAGGAATCCATACCAAGAATATGCCCTTGAACTAAATCCTGAAGTTGATAGGAACCTCTTCTAACCTTAGCATCAAAATTTAACCCTCCAGGAGCAAGACCACCATTCTTTAAAACTTCATACATGGCCAGGCTTGTGTTGTATAAATTTGAAGGGAATTGGTCTGTATCCCAGCCCAGCAGCAAATCACCTTGATTAGCATCTACACTACCCAGCATGTCATTTATCCTGGCATACCTTAATTCATGCTGAAAAGTATGCCCGGCCAGAGTAGCATGATTTGCTTCTATATTTAATTTAAAATAACCTTCTAAATCATATTTTCTCAAAAAAGCTAAAACACTGGCACAATCAAAATCATATTGATGTTTAGTTGGTTCTTTAGGTTTCGGTTCGATTAAAAACTGACCGTTAAAACCTATTTTTTCAGCATATTCTATTACCAGGTAGAAAAACCTGGCTAAGTTATCCTGCTCAAGCTTCATATTGGTATTGAGTAAAGTTTCATATCCCTCGCGTCCACCCCAAAAAACATAGTTTTCTCCACCTAGATACTTAGTAACTTCAATGGCCTTTTTGACCTTAGCAGCTGCACAGGCAAATACCTTAGCCTGTGGAGATGTAGCAGCTCCATGCATATATATGGGATGACTAAACAAATTTGAAGTCCCCCAAAGTAGTTTGATTCCGGTAGCCTCCATCTTTTTCTTTAAAAGTTCAGCCATCTTTTCTAAATTCTCATTACTTTCTTTTATTGTTGCTCCTTCCGGAGCTACATCAACATCATGAAAACAGAAATAATTAATCCCCAGTTTGCTCATTAATTCAAAAGCCGCCTCTACCTTTGCCTCAGCTCTATCCATTGAATCTTGATAGTTATTCCAGGGCCTATCCATAGTTGGATTTCCAAAGGGGTCACTACCATCTTCAGTGAGAGAATGCCAGTAAGCCATTGAAAATCTAAGATGTTCCGCCATAGTTTTTTTTCCAATTTTCTTATCGGCCTGATAATAATTAAAGGCTAATGGATTTTTAGAACCTGGACCTTCAAATTCTACAGTCTCCAAGAAATCAAAATATGTCATTGATACAGTCCCCCTTTATAAAGAGTGTTTATATATTTATTGAAATAATCTACTTCTTTCGATGATAGAATAACCAATCCCTATAACCTCAGCTTTATCCAATAATTTACTATATTCAATTTTTACATTATCATAAGCTACCTGAAGGGATTCTTCTTTTGCTTTTTTGGTTATCGACTTATCAATAAAGGGCTTCGCCTGAACAATCTTACCATTGATTATTATTTTACCTGGACTTAGACCATTTATAATAGAAACAATTCCAGCCCCAATATTTTCTCCAAGTTTTCCAAATAAACTACAAGCCTCTTTCTTTCCTTTAACTGCTAATTTATAAATGTTCTGAATATTACTTTGTTCTCCTGTATGTTTTTCCCAGGCATTGACTAAATAATTTACTGAAGCTAAAGTCTCCCAGCAACCAGAATTACCACAATGACAATTGGGTCCTTGAGGATCAATTTTAACATGGCCAAATTCACCAGCATTATCATTACTACCCCTATATAGTTCTCCATTAATAACTATTCCACAACCAATCCCTTCATTAATTAAAACATAAACAAAATTATTAGTATCACCTTTAGTTCTATTTTTTTCTCCTAGGGCACCAGCTTTGGCATCATTTTCCAGATAAAAAGGAAAATCATACTTGTTTTTTAGGTCTTGCAATATGCTTTTTTTATACCATTTTAGATTAGGGGCAATTTCTATTAAACCTTCTTCTCTATTTATAATTGCTGGCACTGATATACCCAGACCTAAAATCTTATCTTTTATATCTTTTCTTTTAGCTAGCATCTGACTAATATTAGTACTTAGAAAATTTAAGCAATTTTCATAAGAAATTGGCTTATTATCCTGTTTTTCAACTAATTCCACCACATTAAGATCTAGATCTAATAGATAGAGGGAGACTTTTTTAACTTCAATTTTAACAGCTAAAATAAAATGTTTATGAGCATTTACTTTTAAATAAATCGGTTTTCTTCCTCCCTGGGAAATACCTTTCTTTTGTTCCAGGATTAGTTCTTTATCCAGCAAAGTGGTGACATGATTCGAAATAGTACCTGGGCTATAACAGGTTTTGTCAACTAGTTCTACCCTGGAAATCTCTTTTTCAATATGTATTGTTTTGAAAATATCAAGCATATTGCTATTGCCTAGACTTTTAGAGGTGGTATATAAATTACCCAAGGTAATCCCCCTACCTGTTAAATTATTTATCGTAT
>PWEJ01000143.1 GCA_003553485.1 Halanaerobiaceae bacterium | reverse complement strand
TTTTACAACTGCCCGTCACCCTGGTTCCTCGTTAAAAAGCATTCAAAAGTCTTGAAAAAGTTCGCGCTGCTGCAGGTCACAGCCCCAAACCTGCCAGCTGCCATCTTGGGTCATGGTAAGCAGGGTCACCAGTTGAGACTCCAGCCCACTGGCGAATCGACCGGTGAAGAAAAGCATAATACGGCTTAACTTTTGGCCTTCAATTTGTTCCATTTTAGACTGGCCTATTTCCACGCTTTTCCCTGCTGGAAAATAAACTTCAAGGGCTTTTTCCTGCTCCTGCTCGAGCTGTTCCTGGACATCATCCAGATCAATATAGAGCCTGTATCTCTCCTCTACTGCTGTTTCCAGAGTTAAAATCAAAGCAGCGATAATATTCTCCACCTCTTTTTGTTCTAATTCCTGCTCCATCTTCTTTCTTTCATTATCCTCATATAGATAAAGCTCATAAGAATTTTTCTCCTGCAGCATTTTATAACTGGTCACCTCCATAAAAGCTTCAAATTTTCTCGTCACCTCTTTTAAGGCCTTAGTTTTTTCTTCAATCATTAAATTATCCTTTAATTTCGTATTCTCGCTGTTTTCAATATTACACTTCTTCATAATATTACACTTCTTCATAATATTACACTTCTTCATTATCTTGTTGCACTTGTTTATTATTTTGTCACTGGATTCAATATTTCCTGCTACCAGAATTCGAGAACCAGGTTTTTCTGGTAGCGACAATTTTTCAACCCCGTTAAGCCTATAAATTATCTGGTCATCTCCTATAATGACCGGGCCTTTACAATCTATCTGGAGCTCACCTACTGCCCAATCTAAATGCGGCGGCAGCCCGGGGTCTATAATCTTATAAATGCTAACATCAATATCCCCTTCAGTTTGGGGGTAAATAGCTTTAATAGTTTTGCCGGTAATTTTGACTTCTGCCCCGGATAATTTCATTAGTTCACTTCTTTTTTCACCTGAAATGCTATAAGCAGCCTCTTCTACTATTATAACAGGAACTACCAGAGGCTCTGAGCCTGTAAGGGAAATTTTCCCTATCATTGTTACATATTCTATTCCCACATAATCGCAGTAATCGCAATAATCGCAATACTCATCCTCACAGGCCAGAACTTCAGCTGGTTCAGATAATCCGGCTGACCAGGCTGACCCGGCTGGCCGGACTGGTCCATCTGAACCGGCTGGCCAGGCTAACCCGGTTAACCCAGCTGACCCAACTGGCCGGACTGGTCCAATTGATCCGGCTGGCCAGGCTAATCCGGCTGGCCCAGTTAATCCGACCAGCCCAACCGGCCAAATCACCAGCAATAAAAGGATCAATATCGCTGATATAAAACCTCTGGAAGTTATCTGCACAATAATTCCCCCCAATACCTCCAAAGCTCATATAATTTTAACAACAAGAGAAACCTTCAATTTAATTTTAACAACAAGAGAAACCTTTAACTTAATATCTGTGATGAAATTCTGATTTTATTTCTAATCCCATCATCACAATAAATAGATTATTTTATTCAGCGATAAATCCAACGGTGAAATATACTGTGGAAGTATCGGCATTAGCTTCCGGCACTGAGGAGGCTGTCATCTGACCTGATAACTCTAGCTCCTGCACCACATGGATTGCTTCTGCTGGGTCATCTACTTCTGGAGCGGTATAGCTGAGCTCTCCTTCATAATAGCCAGATTCGCTGATAAAGTTAGAATAGGTTGTCTCTTCCAGGGTATCATAATTCAACAAAGTGGCGGTGAAGTAATGATTAACATCGCCCAGATTAACATAATATTCAAAGTTGAGAGTCTGCTCCTGACCGGCCTCTGAGACCGGTAGATCAACATCGAAAACCCAATAAACAAAAGACGTTGAAGGCTGCGGAGAGAGGAAAACCGCTGTTACTGTTTTGTGTCCATCCATTAACACTGTGGTCTCTAAAGCTTCAGCATCAGTCACTGAACTGCCGTGCCAGGTATAAAACTCCGCTCCTCCAGCAGGCAAAGCACTGATATCTACCATAGTTCCAGCGGGATAACTATAACTTCCGGGAACGGGTTGGGTTTCACCATCTCCAGTTTTATTGATTGTGAGGATAAACTCCTCTTCTGTTACGGCAGTATCTTCTATGCGTATATTATCCAGTAAGACTGCGGTGTCATAAGCGGTGTCGCCTTCATCTTCAGCCATAAACTTAAGAGTTATTACTTCACCCTGATAATGTGATATATCATAGGCAAAGGGCTGCCAGCCCGTCATCCAGACATCTCCCATATCAAAGGTAATATAGGGAGAAACGGGAATCAAACTGCCACTATTGCTGGCTTTAATACACTCAAAGGCTGGTTTGGTATGAGAAGCACAGTAACTGGCTCCATAGTCAGCTGCTATTCCATCGACGGTAAGATAAAGTATTACTTCTGTACCGGATTCTGATTCAATGCTAACCTGGAAGGGATCCTGGTATACCGAGCCTATCCACTCCAGAAATTCTTCGGAGAGATAATTATAGTCAAAATAAAGCTTCTCGGCTTCGTCATCTACTCGGAAAGTCTGCTGTAAACTTCCATGTCTTACTGTTCTACCCAGGCCAGATGAAATTATGCCCATGACATTGCCATCGGTGGGCTCCAAAAATGAAAGTGCTGAAATAGCCCTGCCATCTCCATCTCTAAGCCAGGCTGTTAGTCCATCTTCAAAGGAACCGTTAATTAAACCGGCGGGAAATACCAGGTCTTCGTTCCCACGCATTAGCCAGCGAGCATTGTGACCACTGTAAGGGTCATTTTTGCCCTGATAAGCCTCGCCGGTGGTGGTCATTCCGTTTCGCATTCCTTCAACCAGCTCGTAAACCTGCTCTACGGCAAAGCGACTGGTAACTATAGCATCATAACCATAATATGCCCCTGCTCCTAGAGCAGAAAAAGTATTCCAGAGTCTGTCTGTGATCAGACTCTCACAGGAGTTATTGACAATAACGGAATTATTAAAACTGCCACTAATATGATGGTTAAACCAGTTATCATTGACTGCATAAACCGGCATTTTGCTGGTGACTCCACCGGCTTCAACGGTCATCATGTTTTGCCAGATAGCCATTCTTCCTCCTGTAAGGTCCAGAGAATACTTGTTATCATCGAGAACCACTTCTCCTGTGGCCAGCCAGCGGCCACCAGTGCCGTGAGTGGCCAAAATAACCATACCGTAATCATTAATGCGGCGCAAAGAGTTAACATCGGCAGCAAAGTTTTGGTATACCGAGTAGTCAAAACCCAGTTCAGAGGCATTAAATCTATCCTGGACTCCTTCAGTTTCATCCCAGGGAGAAAATTCTTCAGCAAAGGGAGCCCAAATTAAGATATTACGGCTACCGATAAATTCCAGTTCTTCATTTAGAGGAGTATACTGAAAGGATATGGGCTTGCCAGTTGTCTGCCCGGAGGGAGAAGTGGCAGGAGCTGTTCTTCGTTCTCCGTTGCCTCCCCTTAAGAAGCCGGCATCCTCTTCAGTTTCCTCCACCATAATGAAACTTACAGCAGTAAAATTATCGCCAGGCTCAATAAATTCATAATCTAACTGTAAAAGATTATTGTTTTGAACTATTGATGTTATCTCTTCCTTATCCAGTAGTTTGTTTTTCAGTAAATTGAGGCTCTCTGCCGCTGTAAGACTGGGGTCAGCTAAAAGAATTTCATTCAATTCGCTTTCTGCTTCCTCATGAATACTGAGAATTTTTCCTTCTATATCTTCGGCCACTGAGGCTGCTTCCAGATTAAATTTTACTTCTATGACATGATTTTCTGCTGTATTAACAACTATTTTTAGGGGGATATTTTGGGCTTCTTCTTCATAAAAATCGATGATATTGGAGTAAATTCTATCGCCAGCTATATCGTCTCCGTGATTTATATAATCGCCGTCATCGTATAAATTATCTATAAACTCCCAGTTATTAGAATTAGTTTTCCTGTACAGAGAAACCGGGGTGGCATGTTCGGATTCCAATAAAGCTAAAAAGGCCTGGTTAATATCGACCTCCACATTAAAAGTTACTTCCGTAGACTGGGCCAGGGATATAGTTCCAGGAGTTACCAGAGGCTTTTTAACTGCATCTTTAAAAATTTCACCGCTGATAACAAGATTAAGGTCTCCTGTCTGGACTGTAATGGGGGTAAAGGTCCAGTGGTCTTTAGCAGCAGTGATATCAACAATCCCCTCAACCACTACTGGACCCCAGTTGCCATCGGAATCAGTTATAATTTCGCCCAGAGTGCTTTCATCGAAATCATCACCAGTCAACAGTACCTGAGCTCCGACAACACCCTTACCATGAATATCCTCCACAGTTCCACCTAGCTGATAGCTGGGGTCAAGCAGGTCAGTTCCCACAAACTCAATAGTGCTACCGGCATCTGCCTGATTAACGGTGGCACTTGTGGGGGCAAAGGCCCAATTCTCCAGAGAGGGAGTTATTGTTACGTCACCTAAAAGACTGAATTCAAATTCCAAAATACTCTGCTCATCTGCACCTCTCACTCTTCGTTCATCCAATCTTTCTTCTGAGATGGCATCGCGACTCATCGCTGTTATTTCAGAGTTTGAGAGAACAACATAGCCATCGCCGTCAGTGACCCTGGTGAAATCATCTATATCTACACCAGCAAAAGAGACTTCCACTCCGGAAATAGGCATTTCCTGTAGGTCCACCACTTTTACACTCAAATTATAGCCCGTGGCCGGGATGGTGGGGTCCTGATCGGTGAATACTGCCCTTACGGTCTGATTTTTATCCATTTTAATTCTGGTAGAGGCAGCATTATTATTCTGCACCTCTCCCTCCCACTGAGAAAAATACCATCCTGAGTCCGGTACAGCTTCCAGATCGACCATCACATCCTCTTCATATTCGTGAGTTCCCACTGCAGGCGTTACCGTGCCCTCTCCCAGGGGTGTTTCCATGGTCATCGTGTAAACTGATTTAGTTGTTGCGGGGCTATCGGAAGTATCACAGGCTGTCAATCCAAATACGGCAAGAGTTATAACAATCAATAGGGTTAATAATTTTTTCATTTTCACTCTTCTCCTCTCTTCTTAACTCCTCCAGTCTTAACTTTTTTAAACTTAACTTCTTTAATCTCACCTTATTTGATCTTAA
>PWEJ01000108.1 GCA_003553485.1 Halanaerobiaceae bacterium | reverse complement strand
GGAGCATATTAAAATTCGGCGGCGACCTACTCTCCCACAGAGTCTCCTTTGCAGTACCATAGGCGCTGGAGGACTTAACTGCTGTGTTCGAAATGGGAACAGGTGTTACCCCTCCGCTATTGCCACCGAAAAATCACTATCAATTTTTAGTGCATATTAGCGCATATAAATCTCGCCTGCGCATATAATATATTACAACATCTTGACTAAACTGTCAAGGGATAATAAAGTTTTCGAAAAAATATTTCAACTGCCCAAAATCAGCTCTAGACAGGACCATCAGGTTTAATCATGCGCTTTATCGGTTTTAGGGTCTAAGGCATCTCGCAATCCATCTCCAACCAGATTAATAGATAAAACTGTTAAAACTATTGCAATCCCTGAAAAAGTAACTGGATAATGGTTCAGGCGAATAAACTCTCGAGCCTGAGCTATCATATGCCCCCATTCAGGTGTAGGTGGCTGGACTCCTAATCCCAAAAAACTCAGGCCGGCCGCTACCAGTATTGAGGAAGCCATATAAAGTGTTGCCTGAACTATTACTGGGTTAATGGAGTTAGGGATAATATGGCGAACTATAATTCTTAAATCTGAACTACCGATAGCTCTGGCAGATTCAATATATTCCTGCTCCATTACGCTTAATACCGAGCCCCTTATTAGCCGGGCGAAATGAGGTATAAAGGATATCCCTAAAGCCACCATTAAATTCCAGATGCTTACTCCTAAAGCCGAAACTATCGCCAGAGCCAAAAGTAAGGAGGGCAAAGATAATAACACATCCATAATTCTCATGATAAAGTTATCGAGTTTACCTCCATAAAAACCGGCTATTAACCCTAATGAACAGCCTATTAAAACACCTATACCCACTGAAATAAAACCGATATTTAAAGAAATACGAGCTCCGTAAATTAAGCGGCTCAATACATCTCGGCCGTATAAGTCAGTTCCCAGAGGGTGATCCCAACTCGGTTCCTGCAGGCGCTGCATCATATCCTGTTCAATAGGGTCATGAGGAGCAATAAAGGGGGCAAAAATAGCAGAGCCAGCAATTATTATTAATATAACCAGACCGAGTACAGCCTTTTTATTATAGAAAAATCTTTTTTTAAGTAAGGCCAGACGACTTTCTCGGGATACTCCTTTTTGCTTATCACTCTCTGTCTTATTGTTTTTTTCTGCTTTATTTTTATTGGACCCTAATCTCATAATCATTCTCCTTATTAGTTTATAATTACCAAACTTATTCCGATGTTAAAGCCCTAATTACTATTCATATTTAGTTTGAATTCGAGGATCAAGATAGGCATAAGCTATATCTACCCCTGTATTTACCAGGGCATAGGCCAGGGCAAAGACCAGTATCGATCCCTGTACTACAGGAAAATCATTAGCTCTGATAGAGTCAACAATTAATCGCCCCATACCTGGCCAGGCAAAAACTGTTTCTGTTAAGACAGCCCCGGCTAACATCTGACCAAATTGCAGACCTAAAATTGTAACCACCGGAATTAAAGCATTACGCAGGGCATGTTTATAGTTAACCCAGCGTTCGGCCAGCCCCTTTGCCCGGGCTGTTCTGACATAATCTTCATTTAAAACATCTAACATACTGGATCTTGCAATTCTAGCTATTGTTGCTGTTGTCACTGAGGCCAGGGCAATAGTGGGTAAAATAAAATAACGAATATCCATGGACATACCCGAAGAGGGTAGCCATCCCAGAGTAACTGAAAATATCAATATTAACATGATTCCAGTCCAGAATACCGGCATTCCAACGGCAACAAAGGTTATACCGGTGAAAAGGTTATCCAGCCAGGAATTAGGATATACCGCCGAAATAACTCCCACAGGAATTCCAATAATAATTGCAACCATCACTCCAGCCCCGGCCAGCATTAAAGTATTGGTAAAGCGTTGTCTAATTTCCATCAGGACCGGTCGCCGGGAACGCAAAGACCTGCCAAAGTCTCCCTGGAGTATCTGGCCGGCCCAATTTAAATACTGTACCGGAACTGGTTGATCAAGTCCCATTCGAGCTCTTAAATTCTCTATTTGCTCTTCAGGCGCCCTTTCTCCCAGCATTAAAATAGCTGGATCTCCAGGAGTTATATGCATCAATAGAAATACCAATATCGATACAGCAATTAGCACCGGTATTAAAGAAAGGAGCCTTTTAACTATATATTTCCACATCAATGGTCCACCTTTCTAAGTTGATTAGTCTGCCCTTACAAGATTAAAGCGATAGGCAGAAGCTACTGCCTATCGCTATCTTAGTATTTTAATTAAAAGCTATTTAGGGCTAATGTTATTGGTTAATCTTTTGCTTAATCCAATTATAACATCAACCTAATTGTTTTCAGTATTATTATTCAAAGATAACCTGGCTTAAATCATGGTGTCCGGCTGGATGAGGTTCAAAATTAGCAACATTTTCTTGCAGTCCATGAACATCATCCTCATTTACTAAGAATAACCAGGGAGCTTCATCTCTAATTATTTCTTGGGCTTCGTGGTAGGCACTTTCTCTTTCCTCTTCATCAACCAAAAATCTACCAGCATCTAAATGGTCATCTGCTTCAGGATCGGACCAGAAGGTTCTATTACCCGGATCACCATACTGACTGCTATGGAATAAGGAATAAAGACCATAATCAGCGTCACCAGTCACTGTAACCCAGCCTAATATAAACATGTCATGCTCACCAGCGCCGGTTCTTTCTAGATAATCGCCCCATTCCAAAACATCTACACTGATATCAATATTTAAATCCCGCAAATTATCCTGTACCAGCTCCGCTACCTGGATACGCTGAGATTCATCGTTGGTATAGATAGTAGCGGAAAAACCGTCTTCATAACCTGCTTCCTCCAACAACTCCTGAGCTTTATCAGGATCATACTCATAGGGTTCTAAATCAGGGTTGGCACCCCAGACAAGCTCAGAGATAGGGCCACTGGCTCTAGAAGCCTGGCCTTCATAAACCTGATCTACAATGGGGTCTGTATCTACGGCATGATTTATTGCCTGACGAACCCTAACATCATCAAAGGGCTCTTGGTCAGCATTGAAACCTAAATAAGTGGTCGATAAAGTTTCTGACTGTATTATATTGACAGCAGGATCTTCTTCCAGCCTCTCAACATCTACTGGAGGAACATCAAAGGCGATGTCAACTCCACCAGTCTCTACCTCGATAGCTCGTACTGTAATCTCTTCTACAGTTCTAAAGGTCAACTGCTCAATATTTGCCTCTTCTCCCCAGTAATCATCATTTCTCTCCAAGGTAATATAATCACCACTAACCCAGTCTGAGAATACATAGGGGCCAGTTCCAATGGAAGTTGTAATACCATAATCTTCACCGGCTTCCTCTACTGCTGTTTCATTTAAAATACTGGTAGAAGTATGGGAAAGGTGGCTTAATAAAGGAGTGAAGGGCTCTTCTAACTCCAATTTAATTGTATAATCATCAACTACTTCAATATCTGCTAACATGTCAAGTAAAAAGGCTGAATCAGATGCCATCTCCGGATCAATCAGCCGTTCATAGGTAAATTTAACATCTTCAGCGGTGAATTCTTCACCATTGTGAAAGTATACTCCTTCTCTAAGTTCAAATTCCCAGGTAACATCATCTACCTGCTCCCAGTCTGTGGCCAGGCCTGGCTCTAATTCTAAGTCTGGTGTCTGATGAATCAAAGTATCATAAATATGTGCTCTAACCTGCGCTGAAGGTTGGTCATTTTCTCCTTGAGGATCCATGGTTGTCCTGGTTTCTCCCTGGGCCACAACCAGCTCATCATCCTGAGCCTGAGCTTCTACATCTACCATTGCTCCCAGAGCTAAAATAACAGCTAAAGCTAAAAAGACTACAAAAAACTTCTTCAATTTTTTCCCCTCCTTAATGATTTTAAAAGTAAATTTAAAATAGGGCTGCCAGAGAATAATTTAGAGAATAATTTGCAATTTCCTTGCATTTAAGAATTATACCATATAATAACATTCAGCTCAACTGATACTAAGCAAATAATTCTATTTTCAGCATAATTTAAAATTCTTGCAGGAATTATAGTTTTTATTGCTAATTATTATAATAAGTTTAATTTAAATTTTTATAATTTTATTTAAATATTTTCCTATTAAACTCAAACATGGAAGGGTGATTTTACTAACATGAATTCATCAGTCGATTATCCCTGGTTCAAAAATGAAGATGTGGATGGCTTTTTTGCTCTATTTCAAAACAACCTGGCTAACTTTGCTGTTATTGCCATCACTATGATGGGAATGGGTTTCCCAGCCGATATAGTCTTTGGCCGGGTAATTCCCGGAGCTGCTATTGCTGTACTTTTTGGTAATTTCTATTATGCTAGAATGGCTCGCAGATTGGCGGAAAAAGAAGGGCGGACCGATGTAACTGCTCTTTCCTATGGAATTTCCACTCCGGTAATGTTCATTTACTTATTTGGTGTTTTAGGACCGGCTTTAGAGTTCACCAATGGCGATGCGGAGATGGCCTGGATGATTGGAGTTGGAGCCTGTTTTATCGGGGGAGCCCTAGAGGTTTTAGGCAGCGTTATAGGGCCCTGGTTGAGAAGAAATCTGCCCCGAGCTGCTATGCTGGGAGCTCTGGCTGGAGTAGCCTTTACCTTTATTGGAGGAGAGATGTTTTTCACCACCTATGAAGCTCCTATTGTGGGACTATTAGTCTCAGGTATTATAATCATCGGTATGATAGCTAAAAAGAAAATGCCCTTCAATGTACCGACCTCTCTCTTTGCCATTATTGCCGGTACCATCTTAGCCTATATCTTTGGGGTAGTGGAAGTTGAAGCTATTAGAGAGGGGTTTGATCAATTAGGAATTTATCCTTTCCTGCCAACAGCAGCTCCAATCACAGGAATGGCTGAATTATTTGGAGCCGCTGCTGGTTTATTGGCTGTAGTCGTGCCTATCCAGATTTATAACCTTTTGGAAACCATGAATAATGTAGAGGCGATGGCAGCCTGTGGAGATGACTATAGTGTGCGAGAATCTCAAATTGTCGATGGAGTAGGTACTATGGCTGGTTCTTTCTTTGGCGGTGTTTTTCCTACCACCGTTTATATAGCTTCTGCAGGAGCTAAACATATGAATGCCGGCCGGGGTT
>PWEJ01000146.1 GCA_003553485.1 Halanaerobiaceae bacterium | reverse complement strand
TACAGCTGAACCAGGAGAAAATATCACAGAAATAGAAACAGACTTAACAGCTGAAGAGATTATGAATCAGCGGGATGACAATGAATTTATCGTTTCAGCCAGAATGGAAGCCGAGATGATTATTATCAAAGGAAATCGGGAGACAGTCAAGGAGATGGTCTCCTATTCCCAGGAAGGCGATGCCCTGACTGAATTTACAAATCCTAGAGACAGAGGCACTAAGTATCTAAAATTAGGAGATGAACTCTGGATGTATTTCCCTGATGCTGAAGATCTAGTTAGAATCTCAGGCCATATGCTTAACCAGGGCATGATGGGCAGTGATTTTTCCTATCAGGATGCACTCGAATCAGAGAGATTAACTGATCTGTATCAGTTTGAGCTATTAGGCGAAGAAGAGATAGATGGCAGGATGGCTTATGTCTTAAGTGGAATAGCCCGGGAAGGTCAGGATGTCTCATATTATGAAAGAAAGATCTGGATCGACCAGGAGAGATATATCGGTCTCAGAGAAGAACTCTATGCCAGAAATGGCCGGATGTTAAAACTTGCAGAGGTTACAGAAGTCGAATTATTTGATGATGACCGCTGGTACCCGACAGAGATGGTTATGAGCGATCAGCTAATGGAAGATAGCAGAACTATCTTTAGGATCAAGGAGATTGAATTTAACCCGGAGATACCTGAAGGCACTTTCTCCCTTGATAGTTTACAGTAAATTTGATATACAGATTTATTGATCCTTGCTTTATAGTTTGTATCTTAATAGTCTGTATAAAGTGATCTAGCTTGAAAATAGCATAAAGTAATTAAGAAAACTTATAACTGAAAGGGGATAATATGAAATTCAAAAAACATTTAAGAACTTTTTTAGCACTTGCAATAATATTTCTGCTGATAGCTGGTTTTAATAGTAAGCAGGCTCAGGCAGTAGATATAGGAGGAGAGTTAAATCTCAATGCAGGCCTTAATTATCAGGCAGATGGAGATTTAACAACAAGTTTCTCAGGCTCTACAGAGTTAGAATTTTACCTGCCAGCTACTGCCGGACTTGAGCCAAGACTTGTTATCCAGGGCTCTTTAAGAGATACCGGTGATGCTGACTTTAATTTCAAATATCTTTATCTCAGAAGAAGGTTTGATAATGGCCATTTAACACTGGGTCGCCAGCCAGTCTCCTGGTCTTATGGAGCAGTCATAAATCCCTATGATTATGGTTTTTCAATAGAGGGCCTGGCCGGTGAAACCTTAACACCTGGCTTTGATGGTGCCCGCTATTTCCATAGTTTAGGCGGAGGCCGCAGCCTGCAGGCAGTTATCAACTGGCCAGAATACAACTCAGAACTTGACCAATTAGGTTTTGGCTCCAGACTCAGGCTTCCAGGCCAGGGCTATGATCTAAGCTTTAACCTGGCCAGCCATGAGATCCCTGTAGATCCCTTAAATCCCAATTTGCAAGACCGTCTGACCAGGGCCGGTATGACCTATAGTGGTGATATCGGAGAACTGGGGGCCTATGGTGCAGCCGGCTATTACAGACTAAATGATAGTGAAATAGATGATTGGATTATCCAGCTAGGACTTGATTATAGCTGGCAGACTGGAGAATTTGCTGATAGGCAGGTAATGCTCCAGGGAGAGTATTTAAGGTTTATCCAGAATGACCTTAATATGACTTCACTTATAGGACTTGCTTTCTCAAATCAATCATTCGATGAACAGATGCCAGGTGATGATATACCTGCCAATGGAATGGCAGGAGGAGAAATTTTTACAGCCAGAGACCTATTTGTTTTTAATATCAGCACCAATCTGGATAGCTTTACTAATATAGGCCTGGCCCTGCTTGCAGAGACTGAAAATAATAATATAATGGCAGCCCCTTATTATATCAACGATCTAGGCGGAGGTCTTGAATTAAGGCTTGATGGCAGCGTTGGTTTGGATAGTGATAATGAAATCAGTACTGGCATCTCAGCAGGACTGACCTATTATTTTTAGCATATTGATCAACCGAAAGGAATGAATTTAATGATAAAGTACTTGACCTCTCTGGATAGGATTACTGCTGAGCAGTTACAGGGATTCTTTGTCGGCTGGGCTGAGCCTTTAACACCAGAAGACCACTTAAAAGCATTGGAAAATAGCGAATATATTGTTTTAGCCTATGACACAGAAAAGCAAAAGGTCATCGGTTTTATCAATGCCCTCTCAGATGATATAAACTTTGCCTTTATTCCAATGCTGGAAGTTTTGCCTGAATACCAGAATAGAGGTATTGGCAAGGAGCTAATGAAAAAAATGCTTGGCCTTTTAGATCACCTAAGTTGTATTGATTTAACCTGTGATAAAGATCTGCAGTCCTTTTATGAGAAATTTGGCATGTTAAAATCCCGGGGCATGATTTTAAGAAAACATTTAACTGATTAGAGTCATTTTCTTAATGTCTTTCAGCTGTAATTTTACTGGTACTTTGCTGGCTTATTGGAATGATAATTGTATTGACATTTTAAGAAAAATGTAATAATATTTAGATATTAAAAAAATATAATCCAGTCTGGGGGTTATGAGTCATGGCAGTGATAAATACTCTGGTCAATGAGCCAGATATTGAAGGCAAATTAAGGCAGGCGGCAGATGTCATAAGTCAGGCTTTTAAAACAGAGAACATCACAACTACAATGTATGATTTTTCAGTACCTGAGAAGTTTAAAACCTGGGAGGAAATTAACTATTTCTCTGCTATTAAGCTTTATGAGACAGGGGAGAAAGTAATACTGGCTGAAGTTGATGATAAAGTCATTGGAGCTGCCTATCTTAGAGACTCCAATCAGGGTAGCATATTAGATATTATTCGAGCTTATTTCCCTGATATTTTAAAATTTATTATTCCAGCAATTAAAGCCTTGAATATCAGAAAAATCTTGCGTTCAGCAAAACTTTTTAAAACTAAGAAAATCCCTGCTGAAAACTATTATAACCTGGAAGTAATAGGAATTAACAGTGAATATCAGGGTCGAGGTATAGCAAGAATACTTCTGGAGGAGGCAGAAAAGTTTATCAGGGAATTAGAGGATTATGATGGTATTTATCTCTATACCGGCAATGAGGATACAAAAAATTTATATCAGCACCTGGGCTATCAATTAATCGAACAAAAAGAAAATAAGTATTTAACAATTTATCATATGTATAAACCAGTCAGGAGGGAACAAATTGCCTGAAAATTTAAAACTATTATATTCGCTACTGGTAATACAGAGATGATTTGTAAAGAAATTGCTGCTGGAATTAATAAGGATTATCAGACCTATGATCTCACTTTTAAGCAGGCAAGAGAAGAAGGCGCAAAGATATTGAGCCCGGTAAATGCATTAGGTGTTGCAGTTGTTTTCAAAAATGTCCTGAAGGTGCTAAATATTTTGGTGACCCAGGCTTTAGCAGGATTAAAAAGTACTTGATTGAAAATTTTAGTAACAAAAGGAATGAGCCAGAGATCTTTTTATAGAAAATATTTTAGTTAAATTTTTCAATCAGCTTCCCCAAATATTTTGATTTGACCTGTTCCTGGGCCAGCACCTGTTTTAAAGGTGGAAGCTTTAAAATGGCACCGAGAATAGCAGCCATGATTCGGTGACTTTTAAAGGCCTGATTATCAAAGATTAGATTCTGGAGCTGGCCTCTTTCTATGGCCATCATCACAGTTTTATGGACTGAATCCACCGGGGTTATAACCCTTTCTTCCCTCTGCTTAAGGCTAATACTACTGACAGGGCAGACCTGCTTGCAATTACCACAACCAAGACAGATATCTTCATCTAATTTGACAAAATTATCATCTAACCTAAGGGCATCTACAGCACAGACTTCGATACATTTTTCGCAGCTGATACAGCTGGCCTCATCTATTTCTGGCAAAAAGTTAGTTGTATGGATAGGCTCCAGCATGCCAAATTTTTGGGCGGCTATCATGGCCTCACAGCAGCAGCTACAACAGTTGCAGATAAAGCTTACCTCATTTTGGACATTTTCTCCAAACTGGACCAGATTATGTTCTCTGGCCTTATCCAGCAGCTTCAGACATTCAGCTGCCTCAACTTCTCGGGCATAATCATTCTTTATCAGGGATTCGGCTACGTTATTAAAGGTCATACAGATATCCATTGGAGCATCGCAGGCCTGACCTTTATGTTCCATTTTATGGCGGCAATAGCAGAGACCCACACCTATATACGAAGCACTTTTAATAACTTCGCTGGCCCGTTCATAATCCAGGACATAGAGGGCATGGTCACTGGTAAGAACAGATTCATTGACAAAAACTCTGCCAAGCTGGGTCTCACCCTCAGTAAAAAGATCTTTGATGAAATCTTCTTCCTGGTTCATATATTGATAAAAGAGTTCAGCCAGTAATTTTTGGTCGATATCTTCCCTTAAACGCATCATTGAAAATTCAAAGAAACCAGCCATTGGTGGAGGCAGAGTATAGACTTTTTCTCCATCCTTTTCAACATCCAGGAGGATAGCCCGGCTGGCCAATTCATCCAGGATTTCTCTGGCTTCTTTTCTACTGAGATTCCAGGCTTTTTGAGCTCTTTTGATAGTAAAGGGCCTGATCGGTAATTTGGAGACCAGTTCCGCTTCCTTTTCAGAAAAAAGCATATTCAAAATCTCATACAGAGTATCAGATGGTGTGGCACCCTGGGGAAATTCATTTAATCTTTCAACGAGGTTTTCATAGCCATTACGGGATGTTCTGTGAGCCAAAGTTATCCCTCCATAATTTAATGATTGAATTAATTATCAGTTTAACATCTTTTTGCTGTTAATTAAAGTTTGACAATCTAATTTAATGTGTTATAATTTAATTAAGATAAAACTAAACTAAATAAGTTTTATTATGAATTTTTAATTGAAAAGGGGGGAATGATTATGCCAGATGAAAAAAAGAAATGTGAACATCCTGAAAAACTAAAGGGTGAACCAGGAGATTGCAGTCCAGAGCAGATTAAAGAATGTCATGGAGACGAAAAGGGCCATTCCTGTACAGAGGATAATTAAATATAGCAGGAGCTTTCAGGAGGAATTTTTTGAAGCACCAGGGCACCGGTTATCACTAGTAACTTGCCAAAAAGTGATGGCCGGTGTTTTTTTATGTAGCCCTGTAAAAGATTTACATTGCAGATCCAATAAAACTTGATATAATAGATGATATTAATTATAATTA
>PWEJ01000120.1 GCA_003553485.1 Halanaerobiaceae bacterium | reverse complement strand
GATAAGCAAAAGCTAAAGCAAAAATAAGCGTTCCAGCAATACTGCTATAAAGCAAACCAAATTCTATGCCGGTGATATAATCCATTCTCCTCCCCCTAACCCAAAGAAAAAACATTCCTTTAACTTCTAGGAGCTAAAGGAATGTTCTGATTTAGTACTATTATACCATAATAGTGCTACAAAACAATTGTTAATTTAAAATAATTTTTTAAATATCAGGCGAAATACCGCTATCTTTCAAATCATTACAATCCAGATCACTTTCTTGATATATTTTCAATCTTTCATTATCAGATTGACAAAAATCGGTTTCTCCAATTTCATAGGTTAAAATTATGGAAACAAAAGGATGCTCATTTATAGTTTCTTCATTGAGATAATAGTAAATCCAAAATGATTCTTTCTCACTTTTTATCAATTCGGCCTTTTTTAAAACATTTAAATGGCGGGAAATATTAGACTGTTTTTCTTCCATGATATTTTGAAGTTCGCAAACACAGAGTTTTTGCTGTTTAAGCAGGTTTAAAATTCGCAATCTATTTTCCTGAGCTAACGCTTTTATTATATTTATAATTTCTGCCATCATATCCTCCTTCAACCTATTTACTTGCCTGAAAATCTCTTTTTCAGAAAACTTTATATTTGGTCTTAATCATATGATATATTGTAGCATCAATAGATCAGGTAAACAATATTAAAACAATATATTCTAAAGAAGTTTATTTGCATATATTATATCATAGAATTTATCCAATTCAAAAGAAAGATTAATTCTTACGTTTAATATCATTTCTTGACATAAAGGAATAGATTGTTATATAATCTATATGAGCATAATCAAATATAGATTATATTTTCTATTGATATACTTTTATAGGAAATTTTGGCCAAATATCACATAATTTATAAGGAGATGATAAAAATGTCCCAAGAACATGAATTAGGTTTTTTTGAAAGATACCTTACTGTCTGGGTTGGATTATGTATATTACTGGGCTTAACCTTAGGCCAAATATTTCCTGAATTAGCTGATATTTTCGAGGCAATTGAAGTAGCCGGATATCCCGTACCAGTGGCTATTGCTCTCTTTCTAATGATTTATCCAATCATGGTGCAAACTGATTTTAAGAAAATTATTCAAGCTGGAAAATCAACTAAACCTATTGCTACTACTTTGGTCTTAAACTGGGCTATTAAACCTTTTACTATGGCTTTCATTGCCTGGTTTTTTATTAGAGTTGTTTGGAGCCCTTTTGTAGGTTATGAACTAGGGAGTGAACTGATTGCCGGAATGATACTCCTTGGCATAGCACCCTGCACAGCAATGGTATTAGTCTGGGGCTATTTATCAAAGGGCAATATGGGACATGTAGTTGTAATGGTAGCCATCAACTCCCTCTCCATGGTCTTTCTCTATGGTCCCTTAGCAGTTTTGCTCTTGCCAGTAGCAGATGTTCCCGTTCCTTTGGCTAGAGTGGCTTTTGGAGTCTTAGTTTATGTAGGCCTACCCTTAATCATCGGACATCTGACTAGAAAATCACTGCTGGAACGCAAAGGTGAAGAGGAATTTACCAGATTTACTGAAAAACTCCACTATGTTTCCATTGCGGCCCTGCTATTTACCATCGTTGTAATAGTTGCTCCCCAATCACAACTGGTATTGTCAAACCCTTTAACGGTATTAATGGTTTTAATACCCCTAACAATTCAAATTGCTATAATTTTTAGCATTGGTTATTTGGTCTCCCGCAAAATTGGTTTAAGCTATGAGGATGCTGCCCCCACAGCTCAGATTGCTGCCAGCAACCACTTTGAAGTAGCCATCGCTATGGCCATTACTCTATTTGGTATAGACTCTGGAGCTACCCTGGCAGCAGTAACGGGGATGTTAATTGAAGTTCCGGTAATGTTAATCCTGGTCCAAATATGCTTAAAAACCCAACATTGGTTTGCCGTTAAATCTTGATTTTTCTATGCCAATTATTTTCACACCATAGTTTCTTTGGTTTAACAATATTCTCAGTCAAATACCTCTCTCCCCCGTCAGGCAAAACTGTTACCACTGTTGAATCGGGATTATCTTTAGCTATTTTCCAGGCGCCAAAAGCATTGCTGCCAGAACTAAAACCGGTGAAATAACCATTCTTGGACAGATAACAGGCAGTATTGCGAGCATCGCTATCAGAGACGATAATGGTATCATCAATGAGAGAAGTATCAAGTATATCCGGAATAAGTCCATCACCTATTCCCTGCTGAATGTGATGGCACATTTTACCACCATTTAGGATAGCAGCATTTTCAGGCTCTACTGCAATCACCTGGCATTCTGGAAATTTTTCTTTCAATTCCAGACCTACCCCGGTTAATGTTCCTCCAGTTCCAATGCCGGCAACAAAATAGTCCACTGGTTCTCTGAGCTGTTCAATAATTTCCTGAGAGGTACATAAACGATGTACCTCTGTATTATGCTGGTTGGCAAATTGATTAAGCCAAAAATGGTTATCCTTTTCGGTTATAAGCTCCTGGGCTTTGTCGATAGCATTATCAATGGCCTCTTTAATATCATCACCAGGAGAAGTCAAAATAACTTCAGCTCCATAGGTTTTTATTAGCTGCCGCCGCTCCCTACTCATATTTTCAGGCATAATAATTTTTACTTTCAGATCAAAATGTCCTCCTACCATGGCTATACCAATACCCTGATTGCCACTGGAAGCTTCTACTAAAACAGTATCTTCATCAATCCTGCCCTCCTCATAAGCCCTTTTAATCATCCAGTAAGCAGTCCGGGATTTAATGCTTCCACCTAAATTAAGAAACTCCAATTTACCATAAATTTTAGTCTCATCAAACATTTTAATACTAACCAATGGAGTGTTGCCAATTGACTTTTTTAAATTATTATCTTGCAGCATAATTTCCCCCCTGTAATCGGCTGTATCTATAATATTTTTAACTATAATAATAAAATGATATGTTTATATAATTTCTGGTATTATTATCGATTTCCTCCTTAAATTAGCTTGTTTTTATGTTCACTTATCCTTGACAACTATATTCTAATATTGTAATATAATAATAGGAAAAATGATTTTGACCTTAAATCTTGATAATAAACAGATTTCAATAATATACTGCTTGCTAAAGAGACTGAAAAAGGGGAGGGGAAGAACAATCAAAAATAACAAACTTTATGAAGCCAGAGCTGAAGTAGCCAGTGCTTTGTCTCATCCACTAAGATTAAAAATTGTAGACATCCTGGCCACAGAAGAAAAAATGTGCGTGCAGGACTTCACTTACACCTTAGAGGCTAGCCAATCTAGCATCTCCAAGCACCTTAAAATTTTACTCCAGGTCGGTATCTTACGACGAAAAAGTGAAGGTATTAAAAACTATTATTTCCTCAACGTTCCCTGTATAACTGAGTTTTTTTCCTGTCTCGATCAGGTGCTAAAAGAAAATTATCAAAGAAAAAAAGATAGTTTCGACCTAATTTAAGCTAATAAACCCTGGAAATGGAGGTGATCAGTATTGAGTCGTAACAAAAAAATTCTACTTTTTATAATAACATTCATAGCAGTATATTTTATTCCCTTTGACAGTGCTACTATACAGGAAGCTATTGCTGAAGGATTTTTAATGCTGCAGTATTATGCTCAGGAACATGTTATTTTTTGTCTGATACCGGCCTTCTTTGTGGCCGGGGCAATAGCTAATTTTCTCTCCCAGCAGGCTATCATAAAGTATTTTGGAGCTGAGGCTAACAAAATACTTTCTTACTCTGTAGCTTCTGTTTCCGGGGCTATACTTGCAGTTTGTTCCTGCACTGTTCTGCCTCTTTTTGCCAGTATTTACAAAACAGGGGCTGGGATAGGACCGGCCACTGCTTTTCTCTATTCGGGACCTGCCATCAATGTTTTAGCAATTATTCTCACGGCCAGGGTCTTGGGCTGGCAGCTGGGATTAGCTCGAGTTATCGGAGCAGTTATCTTCGCCCTGATTATAGGTATTTTAATGGCCTTAATTTTCCATCAATCAGAAGAGGAAAGACAAAATAGCATGGTAACCGCCGGAGGTGAAGGAGAACCTCCTCGCACTGGCTGGCAAAATATTAGTTACTTTGCTATTTTAATCCTGACACTTATATTTTTAGCCTGGGCCGAACCAGAACAGGCTGAGGGGCTCTGGTATAGGATTTATCAAATTCGCTGGTTTCTTGCCGGCTTAACTCTTGCTATTTTAGCAGTGATGCTTTATCGATGGTTCACCCGGCAAGAGATTAAAGAATGGCTGGCGGAGACCTGGAATTTTACCGAATTGATAGCGCCTCTGCTTTTTGCTGGAGTTCTCATCGCTGGCTTTTTAATGGGTAGGCCAGGCACTGAAGCTGGACTGATACCTGAACATGTGGTGGCAGATTTTGTGGGGGGCAATTCTCTTTCCGCCAACTTTCTTGCTTCGATACTGGGGGCTTTTATGTACTTTGCTACCCTGACGGAAGTCCCTATTCTGGAAGGACTTATGGGGCTGGGCATGGGAGATGGACCTGCCCTGGCATTATTGCTGGCCGGGCCGGCCTTGAGTCTGCCCAACATGCTCGTTATCCATAGCGTTTTGGGCACCAAAAAAACCTCGGTCTTTATTGTGCTGGTAGTGATAATGGCCACTTTAAGTGGCCTAATTTACGGAAACATTGTCTTATAAAGAGTCTGCTGTCATAATGTCTTAGCTCATATCTTGCTAAAAAATTTAAAGGCTGGATTTTTAACAATACGAAAATTTTAAGGAGGAGATAAAATGAAAGTAGAAGTATTGGGACCTGGCTGTAAAAACTGCAAAACATTAGCCGAAAGAGTTAAAAAGGTGGCCGAAGAGGAAGGACTGGAGATTGATTTTGCTTATATTGATGATATGAATGAGTTAGCTGAGAGAGGTATTGCTCTCACACCGGCTCTTATGATTAACGGTGAAGCTGCTGTTACTGGTAAAGTACCCTCCAAAGAAGAAATCAAAAATATACTGTCTAAAAATTAAAGAGTAAAATTAGTTAAGGGTCTCATCCTTCCCTCGAAAATTTGGTGAGGGAAGGATGACCTTTAGTTAATACCATAAAACTTTAGATAGTTTTAATTCTCTCAGATGAATAAGGCTTAATTGTCCTTTTCAGTTACATTTTTTATCATGGTCAGCATCATTTTAAACCCCTCCGGTGCTTTAACAGAATGAGGTACATCGGCTGGCATGATCAATATCTCTCCCTTTTCAACTCGATGAGATTTGCCAGCAATAGTATATTCACCTACACCGTCAATAACCTGAACAAGAGCTTCATGGGGAGCAGAATGTTCACTTAAATTCTGTCCTTCAGCAAAGGCAAATAAAGTGACTGTTCCATTTTCCTTATCAATCACTGTTTTGCTGACAATAGAATTATCCTGGTATTTTATTGACTCCTGAATATTATAAACTTTTGCTTTCTCCATCTTGAATACCTCCAAAGCTAAATTATTTTTATACTATTTTAATTATGTCATCGATGCAGCAAAATTTATATGATATTTATCACAACAAATAAAAGCTTATTTAAAACTAGCTCTGGAGCTACACTAATTTTACCAAAGAACTCTTTCTATTTATTAGTCAAGTTTATTAGCCAAGATCCATATTTAAATCAGCAAAAGTTGCCATTTCTCTGTTTATTTTAGTGGCTGCTTCCACTAAATTCATCGCCAAGACTGCTCCGGTACCCTCTCCCAATCTCATATTCATCTGTAACATGGGTTCTAATTCCAGAAAGTTATAAATTTTTTCGTGACCTGGCTCAACAGATTTATGAGAGCTAATTATATATTTGCTCACCTTAGGCTCTAAACTATAAGCAATCATCAGGGCCGCCCCAGCAATAAAGCCATCTATAACTACAGGGACAGAATTAGCCGCTGCTGCAATTATGACCCCGGCCATTCCACCAATCTCAAGACCACCAACTTTAGCCAGTACATCAAGTCCATCATCGGGTTCAGGGGCATTAATCTCCATTGCCCGACGGATTACTTTTTTCTTATTCTTTCTTTTTTTCTCACTAATTCCACTGCCATAACCAACAATATCATCAAGTTTGCAATCACTCATGGCATATAAGATAGCACTACTGGGAGTTGTATTTCCTATCCCCATTTCTCCAATGCTGACTAAATCAAGCCCATCTTTACATCTATCTTCAAATACCTCAATGCCAACTTCTATAGAAGTTATAGCTTCAGTCCTGCTCATGGCTGGACCCTTAGCCAGGTTCGCAGTGCCAGGTCTGATTTTTTTCTTTATCAAACCCTCTTTATCGATATTTTCTGCAACTCCAATATCAACCACCTTCAAGTCCACTGCAGCCTGATTACATAATACATTGATAGCAGCTCCACCCTCAAGAAAGTTCTCAACCATCTGAGCAGTTATAGATTGGGGCACCGCACTAACTCCTTCTTCCACAACTCCATGGTCACCGGCCAGCAAAATATGACTTTTTTCTGCTACTTGAGGATATAGTTCTCCCTGAATACCAGCCAGTTGAGTAGCTAAATCTTCCAGCTTACCCAGACTTCCCGGTGGTTTAGTGAGGGTATCCAGCCTTTCTCTTATTTCTTGCATCTTCTCCTGGTTAAGATCTGTAATTTCAGATAAAGTTTCTTCTAGCAAAGTCATTTTTATCATTCCTCTCTTAAAATTTTTTAATGCCTGATATGGTCTAATAGCCAACTTTTTAAAATCTTTTTGCCATAAAAAAAACCCATAACCTCATTAGGAGATTATGGACTTTACCATTATCCATTCTGGATATACTATCTTTTTGACCTCGAAAGATAGTCAAATACCTTAAACGGCAGGTTTCCTGGCTTGCGAACATTGCTCCAGCCTTCCCCAACTATTGCTATAATCAGGTGGCTTTGAAGCTTAAAATTTCGCTTAACAGTGGCGGGACCGCGCTGTCTCAAGGAGTTAGGCCTTGACTTTCCTCAGTCAGACTTCCCTTTTAAATCCCCCTAAGAATTAGGTTTACCCTAACCTAAGTAGAGATCACCGTTTAAAATATATTTAATTTTGAGCTCTTAAAAAATCTCTAATTATAAAATTCACCATCTCCAGCAAAAATCCTGCCTGATTTTTAAAAAATTAGAGGGAATCATCACTTTTTACAGTAGTATTATTAAAAAAGGATGATTCCCTATGGATTTTCACATTGCTCGCCAGCCCGTTTTAGACCGAGAGGAAAAAATTTTTGCTTATGAATTGCTTTTCCGTCCCAGTCAACAATCCCAGACTTCAAGTTTAGACCAGCGAACCAAGGGTAACTTTGCCAGTGGAAGAGTTTTAATTGGCAGCTATAATGTAATAGGTTTTGAAAAATTAACTCGAGGTAAAATAGGATTGGTCAACTTCACTGAAGATCTATTACTTGAAGGCTTACCTGATACTTTAAATGCTGCTAAAATAGGTGTTGAACTTCTGGAGACCATTGAAATCAGCCCAAAATTACTTGGTAAAATTAAAGAGTTAAAAGAGAAAAATTTTTGCTGCTCATCGATGATTATACACCTTCAGAAAAAAACTTACCCTTATTGGATTTAGTTGACATCATCAAAGTAGACTTTTTAAAGGATAATAAGCAGGAAATTCTGGCTATAAAAGAATTAGCAAAAAAGCACAATTGCCAGCTATTAGCAGAAAAAGTAGATAATCGCCAGGATTACAATTGGGCCTATGAGCAGGGATTTGATTATTTCCAGGGTTATTATTTTGCCAAACCCAGGGTGGTTAGTGACAGGGCCCTGCCTTCAATGAAATTAAATTATTTAAGATTATTTATACAGATAAACAAAGAAGAGCCTGACTTTGCTGAGATGGAGAATATAATAAAAAGTGACCCTTTGCTCTCTTATGAACTTTTAAAAATGATCAATTCAGCCTACTTTGGTTTTATTCAAGATATAGATTCCATTAGGCAGGCTCTAACTCTGCTGGGATTAACTGAGGTTAGCAAGTGGTTGAATCTATTTATTGTCAGTCAAGTAGGTAATGAACACCCTAGTGCTCTTATTGTAACAACCTGGGTAAGATGTCGCTTTGCTGAAAAATTAGCCCCTCTTTTTCAGGCAGAAGAAAAGAGTATGCAGGTATTTCTTTTAGCGTTATTTTCTTTGCTCGATACTTTTTTAAATAGTTCCCTTCCAGACCTCCTGTCAGAATTTAATCTTACTCCAGAAATCCACCAGGCTTTAACTGAAAAAACAGGTAAATACGCCGATATTATTTCGTTGGTCAGAGCTTACGAAAAAGGTCAATTTAATTTAGCTGAAGAGATTATGGATAGGCACAATTTGTGTTATAATAATGTTGCAAAACTTTACCAAGAAGTGCTCAATAAAGCCACTGAAGAAGCTGAAATCATGCTCAGTATGAAAAACTAAAATGCCCTGGCCAATCGCTATTATTTACCAAAATAAATCAGTCAAATTTCTAAAGGCTCAGTAGTTACTGTTCTAAAAATCTCTCAATTTTGGCAGTAAGCTGCTCTAAATCATCGATCAACGGAGAATGGCCACAGCCCTCTAAATACTCTAGCTTAGCATTATCGCCAATATCAGCTGCAGTCTGTTTGGCCATATCCTCTGTTATGACCAGATCATTTTCTCCCCAGAATACCAGGGTCGGGGCCTCTATTTTTTTAGCCTTGCCACTTCCTTCATTATAGCCGTTATGCTCATCACTGACATTAAAATGAGCCAAAGAATAATAGATATCAACCAAATTCCTTTGAGTTAGGATATCGTCTAAATATTCCTGGTACTTCTCCTCCTCGGGCTTATTATTGTTATAAATCAGGCTATTCCAGACCTCTTTGATAAATTCTTTATTGCCCTTTTCCTGAGCCTGCTTAATGGGCTGTGTCTTAACGGGATCACTGGCTATCTCTTCCTTGGTTTTTAAGAGTTTACCTGGAATAGGTTGCCCCTTTTCATCCTTCTCATACATAGGGTATCCTCGAGTGCTCACCGATTCTAACAATATGAGCTTCTCCACCTCATCAACACGATCAGCTGCAATCTCCATGGCTACCCCACCCCCAGTGGACCAGCCTAAGAGGCTATATCTATCAAGCTCTTTTCTATCCAGCAACTCCTTGATATCAGAGGCAAGTTCAGCCAAAGAATCAATGGGATTATTGTAGCTTGACTCCCCAAAACCCCTCATATCTGGTGCAATTAGGTGATATTCTTCTGGTAAAGCCTCCAACAGGATATCAAAATGTTTCGAAGAAGTCATATTACCATGAATTAAAACCAGGCCACGCCTTTCACCTGGTAGTTCTCGATAGGCCAGTTCTTCTCCATTTTCCAGTTTGATTTTCTTCAGACTCATCAATCCACCTCCTAAAAATTTAGTAAATCTTTTTTATAATAAAATCTCTGTAACTTCCTGTGATAATTATATTATATCACCATTTTATCTTCAAGATGCTAAAAATTAACTTTGTCACTATATTGCCAGCCTAGACTTAAAATTTATCTTTGTAACTATTTTGAAACTCTTTTGAGTTATATTAAGAATAGCAAACTGTTTTTGATGACTTAGCTATTATTGCAGTTGAAAGTGAGGAGTTAATTTAATGGCAAGAATTATCTTCATCCAGAACATAATTGGGGGCCTGGAAACAGGTAGCCTTTATGCCCTGGCAGCCCTGGGAGTTGTTTTGATTTATCGGGTTTCTGATGTTACTAACTTTGCTCAGGGTGAAATGGCTATGTTCAGCACTTTTGTAACCTTTACCATCTGGACTTATAGTCGAGCAGCTGGTTTGCCCTACCCTTATCTCATCGCCTTTATTGGTGCTCTTATCTTCTCAGCAATCTTCGGTTATTCGATTGAAAGAGTCTTTATTCGTCCCACTGCTGAGAGTTCACTTTTGGGCAAAATGATTGTCACTTTTGGTTTAATATTAATTGTAAATGGCAGTGCAGCAGCCATATTTGGCACCGATTCCTATTATATGCAGCGAGCTATTGGCGGAACAATGATAATTGGCAATCTGGTTGTTCGTCCCCACTCTTTCTTTGTTATTTTTCTGGCTCTAGTTATTATGGCGGTTCTCTTTTATATGATTAGGAACACCATGTTTGGAGTGGCCATCCGGGCTACGGCTCAGGATCGAGAAACTGCTAGATTAATGGGTGTTAACACCACAAAGGTTACCGCCTTTACCTGGATAATGGCCACTATCATGGGAGCAATAGCTGGCTTGATGATTGCTCCGGCTACTAATGTTTCCACCGGAATGATGGCTGATGTTCATTTGAAGTCTTTTATAGCGGCAGTCCTGGGGGGGTTTACTTCTTTTATCGGGCCAGTTATTGGAGGCTTAATCATTGGCATAATGGACAACCTGGTGGGTTATTATATCTCCACAAACTGGCAGACGGTAATAGTATACGGTATCTTAATTTTGATCTTGATATTTAAACCTTATGGTTTATTTGGTAGCAGACCGCAAAAGAAGGTGTGATAATCTTGCTGGATAGCTTGACAGATTCCCATCCTTATACCAAGTATATAGTAGGCACATTGATTTTTATGTTAATGATTTTGATTGATCTGCAGTTAAATATTTTTGCCAGCCGGACCATAAATTTATTTATTCGAGTTGTTTACTTTAGTATAATGGCCCTGGGCTTCAATATGCTCCTGGGTTTTGCCGGTCAGATCTCACTGGGCCATGCAGCCTATATGGGTTTAGGTGCTTATTTAACGGCCTATTTTAGCAACTTTATGGGCTGGAACTTTTTGCTGATCTTATTATTATCAGGTCTGATCCCCATGGTTCTTGGGATCGCGCTGGGACTAATCGCCCTAAGAATGGAAAGATTGTATCTGGCCATAGCCACTCTGGGTTTAGGGGTGACAGGTCAGATGATTTTTCAGGAGTGGAGGGCCTTCACCCGGGGCTTTTCAGGAATCAGACTGGACCGACCGGAGATTTTTGGCTTTGCCTTCAATAATTCTCGTCATTTTTTATTGCTAGCAACTGCAATTTTGTTACTGGTAATTATTTTAACCTATAATTTTTCTCGCTCTCGAACCGGTCGAGCACTTTCTGCCATGAGAGATAGCGAATATGCCAGTCAATCTCTTGGTGTCAGCCTCTTTAAGTATAAGCTTTTAGCCTTTGCCGCCAGTTCTTTTTACGTCGGGATTGCCGGCTCCCTCTACGCCTATGCTGAAAGGTTTGTCCACCCCTCCACCTGGGGAGTGGAGCTCTCTCTTGATATGCTGGCCATGGTGGTTATTGGTGGCCTGGCCTCCATTGGAGGTAGCATTGTTGGCGCCGCTTTTTTAGTTCTAGTTCCTAGAATCACTGCCGCCACACCTCTGCTGGCTGAAATCACCAATATGAATTATATTCTGACTGGACTGGCTATGATCCTGGTTATCAAATATTTGCCGCTGGGAATTTATAATACTATCGATGTTAAGCTGATCCAACCCTATCTAATAGGTCGCAGCAGCAAAGAATTTCGCTATCAAGATTTAGAAAAACAGGAAGAAGGGTAAAATTATGGCTGAAGAAGAAAATAGTTTGCCTATCTTAAAAGTTAATAATCTAACCAAAACTTTTGGGGGCCTGGTGGCCGTAGATGAATTAAGTTTTTCCGTTCCTCAGGGTATTATCTATGGTCTAATTGGACCTAATGGGGCCGGAAAAACCACTGTCTTTAATATGATCACCCGTTTTTATAAGCCTGATTCAGGTAAAGTTTTATTTCAGAGTGACCAGGGAGAGGTTGATCTTCTTGATTATAGAGTTCATGAAATTATTGATTTAGGGGTGGCCCGTACCTTTCAAAATATTGAGCTCTTTAACAACATGACTGTCATCGAAAATTTAATGGCTGGCGGACATTCTCAGTTAAAGACCAATTTCTTTCAAGAAATATTTCGCCTCCCGGGTTTTAAAGCTAAAGAAAAGGAAACTCGTCAGCAGGCTCTTGAGATATTAGATTTTTTAGGGCTGGCAGGAAAAGAAAATCAACCGGCCAGCTCTCAACCCTACGGAGTACAAAAACTCCTGGAGTTGGGGCGAATCTTAATGGCAGAACCTGAGATTATTTTACTGGATGAGCCAGCTGCCGGCATGAATGATAGTGAAACCAACAGACTGGCTAAATTATTGCAATTGATTAAAGATGAATTTGACATCACTATTTTCCTGGTAGAACATGATATGTCTCTGGTGATGGATATCTGTCAGCAAATTACGGCTATCAACTTTGGCAAAAAAATCTGCCAGGGCAGCCCGGCAGAGATCCAGGCCAGTGAAGCAGTCCAGGAAGCTTATCTGGGCAGGAAGGAGAATTGATATGCTTAAAGTAGATAATATTTCTGCCTATTATGGCAATATCCAGGCCCTTAATAATGTTTCCTTAAAAATAGAAGAAGGAGAGATTGTTAGTCTATTAGGAGCTAATGGCGCTGGTAAAACCACCACTTTAAAGGTGATTACCGGCCAGATTAATCCCCGGCAGGGAAAAGTCGAGTTATTTCAACAGGATATAACTGGAAATAATCCTGAAGAAATCGCTGATAGAGGCTTGACTATGGTGCCTGAAGGCCGGAAGATATTTCCAGACCTCTCTGTAGTTGAAAATCTTAAAATCGGTTATTACACTCAGCGCAAGGAAGGTGATTGGCAAGCTAAACTCCCAGAAGTATTTGAAGTCTTTCCAGTTTTAGAAGAACGAAAGCAGCAGTCCGGGGGAACTCTTTCTGGAGGTGAACAGCAGATGCTGGCTATAGCCCGGGGGTTAATGGCCGAGCCCAAAATAATGCTGCTAGATGAACCTTCTTTAGGGTTAGCTCCTCTAATAGTGGAAAAAATATTCACCACAATCGAAAGAATTAATAGTCAGGGAACAACAATTTTACTGGTAGAGCAGAATGCTAATCTGGCCTTAAAAATTTCTCAGCGGGCTTATATTCTTGAAACTGGTGAATTAGTACACAGCGGACCGACTCAACAACTGGCTCAGGATGAAAAGATTAAAGAAGCCTATTTAGGAACGCATTGATTTATCAATTTTTAACAAAAAATCAAACAGGAGGTATTAGGTTATGAAAAAAGCAACGAAAATGCTGGCACTGATATTGGTTTTCTCACTTATGCTGGGAGGAACAGCCTTAGGGGCAGAGCAGGGAGTTACAGATGACACTATAACTGTGGGTTCTGTCGGAGTAACCTCAGGACCGGCAGCTTTTATTGGAATCCCCTATTATGAGGGAATGGAAGCCTATTTTAAAACCCTCAATGCCGAAGGTGGAGTAGAGGGAAGAGAAGTCGAATTAATTCAGCGCGATGATGAATTTGACCCCGCTCAGGCCCGGGACCATGTTGAAACTTTAATCTATGACGATGAAGTCTTTGCTATTGTCGGTCAGCTTGGCACCCCTGGTGTTGTATCTGCTGCTGGTCTGGTTGAAGAAGCCGGTATTCCCTCAGTCTATTTTGGTTCCGGGGCCGCTGAAATGGCTGAACTGGGAGATAACTTTTTCCCTGTCCAACCCAATTATGTCAATGAAGGAAAACTTAAAGCCCAATATGCCGTTGATTATTTTGATGCTGATAGTATCGCCGTTCTTTATCAGAATGATGAGGTTGGCAACGATGGTATAACAGGCATTCGTGAAGGACTAGAGGAAATGGGCCGAGAAGACCTTCTCTCAGATGATGCCGCAATCTCCTATGGACTGGACCGGACTGATTTTACTGCTCAAATCCAACAGGTCATGGTGGAAGACCCTGATCTCCTGATAATTTTTGGGCTTGCAGAAACAGCTTCTTTAATAATTCGAGGAGTTGAAGATTTTGGCCTGGATATGCCGATGTTAACCACCTACTCCAATGCCGATGCCAGTTTTCTTGATACTATTGAGCCAGCAGAAACAGCTCCCAATATAATTGAAAACCTGCATGTCATGGCCTGGCTAGAAGTTGATGAAGAAGGAATGGAACCTCTAGAGGAAGCTATGGCTGAATACTATCCTGATAGCATGATTAATGCCTATACAATGGCCGGCTGGGTAGCAGCTGAAACCTTTGTGGCTGGAGTCAGGGCTACCGAAGGTGAACTGAACTGGGATAATTATCTAGAAACTATGGATACCCTCCACTTTACCGAAGGTATGGCTCCAGAAATATCCTTTGAACCGGGAGTTAGGGAAGGGGTAACCCATATGTCAGTCTTGCAGGTTTATGAAGAAAACGGCCATTTTGACTTCGAACAGGTTACAGACTTTAAAGAGTTTGGTGACTTTTAAGCAAATAATCTCATAATAGTCTCATGAAGTTTCAACTTTTAAATACCCACCAGCTGGCCCGGCAAACCCGGGCCAGCTCTATTAATAAACTTACTGTAACTAGTTTGAAACTATCCTGCAACTATTTAATGTTAACTTATAATTGATAGCTTTAAATTAAACTTAAAAAGTCAAGCATTTATTTATAATCTTTATAATAATAACTAGCCGGGGGAGGGCAAAATATGCCTGATAGACAGAAAGAACATGTCGGCATCACAGGAGTAGGAGTTTATCTGCCGGACAGAAAGATGACAGCTGCTGAGATTGCAGCTAAAACTGAAGGAAACTGGAAAACTGAAGCGGTAGAAAAAAAGCTCGGTATAAAGGAAAAGAGAATTCCAGGCTCTAATGATGGGACTCAATCGATGGGTGTAGCAGCAGCCCGCCGGGCTATCGAGAGCTCCGGAGTTGACCCTGCTGAAATTGATGTTGTTTTAGGAATCGGGGAAGAATGGAAGGAGTATCCCCTGACGACTTCGAGCATATATATCCAGGAACAGGTAGGCGCTCGCCAGGCCTGGGCTATAGATGTGCAGCAGCGCTGTGGAACAACTGTTGCAGCTTTGAAATTAGCTGAAGACCTACTGCTGGGTAATCAGGAATATCAAAAAATTTTAATAGCCGGAGGTTATCGCAATTGTGATCTGCTGGACTATTCTGACCCCGAACTTTCCTTCATGTATAATCTTGGAGCTGGTGGGGGAGCTTTGCTAGTGGAAAAAAACTGTGGTCGCAATGTCCTGCAGGGCACCCATTTAATCTCCGATGGTTCTCTGGCCAGAGATGCCGGTGTTAAGGTTGGAGGAGTTGCCAATCCAGTCCAGGAAGAAAATTTAGCTGAAGCTTTTAAGTTAAAAATATTTGATGTGGAGCATATGAAAGAAAGACTAAATGAGGTTTCCATGGATAACTGGCTTTTCTGTATTAATAAAGCCTTCGCTAAAGCTGGTAAAGAAGTTAAAGATATGGATTATCTGGCTGTCTTACATTTTAAACCTTCCATGCATGAATATTTGCTGGAAGAATTGGGCCTTAGTTCAGAGAACACCACCTATTTAGATAAATTTGGCCATATTGGGCAGATTGATCAAATCCTTTCATTAAAATTAGGATTGGAAAACGGACGGATAAAACCAGGTTCTACTATCTCAATGATTTCAGCTGGAATAGGTTATGCCTGGGCCGCCAATGTAATTGATTGGGGCGAGTTAAAGAATGGTTGATAATTTAAATTTTTAAGGAGGCGATAGTTAATGCGACTGCAAGATAAGAAAGTTTTGATAACAGGAGGAGCCCGTGGAATTGGTCGGGAAACTGCTCGAGTCTTTGTTGACCAGGGAGCAGAGGTAGCAATTGCAGATTATGATGAGGAAAGCGGAAAAGAAACTGCCCGGGAATTAGGGACTAAATTTTATCAGGTAGATGTCAGTGATAGCCAGGCCGTTGAGGAGATGTTCAATAAACTTGACGAAGATTTCTCCAGGCTTGATGTGTTGATAAACAACGCTGGAACTACTGCTGATGGTTTTTTGGTGAAAATGGCCGAAGAAGACTGGGATAAAGTCATCGATGTTAACTTAAAAGGCGTTTTTAACTGCGGCCAGCAGGCTGCCAGCCGGATGATGGACCAGGGCCAGGGAGCTATAATAAATGCCTCCTCAGTGGTAGGACTCTATGGCAACATTGGCCAGACTAATTATGCCGCCAGTAAATTTGGCGTAATAGGTTTAACAAAAACCTGGGCTAAGGAACTGGGACCAAAGGGGGTCCGGGTTAATGCTGTTGCTCCTGGTTTTATTGAAACTGAGATGCTGGACAGTGTTCCTGATAAAGTTTTGGATAAAATGAGCAAAAAAACCCCCCTGGGTAGACTAGGCAAACCAGAAGATATTGCCATGGCCTATCTTTTTTTAGCATCTGATGAAGCTAAATACATTAATGGCTTGATAATGAGTGTTGATGGAGGTTTAGTTTTAGGCTAAAAATTATAGCTGAATTTCGATTTAAAAAGGAATTTATTTTATGATCATTTGATTATGCGGGAGGTTTAAATTTTATGAATGCTTTTCGACAGGAATATAAGGCCAAAAAAGTTTCTCTTCCTCAAGCCCTGGAGCTGGTATCAGATGGCGATAAGATAACTGCAGCCATGGCTGGTTCAGAGCCTCAGGGGCTTTTAGCGGAACTGGCCAACCAATATGAAAATTTTAAAAATGTCAGACTTATAACCTGTTTAACCATGGGGGATTATGGCTTTCAAAAACCTGAAATGAAGGGTCATATCTTTAATGAAAGCTGGTTTTATGGCAGTACAGACCGTAAGTTCCATTCAGAGGGCAATATTAGCTATATTCCAAATAATCTCCATGAAGCTGGAGAAAAGAAACTCGATAATGACAATATTGATATTTTCTGGGGCACCGCTACCCCAATGGATGACCGGGGTTATTTTTCCCTTTCTTTAGGTCTTACCTATGAAAAAATGATGATTCAGGATGTAGACCTGGTGGTTTTAGAGATCAATGAAAATCTTCCCTGGACTTTAGGTGATACCCAGGTCCATATCTCGGAAATAGACCAGGTGGTAGAAAATAAAGCCCCTTTAATAGAGCTTCCCAATATAGAGCCTGGAGAGGTGGAAATGGAGATAGGTCGCCATATTGCCCCTCTAATTGAAGATGGTTCAACTTTACAGCTGGGAATAGGCGGCATTCCCAATGCTATCACTGAATGTTTAAAAGATAAAGAGGATCTAGGCATACACACAGAAATGTTTACCGACGGCATGGTTGATTTATTTTATTCTGGTGCTATAACGGGCAAACGCAAGACGCTCTGGCCTGGTAAAATGGTTACCACCTTTGCCCTCGGGACGCAAAAGTTGTACGATTTTTTAGATCACAATTTAGCAGTTGAGTTTCAGCAGGGCAATATCACCAACGACCCCGCTATAATAGGGCAAAATTATAAGATGGTGAGCATCAATACTGCCCTGCAGGTAGATTTAACAGGTCAGGTCTGCTCTGAAGCCATTGGTAACAAGCAGTATAGTGGAACCGGGGGACAGGCCGATACTCACCGCGGGGCTCAGCGTTCTGAAGGCGGTAAGGGAATTATCGCCCTGCGCTCCACTGCTAAGTCCGGAGAAATTTCCACTATCATGAGTGAACTTCCACCAGGTTCAAAGATAACCCTGGGGCGCAATGATGTCGATTATATCGTAACAGAACATGGAATAGCCCATCTCAAAGGCAAATGTATCAGGGATAGAGTTAAGGCAATGATAAATATAGCCCATCCTGATTTCCGGGAGCAGCTAAGAAAAGAAGCTCAGGAGTTGCAACTCTGGTAAACCATCATATTTCAACATTCAACATGAGCAATCTAAAAAAGGAGGCTAAATAGCAATGAATGACCGACAGGTATTGATTATTCTAATTGCTAGCCTTGGCATGTTAGTAGCGCTTTTTCTAGACCAGGCCTATCTTTATGCCATATCCTTTCCCTTTGTCATGTTCGCCTGGATGTATGCCGGGGCAGAAAGAAGGCAGGGAATTGGTCAGGGATACAAATACTCTCTTCTAGCAGTATTATTGATCTGGCTTGGTGGCTTTTTACTGATGAACTTTTTGGATCCTACCCAGGCCCCTGATAGTTATCCAGGTGGTTTTCCGCCAGCTACTTTTATCATGGTCTATATAGTCTGGGGCCTCCCTTTCTTTGTCGGCACTTATACTTTTGGGCACTTTTTTGAGAGCGACTGCATTAGCCCAAAGCAGCTTCAGGAGTTAGAACAGGGCCTAGCAGAGGAATCAAAGCAAAAAAGAACGGAGGTGCGTTAGCATGACTACGGTTATAATAATTGCTATACTCTACTTAATCATAATTTTAGGCATCGGTTACTGGGCTATGAAAAAAACCAAAAACTCTGCCGACTTTTTTATCGCCGGTAAAAGTCTGGGGCTTTTTGTGATGGCCATGGCAACTTTTGCCACAGCTCTGAGCGGTTTTTTGTTTATCGGCGGTCCTGGTCTGACCTATGAGCTGGGAATGGGAGCTCTCTGGTTTACTTTTCCCACCTCAATCTCCTTTACGATGGCCTGGATGATTTTAGGTAAAAAGATGAGGCTTTTGACTGAGGCTACTGGGGCTATGACAGTGGCTGATGCTATTTATCATCGCTATCAATCCCGGGTAGCCAGTGGTATTACCGGTATTGCTACTTTAATAGGGATAGTCCTATTTATGGCTACTCAGGTCTTAGCTTTAGGAACAATAATATCCTTTATTTTTGGGGTCAGCCTTGAAGCAGGAGTAATTATAGGAATGGCAGTTGTTGCTACTTATTCCTCGGCTGGAGGAATTTTGGCTGGTTCCTACACCAGCGCCTTTCAGGGTACAATGATGGCCATTGGCTCAATATTGGTCTTTGTCTTGACTTTACAGGTTGGTGGAGGAATGACCAATATCACCGAAACAATTGCCACTACTAACTTCACTGGTATGGAGCAAGCAATGCCAGAGTTTGTTGGTCCCTGGGGCCTAGCCTCTCCTGTTTTGGCAATGAGCTGGTTTTTCGTTTTAAGTATTGGTATAGTTGGTCAACCCCATGTAGTCAATCGTCTTTACATGATAGAAGATGTCAAAAAGCTTAAATGGGGCCCTGTAGTTGCTGCCATTCCAGCAATTGTTGGTGGGCTTCTATTCTTTGGAGCGGGGCTGGTGATGCGTTATCTGGTAATGACTGGCGAAATAGCCGAACTGGCTAACCCTGATAATGCCATCCTGGTTTTTGTAATGGAATATGCTCACCCAGTTCTGGCCGGAATTGTTCTTGCAGGAGTTACAGCGGCTATAATGTCAACCTGTGATGCCTTTATAAATATAGCCTCAGCAGCAGCTGTTAGAGATATCCCCTTTGCCTTAAATAACAAACTAAGCGACCAAAAACAGCTCTTTTACGGCAGGATTGCTACAATTATCATATCAATAATTACAGTGATTGCTGTCCTAATTCTAGGTGACAGGGGAATCGCCCTACTGGGAGCAGTTGGCTGGGGAACCTTTGCCGCCGCTCTAGCACCAGCTTTAGGCTTAGGTCTTAACTGGCAGGGGGCCACTAAAGAAGGAGCTATTGCTTCTATTGTGATTGGCCTGGGTCTAAGTGTAGTGCTGGAAGCACTCTCAATACTAGAAGTTTACACTTTGCCCCATGGCATGTATGTTCATGGCTTGGCTATGGTGGTCTCTCTCATTGTTTTCATTCTGGTCTCCTATCTAACAACCAGCCAGGAACTGCCTGAAAAAATCACTACTATTCTTGAAGTTTAAAGGAGATTAATATGGTTACAACCAACCTAAATCAGGGTTCTGGTATTAAGATTGATAATGTTATGCAAAAAAAGCATAAAAGATTTGCCCATTTTGATATAGTAATTGACAATGAAGGGCTCTGGGCCAGGCCAATGGGAGAATCCTTTGCTTCCTGGTTACTTCGTGATCAAAACCCCGGAGCAGCACAGCGAAAAGAATATCAGAAGGCTGAATCAGAGCGAGCTGATATGAAAATCTGGCTCTCAACTGAAGAGATAAACAGAATAGAAGTTCAACCACCAGGTTTTATTAAAAATTTCAGCTTGAAAATTTCATCTAATAAAGAAAATTTCATCTTTTATTCGCGAGAAAAGCAGTTGGATATAAAAGTTATTACTAAAAAACTAGATGATTTAGGTTATAAGGTCATAAAATTATAGTATTAAACTAAAATCCCCGGAAGATATATTTCTCCGGGGATTTGATGAAAAAGACAAAATCTCATTTTAGTAGCTATAAGGTCCTCTATTCAAGGCATCTCTGACAGCTGAAATAATTTTATTAGCTCGCATTGTTGCAGCTGTAAATCCATCTACCTCAGCATATTCTTCTACAGCATCTTCTGGATTAAATAGATCATCAACCTCACTTACACTTCTACCATCAAGATATTGCAGGGCTTCCTTATGCTGCTGAGCTAGTTCATAATAAGTGCCATCTTCTTCTTCAAGATAATCAATGCCACCGTAATAGAGCTGACGGAAAGATAAATCAGTAAAAGTATTGTCTTCTAATGTAAACTGAACATTTACCTGAATTGAGTCTCCGTCAGCAAAAATACCCCTATAAGTAGCATCCTCATAATTATCAGCATATTCATAATAAGCACCTACTGATAGACTAGCAGCTAACAGAAAAACAAAAGCCAAAGCCATTATTGCAGTTCCTTGAAATAATCTTTTCATAAAAATTCCTCCCTGTAAGTTGTGATAAAGTTAATTAAGTTAATTGTTACTATATACTTTATTCAATAAATCTACTTTACATCCTGCAAAAAAAATAAGATT
>PWEJ01000119.1 GCA_003553485.1 Halanaerobiaceae bacterium | reverse complement strand
GAACAATGACCCCTCTTATGGCTAAAAAGGATCTTTATGAAATTTCTGGTCACTGGGAACACTATAAAGACGATATGTTTGTCATGGGTGATGAGGAGAAAGAGGATGAAGAAGTATTGGCTTTAAGGCCGATGACCTGCCCCTTTCAATTCATGATTTATAATGATAAATTGCGAAGTTATCGAGATCTGCCGATGAGATTTTCAGAGACCTCCACTCTTTTTCGCAATGAAGCTTCAGGAGAAATGCATGGTTTAATTAGAGTGAGACAGTTTACTATCTCTGAGGGGCATTTAGTCTGTACTCCTGAACAATTGGAAGAGGAGTTTAGGGGAGTTCTGGATTTAATCAACTATATGATGGATACTCTGGGTATTAGAGAGGATATCTGGTATCGTTTTTCTAAATGGGATCCAGATAATAAAGAAAAATATATTGATAATGAACCGGCCTGGCATGATACCCAGGAAAAGATGCATAATATCCTGGAAAAACTGGATTTAGATTATACTATAGAAGAAGGAGAGGCAGCCTTTTATGGACCGAAGCTCGATATCCAATTTGAAAATGTCCATGGTAAAGAGGACACAATTATTACAGTTCAGATTGACTTCAGCTTACCAGAACGCTTTGACATGACTTATATAGATAGCAATAATAACGAACAGCGCCCCTATGTAATTCACAGGACTTCTATTGGCTGTTATGAGAGAACTTTAGCAATGTTAATAGAGAAATACGCCGGTGCCTTTCCTACCTGGTTGGCTCCAACACAGGTTATGATTATTCCCGTTTCTGCTGACCAACAGGATTATGCCCGGGAATTGGCCGATAAAATGAAGGCTCACCTGATTAGAGTGGAAGTTGATGAGAGAGATGAGGGAGTTGGCTATAAAATCAGAGAAGCTCAGGTGGATCAGATACCCTATATGTTGATAGTGGGCTCTAGAGAAGTTGAAAGCAATAGTGTTTCTGTTCGAGAACGCCGTGAGGGAGATTTAGGCGAAATGGCAATAGATGATTTTATCAGTCGAATCAACAGAGAAATAGCCGAGAAAAAAAGTTGACTATTGTTAGCTAATCTGATATACTTCAAGATGGAAAATAAAGTAGGAGTGCCTGCTTCTCACCAATAATAGGATTATTGGTTAATACTGTTTTTGCTGAAATTTCTTTAGCCGTAGGTGAACTATGGAAAATTATTAATTTCAGTTATTAATCAGTAAACTGGCGGGCAGTCTTAATTGACTCCCGCTTTTTTCTTTCTTTTAATATTTTTGCTGGCTTAAATATGACTTTTTATTTTCATTTAAATAACTTATGGAGGTGTATAAAATCGTAGAAGATTTACGGGTTAACAGGCAGATTAACGCCCGGGAAGTAAGGCTAATTGATCCTGAAGGAAATCAGATTGGAATTATGTCTTTAAAAGAAGCACTGGAGGAAGCAGAGGATAGAGAGCTTGATCTGGTAGAAGTTGCTCCTCAGGCAGATCCCCCGGTCTGTCGGATCATGGATTATGGTAAGTACAAATATGAACAGGCTAAAAAAGAGCAGGAAGCGAAAAAGAATCAAAACGTCATGAATGTTAAAGAAGTACAGATGGGTGTTAAGATTGAAGACCATGACTTTAATGTTAAGTTAAAACAGGCCCGTCGTTTTCTAAATAACAAAGATAAAGTTAAAGTGAGAATTAAATTTAGAGGGCGAGAGATGATGCACAAGCACCTTGGTTATGACCTATGTGAAAGATTGAAAGAAGAAACCAGTGATCTAGGAACTGTTGAAAGTGGCCCAACTATGGAAGGGCGCAATATGATGATGTTCATCTCACCTGATAGTGATAAATAAGTTAGTTTTATTCGGTTATTTAAACCCCAGTTTAATCTAAGGAGGTAAAGCTATGCCTAAAATGAAGACCCATAAGGGAATCGCCAAGAGAATTAAAAAGACAGGTACAGGTAAATTGATGAGGAAAAAGGGCTTTAAAAGCCATTTGTTGACCAAGAAAAATTCCAGTCGCAAGCATAGATTAAGAAAAGAAGTAGAGGTTGATAAGGCTCATCGCGAAAAATACAGGCAGTTAATTCAATCAATGTAATTAATATCATGTTGTTATTATAATATAATTAACCAAGGAAATGATTATTTAGTTGGAAAGGAGTGATTGATGATGCCTCGCGTTAAAAGAGGTACTAAAGCCCGGAAACGCAGAAAAAAGGTGTTAAAGAATGCTAAAGGGTTTTTTGGTTCCCGCAGCAAACTCTTTAGACCTGCTAAACAGGCAGTGATGAAATCTTTAGATAATGCATATAGAGATAGAAGAAGAAGAAAGCGAGATTTTCGCCGCCTCTGGATTACCAGAATAAATGCTGCAGCCCGACAGGAGGGTTTATCCTACAGCCGCTTTATAAATGGTCTAAAGCAGGCGGATGTGGAAATAGATCGCAAAATAATGGCAGATTTAGCTGTCAATGACCAAGAAGCCTTTGCTGAACTGGTTGAAATTGCCAAGGCAGAATTAAATTAACTACTAATTAACCCGGGGTATCCCGGGTTAAATTATAGGGGCGGAGATAAATGTCTCAGTGGACGTATATCACCAGCAGACAGAATAACAGGGTAAAGAATGCTATTAAATTGCAGCAAAAAAAATATCGCCAGGATAAAAAGCAGTTTTTACTGGAAGGTTTTACTCTTATCGAAGCAGCATTAAAGGCCGGAGTTGAGCTTGAAGAAATTTTTTTTAGGGCAGAATTAGAAAAAGAAGATAAAAGAGTGAGTAAAATTTTATCGCTGCTGCCAGAAGAACAAACACCTCTCTGGCTAGAAGATGACTTGTTTGCTGAAGTTGCTACTACTGTAAATCCCCAGGGGGTTTTAGCTATAGCTAAAGCCAGACCGGCAAATATAGAAAAGCTCTGGCAGGAAAGTGGCCCCCTCCTATTACTGGCTGGAATACAGGACCCGGGAAATTTAGGAACTTTGATTAGATCAGCCGCTGCAGCTAATATTGCTGGTTTACTAACTCTTAAGGGAACAGTAGATATCTTTAATCCCAAGGTGATTAGAGGCAGCATGGGAGGGATTTTTCATCTCCCTATAGTTTACTCTCTTACAACAGATGAAGTAGAGAGCTTAAAACATAATGGAGACCTGCCGGAGAGACCTCTTCTGGCAGCCACTCCTGATGCTCCCAACCTTTATACCGATGAACTTTACCAGGGAAGAGAAGTTCTGCTTATTGGCAATGAATCTCGAGGCATTCCTGCTGACCTGGAAAAATTAACTGATAAGAAGATTAAAATCCCCTTATCTCCCAGCATAGAATCATTAAATGCAGCTGTTGCTGGTTCGGTGATAATCTTTGAAATGGTTCGCCAGACAGGACTATAGTGGATTTCAGATTGAACTTAAATTCTTTGCTTGCCAGACAAAATTCTCTGTGATATAATTTTATTATCAAGTATTTTATCTGGCTGAAGGGAGTGGTCAATTTGGGGTGGAAAGAAAATTTTTTCTGGAAAGTCTTTGAAAAGACTGGTTCTGTTTCGGCCTATCTTGCCTATAAAGATTTTTTTGTTGGAACTACTACAGAGGAAAAGAAAACTGGATTATCTGTTAAAAGCTAAGAAAGGGAAGCAGACTGGTTATAAGCTGTCTTTAAAGGGAGGTAGTGCCCTGGACTGAAAGCACTATCAAGGCAGACCAGGACTTTCTCCCTGGAGCTGTTGGTTGAAGGTGAAGGATTAGACTTAACCGGGAGAAAACCCGTTATCAATCCATAAGAGATCTTAGTTATCAGCTTAAATTTTAGCTGTATTAACTAGATAAAATTGGGTGGTACCGCGATATTCTCGTCCCGACAGGGACGGGATTTTTTTATTGGAGAAAGACTAATTGCCTTTGGAGGTGGAGAAAAATGGATATAGAAAAAATAATAAGTGATGTTAAAGAGAAATTCAATATTAAATATAATGAAGCACAAGACCTGGATAGCTTAGAAGAGGTTAGGGTAAAGTTTTTAGGAAAAAATGGCAAAATCAAACAGTTATATGGCAAAATGGCCTCGATTCCTGATGAACAAAAACCAATTTTGGGAAAAGAGCTCAATAAAGTCAAAGAAGAAATAAATAATAAACTCCAGGAAAAAAAGGATAAATTAGCTGCTGAAAAAAAGAAAAGACAGTTAGAAGCTGAAAGGATTGATGTTACCCTGCCTGGCCATAAGATTAAAAAAGGCAGCCAGCATCCTCTATCTATCGTTACCTCAGAATTAGAAGAGATTTTTATTGCCATGGGATTTAAAATTGCCGTAGGCCCTGAAGTGGAGGATGAATATTATAATTTTAAGGCCCTGAATATACCCGAAGATCACCCTGCTCGAGATTTGCAGGATACCTTATATCTGGATGATCTTTTTCTCTTGCGAACTCATACTTCACCAGTTCAGGTTCGTACTATGGAAAACACCAGCCCCCCAATCAAAATAATAGCTCCTGGAAGAGTATATCGGGCTGATGAACTGGATGCCTCTCACTCTCCAGTTTTTCATCAGCTAGAGGGACTGGTAGTCGATGAAAATATTACCTTTGGCGATTTAAAGGGGACAATTCAGATTATGGTAGAACAGATTTTTGGTCAGAACCATTCAGTGAGGTTCCGCCCCAGCTATTTTCCCTTTACTGAACCCAGTGCCGAGGTGGATGTATCCTGCATAGTCTGTGGAGGAGAGGGATGTAGCCTGTGCTCCTATACAGGCTGGCTGGAAATAATGGGTTCTGGCCTGGTTCATCCCAGGGTATTAAAGATGTCAGGAATCAACCCTCAGGAATACAGTGGTTTTGCCTTTGGTATGGGAATAGATAGAATAACTTTGCTAAAATATGGTATTGATGATATAAGATTATTACAGGAAAATGATCGCAGATTTTTACAACAGTTTAAATAAATTTCTCGGAGGCGATAATAATGCAATTGTCTTATAACTGGCTTAATTCTTATATAGATATTCCTGAAACCCCGGAAAAATTTGCTCATTTTCTTACTATGGCGGGGCTGGAAGTTGAAGATATGTCCTACCGCGGAGAGGGTTTAGAGGATTTAATAGTAGGTGAAGTGCTTGAAGTAGCTGATCATGAAAATGCCGATAAATTAACTATCTGTCAGGTAGACTGTGGCTCTACCACTAAAAAGCAGATAATTTGTGGAGCCCCCAACGTAGCGGTAGGCCAAAAAGTCCCGGTGGCTTTACCAGGCACTACTTTACCCACGGGGTTAGAGATTAAAGAGACAGAAATTAGAGGCAAAAAATCAGCGGGGATGATCTGCTCTGCCGATGAATTGGGTTTAGAAGAAGAGAGACAGGATGGGATCATGCTCCTGGCCGATAATACTACTCCCGGACAGTCTTTAGTCAGGGCCCTTAAGTTAGATGATTATGTCTACAAGCTTGATTTAACTCCCAATTATGCCCGCTGTTTAGGGCACATAGGAGTAGCCAGGGAGGTTAAAGGATTAAGCGATAATAAATTAGCGATTAACTGGCCAGAAGCTTTAGCTGAAAAAGATAATTCTCCAGCTTCAGTAGAGGTAGAGATTAAAGATCCTGAGTTATGTCAACGCTATACCTGCCGTTTAATCGAGGATATTGAGATAAAACCTTCTCCCCTCTGGATGCAAAGAAGGCTGGAGGCTGCTGGAATCCGACCTATCAACAACATTGTAGATATTACTAATTATGTTATGCTAGAATATAACCAGCCCCTTCATGCCTTTGATTTTGATAGGGTAACCGGTGATAAAATTATTGTTAGAAGAGCTGAAGAGGGTGAAGTCCTGATGACTTTAGATGATAAAAAGAGGGAACTTGATTCTGAGGTGCTGGTTATAGCTGATAAAGATAAACCCATTGGCCTGGCAGGGGTTATGGGAGGAGCTAATACTGAAGTTACAACAGGAACCAGGCGAGTTTTGCTGGAGGCAGCTTCTTTTAATGCAGTGAATATTAGAAGGACTGCCAAAAAATTTGCCCTGCATAGTGATTCGTCTCATCGCTTTGAAAGAAAAATCGATATCACAGCTGTAGATGAGGCCAGCCGTCGAGCCTGTTATCTTTTGCAAAAATATGCTGGAGGAGAGATCAAGGAGAAGCTTGTTGATCAATACCCTGCTCCCTTTGAGGAAAAAGAAATTGAGTTAGCCCCTCAAAGAGTCAATCAACTTTTAGGGATTAATATTACTGCTGAAAAGATTGCTACCATGCTGGAGGGGTTGGGCTTTAAAATACATGATAGAAAAGGCAACAACCTATTAGTTAAAACTCCAGGTTTTAGAAGGGATGTGGAGGGAGAAGCAGACCTTATTGAAGAAGTGGCCAGAGTTTATGGATATAATAATATTTCCTCTACCAGACCGGCAAGCAGTGAGCCAGGAGGACGGACGTCCGAGCAAAAAAAAGAGCACAAGATAGATCAACTCTTACAACAACAGGGTTTAGAAGAGGTAATCAATTATAGTCTTAGGCCGAAAGAAGAGGAACTGGATGGTTATTTGCTTGATTATCTTATAAATAGTTCCCCTGGGAACTTAACTCAATTGACTTCTCAAAACCTTGAAAACTTAAATCAATTACAAGTAAGATTAAAGAATCCTTTAAGTCAGGCTTTTGCCCAACTGCGAGTTTCGTTAATTCCTGGTTTAATTGAAGTCTTATCTTTAAATGCTCGCAAACAGATAAAAGAAATGGCTATATATGAAATGGGTCAGGTGTTTTATTCCCAGGGGAAGAAGGAAAGACCATTGGAGAAAAGGAAAATTGCCCTTGGTAGCATGGGTTATCCAGAGGAATCCTGGGGTCTTGCTGCTCCTGATTTCTTTTACTTAAAGGGTGGCCTGGAAAATCTTTTAGCTGAAATTAAAGTTGCTGATTATAGCTGGCAGAGAACTAAAGTCGATCTCTTTCATCCAGGTCGAGCTGCCAATCTTTTTATTGCTGGTGAAAAAGCAGGAGTTTTAGGGGAATTACATCCTGACCTGGCTGCTGAATATGATCTGCCTGCCAGAACGGCACTGGGTGAATTTGCCTATGACTTAATAGAGGCAGCAGCTGATTTTGCCGGGATAAAATATCAAAAGATTCCCCGTCATCCCTCTACTTCCAGAGATTTAGCCCTGTTATTGGCTGATGAGATACCTGCTGCTGATATAATATCAGCAATAGAGGAGACTGGAGGAGAGATATTGCAGGAAGCTAAAATTTTTGACCTCTATCAGGGAGAACAGATCCCTTCAGGTCAAAAGAGTTTAGCCCTGAAGATGCTCTACCAGGCCCGAGAGAGAACACTGCAAGAAGAAGAGGTAGAGGAAAAGGTCAACCAAATCATTACTATGTTAGAAGAAGAATTTAAAGCTCAAATAAGGGGTAAATAAACTTTGCTGGCAGGATTTTTCCTGCCAGCAAGGAAGTATATAACGGGAAGCTAAAATTATGAATAAATTTTTCCAGCTGATAAAAATTAAGACCAGAGAACGGGAGGATTCCTAATGAATCAAAATAATAATAAAGAAGAGCAGAAATTTGTTGTGGAAGTCCTGGGAGAAAATCATGTAGTAGTTGGGGATCTTTCCCGGGATTATTTAGAGGAGTTAGCTGATAAGGTAAATCAAATTGGAGAAGAAATATCTCAAGCTTACCCCAATATTCCTCGGCGCCAATTGGTAAGGTTGACCCTGCTTAATTTAGCCGATCAATGGATAAAGGCGCAAGAAGATAAAGAAAAGATTATAGCTGAAAAGGAAGAATTACAGACTGAAAACAAAGAACTTCAGGAAGAGATAGATTACCTCAGGCAGGACAACGAGGAATTGATGGAACTGCTGCAGGAGGTTGATTAATAATTGCAAGGTATATCAGTTTTAGATGTTATAATTTTAATTATGATGTTATATTTTTTAATATCTGGCTACCGAAAGGGTTTCGTTAGACAGACTGCCACTCTGCTGGGGTTGCTATTGGCTATTTATTTGTCTCTTAATTTTTACCTTGATTTTGTGGAAGTTTTAGCCAGATATCTGGATTTTTCACCGACTGTGCTGCAGTTTATGAGCTTTGCCATTATTTTTGTCGTAGCAAATCTATTGGTACATATTTTTGGAGAAATTCTCAAATCATTGCTGGATTGGATGTACTTAGAACCGGTGGATAAAGGGGGAGGTTTTTTGCTGGGTGCTCTTAAAGGACTGGCCCTGGTATACCTGCTCGTAATAATTTTAAACCAGATACCGGTGGCTGAAATAGAAACAGCTCTGACCAATTCTATTTTTGCTGATTGGCTTTTGGATCTCACCCCCGTGATTCAGGAAGCTCTTGATGAAATAATGGGGCGGCCGTAATCCAGGCCGCTTTTTTATTATAATTAGTAGGAGGTTATACCTTTGGAGGAGATAACAGCAAAAAAAACTGCTAAAATGCTTACTGAATTGGCAGATTTAATGGAGATAAAGGGAGATAACCCCTTTAAAATAAGGGCTTATCGGAATGCTGCCAGAGCTCTAGATGATCTCTCGGAAGAGTTAGAGGTCCTGGTTAAGGAAAATAGATTAACAGATATTAAAGGGATTGGCAAGGGTATTGCCGGAACAATCAAAGAGATATTTGCTTCAGGTACTCCATCTCAATTAGAAGAATTAAAGAGAGAATTACCGGCAGGACTATTAGAATTAATAGAAATTCCTGGTTTAGGACCCAAGAGAGCTCATCAACTTTATTATGAGTTGGAAATAAGCAAAATTGACGACCTAAAAAGAGCACTGGCCAACTCCCAGGTGCAAAAATTAGCTGGCTTTGGCCCTAAGCTGGCTAAAAATTTAGAGGAAGCCATTGCCAGATATGAAGTCTATCAAGAGAAGATGAAAATTAATGAGGCCGATAAATTGGCTGCTAAAATTTTAGCCTATATAAAGGAAAGACCTTCTTTATTTGCAGAAATATCGATTGCTGGGAGTTTGCGAAGAAGAAAGGAATTAATTAGAGATATTGATATTTTGATTGCCGGAAAAGATAAACAGGAAGAGTTGACTGCTTATCTCAAAAACTTTCCTGAGGTTTATCAAGTGGAGTCTGAAGGTAAAAGCAAGATAAGCTTAATCTTAAAAAATGGCGTTCAGATAGATTTCCGTATAGTTACTAAGGAAGAATTTCCTGCTGCCTTACAGTATTTTACAGGTTCCACAGAGCATAATGTTAAAATGCGACAATTAGCCAAAGAGCAAAATTATACCCTCAACGAATATGGCCTCTTTGCTACAGAAAATAATGACCAGGTTTCTAATAGTGACGAGAGTAACCTGAGCAAAGAAGCGGATATATATGAAACTTTAGGTCTTGATTATATTGAGCCTGAGCTGCGAGAAGATCGTGGTGAGATTGAACTGGCCCAGAAGAGTGAACTTCCAGTCTTAATTACAGAAGATAAAATAAAGGGAGACTTTCATCTTCATAGTAGATATAGCGATGGTGCTCATTCAATAGCTGAAATGGCCCAGGCTGCTATAGATAAAGGGTATCAATATCTGGCAATTACAGATCATTCTAAATCTCTTCGGATAGCCAGTGGTTTGGATGAAAAGGAATTAAAGAAGCAACGAGAAGAAATTGCGGCTTTGCAGGAAGAAGTTCCTGAGATTAAAATCTTATCTGGTATAGAAGTTGATATTTTACCTGATGGCAGCCTTGATTTCTCCGATGCTATCCTGGCAGAGCTCGATCTAGTAATCGCTTCAATTCATAGTGCCTTTACACAGGATAAAGAAACGATAACGGAAAGATTAGTTAAAGCCTGTCATAATGAAAACGTCGATATTCTCGGCCACCCTAGAGGCAGATTGCTGGGGAGAAGAGATGCCTATCAAGTGGATATGGAAAGAGTAATCACCGCAGCTTCAGAAACTAATACCTGCTTAGAAATTAATGCCTCCCCTTCTCGCCTTGATTTAGATGATTTACTTGCCCGCAAGGCCGCTGCTAATGATGTTATACTGGCTATAAGCACCGATGCTCACCATACTGCTGAGTTAGAGGATATGAAATTAGGAGTCGATGTTGCTCGCAGGGCCTGGCTGGAAGAAAATCAAGTTTTAAATACCATGACTTTAGAGGAATTGAAAAATTTTCTTGCCTTATAAATTATTAATTGGAGTGAATTATTTTGCATCAATACAGTCTGGAAAAATTGGAATACCATAAAATAAAAAATATTATAGCTGAGTATGCCACCACTTATCCTGGAAAAGATAAGGTGCAAAAATTGACTCCCTTAACCTATGAAGAGGTGGTGGAAAGAAGACTGGCCGAAGCAAAGCAGGGGGCAAAAATACTACAGGAAAGGGGAAGACCTCCTCTTTTATGTCCTGAAGCCATTGAAAAGTTATTGCAAAGGGCTAATAAGGGGTTAGTTTTAAATATCTCTGAGATAAATAAAATTGATAAACTTTTGCGCTCTACGGGAAAAACCATTAAGTTTTTCGCTGAATTAAAGGAACATGCAGCTCAGTTTAGAGGTTTGCAAGAGGAGTTATTAGCAGGTCCTTTACAGCAATATAAAGATCATCTCCTGCCGCAGCCAGAGTTAAGGAATAAAATTGCTGATATAATCGATGATAATGATGAAATAAAGGATGATGCCAGTCCCAAATTAGCCAGTTTGCGCAACAAGATCTCGGCCACTGAAAATAAAGTCCAAAATAAAATCAACAGTATCATCAATGATGGCAAGTATACTAAAATGCTGCAGGAGTCTCTGGTTACAATCAGAGAAAATCGCTTTGTAGTCCCTGTAAAACAGCAGTATCGTAATACCTTCAAAGGAATTGTCCATGACCAATCGGCCAGTGGGATGACGGTTTTTATGGAACCGATGGTGGTAGTGGAATTAAATAATAAACTGCGAGAACTGCGCCGGGAAGAAGAAGCTGAAATCAAAAGAATCTTGACTGAGTTAACGCAGGAGATTGCTGAACGGAGTAAAGAAATAAAACAAAACCAGGGTATATTAAGCAAATTTGATGAAGTCTTTGCTCGCAGTGGCTATCTGCAGGATAATGATGGCATTATACCCCAGGTAAATACCAGAGGTTATGTGGAGATTAATCAGGGTCGCCATCCTCTTTTGGGTCAGGAGGCTGTTCCCATTGATATTTTTGTGGGAGAATCCTTTAGACTTTTGTTGATTACAGGTCCCAATACTGGTGGTAAGACAGTAGCCTTAAAAACCCTGGGGCTTTTTGTGGCTATGGGTTTAAGTGGCATCCCTCTTCCTGCTCAAGAGGGCAGCGAAATTGCCGTCTTTGATAATATCTTTGCTGATATAGGCGATGAGCAGAGCATTGAACAGAATTTAAGTACCTTTTCTTCTCATATGAATAATATTAAAGAATACCTCTCAAAGGCTAATAAAAGTAGTCTGGTCTTGCTGGATGAGATAGGGGCTGGCACTGATCCAGAAGAAGGGGCGGCTTTGGGTATCTCAATTTTAGAAGAATTTAAAAGACGGCAGACGGTGACGGTGGCTACCACCCATTACAGTCAATTAAAGAGCTATGCCTATAGCACTGAGGGAGTGGAAAATGCGGCTGTTGAGTTTGATTTAGAGACTTTAAGCCCGACTTATAAACTTATAATGGGGATTCCAGGAGGGAGCAATGCCTTTGAAATTGCTCTGAGACTGGGTTTGCCAGAGAAATTAATATCTCAAGCCAGAAATCTGCAGGATCAGGATAAATTGGCCGTTGAAGATATAATTGCTGAGCTTAACCAGGAGCGAAAAAAATATGAGGAGTTAAATAAAGAACTAAAAAAGAAAGAAAACAAACTTTCTCGTAAAAAAGAAGAGCTTAGTCAGGAACAGGAAAAATTAAAAAAACAACAACAGAATTTAATAGAAGAGACTCAGGAGCAGGCCAAAAAACAGTTAAGACAGTTAAAGGCCCGGGCTAAAAAGATATTGGGTGAACTAAAGAATAAGGATTTCACCCAAAAATCTGAGGTGGATAGACTAGAATCGGAAATCAACTTAGATATTAAAGAGATGGAGACGAAAGTCAACTCTCTGGCCAATAAAAGTGATGAAAATCAGGAAAAAGAGGAGATTGATTATGATTTTAAGCCTGGAGACCAGGTGAGAATAGAGAGTTTGAATCAAAGGGGAGAAATATTAGAAATCCATGAAAATAATGCGGAAGCGGAGATTCAGGCTGGAATTATGAAGGTTAAGGCTGACTTAGGAGATTTAACACCTGTGGAAGATGAAGAACAGGCTAAGGAACAAAAATTGCAAAAATATAAAGTTGAAAAATCTAAAAAAGTCTCTCAATCTTTGGACCTGCGGGGAATGAGATATCAAGAGGCTCAACAGGAGCTTGATAAATATCTTGATGATGCTCTTTTAGCTGGTCTCAGAGAATTAGAAATAATTCATGGGAAAGGCAGTGGGGCTCTGCGAGATGCTGTTTCTGAGCTGATAGAAAACCATCCTCATGTAAAAGATTATCGAAGAGGGAGAGAAAAAGAAGGTGGTTCCGGGGTGACTATTGTTACCATTGGTTCTTAAATAATAAAATTTTAGCTGAAAACATCTTCCTAATAGCTGCCTAATAGCTGTAAAATTAAAGGCCTCTGCCGTAGAAAAAATCTACGATAGAGGCCCTGTTACTTTTCATAAATTAATACTTCTTTTAGTCTTCGATTTCTTCCTCTTCTAATTCCTCTTCGATCTCTTCAGCTTCCTCCGGGGATAAAAGGTCTAACAGGCTATCGATTCTATCCCGCCTTTCCTGGCGAGCAGCCTCTCTATCTTCATCATCCTCAGATTCTGCAGGCTCTTCCGTTACCTCATCTTCCTCAGGAACTTCCATTGTATCTTCTTCAACCGTTTCATCCACAATTTCTGGTGCATCTTCTTCAGGTTCAACTTCTTCACCGTCATCTAAAAACTCTAACACGCTTTCAGGAGCTGGAGCTAAATCCTCCGGTCTATCATCTCCTAGAGTAGGAGAGTCTAAAGGCTCACCTCCATCAGCAGTTTCAGTGGTTATTTTTAAATAACTATATTCTCCATCGTCATCGGTCTTAGGGATTCCGGTATTGGGATCTATTTCTAAAACTGGCATACCTGCTTGAGCTTTATAGGTGCCGCTGATAGGTTGACGCCCACCGCCAGGGGAAGTATTCTGGCTAAAGGTAACTTCTAAGGGGCCAAGGACAATGCCGCTATCCACTAAATAATCCACATTTATTATTTGCTCCTCTGGAGTGCTGGTGGTGGCTAATCTTAAAGTCTCCCTATCAAGCCTTACCGAATCGATGGGCCCCTGGATGGGGCTTCGCTCTTCAGGTGTATTATCCATGCGAAAGACTTCGTTTACTGATTGACCGGGATTATCAGCTGCTAAAAGGCCTGTTGCCGGATCTACTTCTATTGATATTATATCCTGTGGGCGATTAAAAGAAGTCTCTGGGATATCATCTAAAATTGGTTCCATGATTTTACTCCAAAGCTGGACAGCCTGCCCACTGGTGATTCTGCCGGTGGGGTAATTCATAGAACGAGGAGAATCCTCACCTATCCAGACTGTGGTTACCAATTCAGGAACAAACCCCACAAACCAGGAATCAGTGAAATCGTTGGTGGTACCTGTTTTGCCACCTATATCTCTTCCCAAGTCGGCTCGCCAGCCGGTGCCATCGCTTATAACGGAACGAAGCATGCTTAACATTAGATAGTTATCCTCTTCATCCAATACTACATTTTTATCCGGGTTAGCTTCATATAATGTGTTACCCTGACTATCTTCAACTTTTTTTATTTCATGAGGCTGAACCCAGACTCCATCATTGGCATATGCACCGTAGGCCGAGGTTAACTCTAAAGGTGTCACCCCTCTGGTTAACCCTCCCAATGCCAGGGAAAGGTGGTCATCATAAAAATCCTGCTCCTGGAAAGTTGTAATACCCATTTCCTGAGCTGTTTCAATTGTAGGTTCAACCCCTACTTCTTCAATTAAATTCACTGCGGCAACATTTAAAGATGATGCCAACCCCTCTCTTAAATTCACCATACCATGATACTCGTGATTAAAATTGACTGGCCAGATCTCATAGGTAGTATCAGAGCGAAAAGCCGGTCTGGGAATATCACTGATCACCGAAGCAGGGTAAAAACCTTCTTCTATAGCTCTAGTATAAACAAAGGGCTTAAAGGCTGAACCGGGCTGGCGGGCTGCTTGAGTTGCTCGATTGAATTGATCATCCCCCCGCCCACCAATCATACTTTTAATTTCCCCAGACTCTGGCTCAATAGAAATAGAAGAAAATTGGGGTTGAATATTAGCTATATCGGTATCTCTTTCATGAGAGGGGATTATGCCTTCCTGTAGTGCTTCCTGAAAGGCTTTTTCTGCCTCTTTTTGCTTATCAAGATCGATGGTGGTGTGAACTTGAAGCCCACCTCCATAGACTTCCTGGGCGCCAAACATGCGCAATAATTGATCTCTGACATAACGAACGAAATATGGAGCAGTTTCATCGATTTCCTGTCTGCCATCAGGGTTAAGCTCTAAACCTTCAGAACCGGTTAACTCATATTTATCTTCATCGATATAACCTAATTGATACATCCTGTTTAAGACTACATTACGGCGTCTTATAGCTGCTTCTTCGTTATTAAAGGGGGAATAGAAATTAGGAGCCCTGGGTAAGGCAGCTATTAAGGCAGACTCACCTAGATCAAGATTGGAGGCATTTTTGCCAAAGTATTGTTGGGCAGCTGCTTCTACACCATAAGCACTGTGACCAAAGAATATTTCATTTAAGTACATCTCTAAAATTTCTGATTTGGTGTATAATCTCTCAAACTGTAAAGCAAGATAAATTTCCTGTAATTTACGTATTATAGTCTGCTCCTGACTTAAAAGAGCTTCTCGAGCTAACTGCTGGGTTATTGTGCTTCCACCCTGGACAATCCTTCCTTCAGTGATATTAGCAATTACTGCCCTGGCTATACCAATTAAATCTACTCCATGATGGTCATAAAAGTTATGGTCTTCAATAGCTACAATCGCCTGCTGCAATTCTTCGGGAATATCATCTAAAGTAGTATAAATTCTATTTTCCTGAAAAAGACTATTTATCAGGGTACCATCGTCGCTATAAATCATGGTGCTCTGACGTCCACCTCGATAATCTGAAATATCCGGGGTTTCATTTACAATAAAAGCCAGGCCACCAAAAAAAGTGCCTAAAAAGAGAAAAAATACCACTATTAAAACTGATAGGAAATATAATTTCCAGCTTCTGCCGGAAATATTTGTTTCATTTTTGCTATTGCTGCGGTGGGCCACAGCTTTCACCTCCGAAAAAACTTTGAGTTATTTGCATTTTTTGTGATTATATCATAAACAAAGATAAAAGAACACCTTGTTAGAAAAATTTCATTCTGATATAATTATAGCATATGTGGGAATGTTATTGAAGGATAAGCTTCTAATCTCTTAGTTATATTTTTTATAATTGCTCTATATAATTATTTTATTTATTTACATAGTTGACTTAACTTAGTTAACTGAAGAAGGGAAATTATTTAAGGAGGTGTTTGACTGGTTGTAAAACCAGAAACCAATGATAACCAAAAATAATTTGCAGGAGAGTCAGCAAGACGAAAATGAAGTAGAAGAAATTTTTCAGGAATTAGAGATATCGGAGGAAGAAAAAAAGAAATTAAAAGAGGAACTTAATATTTTAACTCAGGGAGTAGCAGATTTAATTTCAAAGGATGATTTACTGGCCCGACTTATTTCTTCCCGGCAGAAAAAGAAGCCCTTAAAAGTAAAATTAGGTCTTGACCCCTCTGCTCCTGATATACATTTAGGCCATACAGTGGTCTTAAATAAGCTCAAACAATTTCAATCCTTTGGCCATGAAGTTCATTTAATAATAGGTGATTTCACCGGGATGATTGGTGATCCCAGTGGTAAATCTGAAACCAGGAAGCAATTGACTGAAGAAGAGGTAGAGGAGAATGCCAGGACCTATCAGGAACAGTTTTCTCGAGTTTTAGATCCGGATAAAACCATACTTCATTTCAATAGTGATTGGTTAGGAGATTTGATGCTGGAGGATATCATAAATATAGCTTCACGCTATACTGTAGCCCGGATGCTAGAAAGAGATGACTTTGCTACTAGAATGGCTGATAACAAACCCATCGCCATTCATGAATTTTTCTATCCTTTATTGCAGGGTTATGATTCCGTGGCCTTAGATGCCGATGTGGAGCTGGGTGGGACTGACCAGAGGTTTAATCTCCTGGTGGGCCGACGGTTGCAGAGAGAATTTGATCAAACCCCGCAGGTGGTTATGATGATGCCATTATTAGAGGGATTGGATGGAAGTCAGAAGATGAGTAAGAGCCTGGATAATTATATTGGCATTAATGAAAGCTCCCAGGAGATGTATGGAAAAGTGATGTCTTTACCCGATGATTTGATAATAAGATATTTTGAACTGGTTACTGATTTAACCCCGGCTGAAGTAGAGAAAGAGAGAAAAAAATTGCAAAAAGATGCTACCAATCCCATGAAAATTAAGAAGAAGTTAGCTCATAATATAGTGACTACCTATCATGGAGAAGATGAAGCTGAAAAAGCTGCCAGGGAGTTTGATAAGGTCTTCTCCCAGGGGCAAAAACCTGAGGATATGAAAGAAGTAATAATTCCCGCTGCAGATTTAGAAGAGGGCAAACTCTGGATTGTTAAATTGATTGCTGCCACGGGATTTGTTGACAGTAATAGCGAAGCACGCCGCCTGATTAAACAGGGAGCGGTGAGGTTAAATGATGAAAAAGTTGAGACTATAGATTATGATGTTCCAATTACAGAGGAAATGATTTTGCAGGTTGGTAAAAGGCGTTTTGCTAGAATTAGAAGGGGAGATTAAATAATGTTAACCGATGAATTAAGAGCTTCTTTTTTAAACTTTTTTCAGGATAAAGGTCACCAGGTTGTTGATAGTGCTCCTTTAATTCCCAAAGATGATCCCACGGTATTATGGGTAAACTCCGGTATGTTTCCCTTAAAACCTTTTTTTAGCGGCCAGGAAACTCCCCCTAAAAAAAGATTGGCTTCCTGCCAAAAATGTATCAGGACAGGAGATATTGAAAATGTTGGGAGAACTGCCCGCCACCATACCTTCTTTGAAATGCTAGGTAATTTTTCCTTTGGTGATTATTTTAAAGAAGAGGCTATTGCCTGGGGTTGGGAGTATGTGACGGAAGTTTTGAATCTGCCGGAAGAGAAATTAATAGCTACAATTTATAAAGATGACGATGAATCCTTTAAAATCTGGCGGGATAAGATCGGCCTGCCAGAGACAAGAATTGTAAGAATGGGCAAGAAAGATAATTTCTGGCAAATTGGCACCGGGCCCTGTGGTCCCTGTTCTGAAATTCATATTGATAGAGGTCCTGAATTTGGCACTGGACCAGAAGATGTCTTAGGCGGAGAAGGGGATCGCTACCTTGAACTTTGGAATCTGGTCTTTACCCAGTACGACTATACGGAAGAAGGAGAGTATTTAGAGTTACCCCAAAAAAATATTGATACAGGAATGGGCTTGGAAAGAACGGCTTCAGTTTTGCAGGGAACAAAGTCCAATTACGAGATTGATATCATTAAACCTCTATTGGATGTAATAGCCAGCAGATCTAATTTTTCCTATCAGGAAAGTGAAGAGATCAAAACAGCTTTTAGAGTTATTTCAGATCATTTGCGGGGAATAACCATGGCTATCCATGATGGAGCTTTGCCCTCTAATGAAGGTAGAGGTTATGTAATCAGGAGACTCTTGCGAAGAGCAGCTCGCTATGGCTTGAAGTTAAACTTCTCAGAGCCTTTTTTACATGAGATGATCCCAGAGGTAATAGGGCTTATGAATGAAGCCTATCCAGAATTAAAACAGAGAGAAGACCATATCGCTCGAGTTGTCTCGGCTGAAGAAGAGAGATTTTTACAGACCCTAGATCAGGGTTTAGAAATCCTTCAGCAAAGAATAAAGAGGCTCAAGGAGGAGGAGCTAGACTTATTGCCCGGGGAGGAAGCCTTTGAATTATATGATACCTATGGTTTCCCGCCCGACTTGACCAGAGATGTTTTAGAGGAAGAAGGTTTAAAAATTGATATAGCAGGCTTTGAAGAGGAGATGGAAAAGCAGCGACAGAGAGCAAGGGAAGCTCGACAGGAGGGAGGTTTTGTAGAGCAGGGAGAAGAGCTCTATGAAGATCTGGCCCAAAAGATCAAGGATGAGCAGGAATTTGTTGGATATCATAATTTAGAAACCGAGGGAGAAATATGGGCTCTTATAAAGGATAATAAAGAAATTGAAAAGCTCCAAGAAGGAGAAGTTGGCGAGGTAATTTTAAGTCATACCCCCTTTTATGCTGAAAGCGGAGGGCAGGTAGGTGATAGAGGTCGGATTATGACTGCCACTGCTAAAGCTGTGGTAAAGGATGTGCAGAACAGGGGAGGCTTTAATGTAGCTACAGTTGAGGTTAGAGAAGGAGAGTTTAAGGCAGGAGAGCAGGCAAAATCTGCTGTAGAAGAAGACCTGCGCCAGGCCACAGCCAGAAATCATACGGCTACTCATTTATTACATCAAGCTTTGATGAATCAATTAGGTGAGCACGTCAACCAATCTGGTTCTCTGGTTGCTCCTGATAGACTGCGTTTTGATTTTACTCACTTTGAAGCATTGAGCTGGCCAGAGTTAAGGCAGCTGGAGAGAGAAGTAAATCGCATGATATTACAAAATTTATCCGTTTCAACTTATCTGACGACGATAGAAGAGGCTCGTAAAAAGGGGGCTCAGGCTTTATTTGAAGAAAAATATGAAGAAGAGGTAAGGGTCGTCCAGACAGGAGATTATAGTCTGGAGCTTTGTGGAGGTACCCATGTATCTTCTACTGGTGAAATAGGTTTATTCAAAATTAGACAGGAAAGTTCCATAGCAGCTGGAGTGAGGCGAATTGAAGCAGAAACTGGCTTAGGAGCTCTGGAGTATGTAGAAAAACAGGAGGATATTATCAGGGAAGCCACCAGTAATTTAAAAACAGAACCGGAAAAACTGGTTGATAAAATCCAGCAGGTGCAGGAAGATAAAAAAGAAATGAACAAAAAGTTAAAATCACTGCAGGATAAACTGGCAGACAGAAAGGCGGAAGAATTATTAGCTGATGTAGAGCATGTATCTGGAGTCCCTGTCTTGCTATCTAAATTTGAGGGGATTGACAAAGAAACCCTGAGAAACTTAAGTGACGAGATATATCAGGAGCTGGATAGTGGAATAATAATATTAGCTTTAGTGGAAGATGAAGGATTATTCTTTGTAGCCCGGGTAACAGAGGACTTAATTGCCAGAGGGTTTAAAGCTGGTGACATTGTAGGCAAAATAGCAGCTGTTACAGGTGGAGGTGGTGGCGGCAGACCTGATATGGCTCAGGCTGGTGGTAAAGAGCCTGAGAAGTTACCAGAGGCCTTTGAATTGGCCAGAGAAATTGTGGCTGAACAAATTTAATTTGTTAAAGCACCATCCAGGAGGTTATAACTGTGACTGAAGAGGAAAAACAGCAAATCAGTGAAACCATGAAATTTGATTTTGATTTAAGCGATGAGGAAAGCGAAGCTGGATATGTTTTGAAAAGAGTTTATTATGCTCTAGAGGAGAGGGGTTATAATCCAGTGAATCAAATAGTTGGTTACCTTATATCCGGCGATCCTGCCTATATAACCAGCTACAAAGATGCACGTACTATGATTAGAACGGTAGATAGAGATGATATTTTAGAAGAGCTGATCTCTAAATATATGCAGTAGTTTACTCTTTTAAAAGCTTTTCAAAAAATCCTTTGTACTGGCTATCCCTAGCCTCGCTGAAGTTAGCAGCGGGGCTTTTTATATCTGGATAGTTTGCAGATTGGGACTTGCAATTAACATGCCCTAACTGTATAATGATATATTAGAATAAAAGATTTATCAAAAAAGGGGTTTAATGAGGAGAAAAATTTGCGGATATTAGCTATTGATTATGGAGATAAGAGAATAGGACTGGCTATTAGTGATGCCCTTAAAATAACCTCACAACCATTAAAGACTATTCAAAACCAGGATGATATTCAGGTATTAGAGGAAATACAGGCCATAATAGAAAAATATAATATTTCTTTAATTGTTTTAGGCCTTCCCCTAAATATGGATGGCTCTGAAGGTTTTAGGGTGGAGGCTACTAAAGACTTTAAAAAAGTATTAGAAAAAGAATTTGCTATCCCTATTGTTTTAGAGGATGAGAGATTGAGCACTGCTGAAGTGGAAAAAGTACTCCTTTCAGGGGATGTAAGCCGAGCTAAACGCAAGGAAACAAGAGATAAATTAGCTGCTTCCATAATTTTGCGCAAGTTTCTCAACAAGAGGAAAGGGTGGAGCAATGATGAAGAATAGAGTCAATTCTGATGAAAATCCTAGCTTCTGGTATGATAGTGAACAGGGAGAATTGGTATTAGAAGATACTGATAAAGAGTATCGTTTTTACCTGCAGGATAAATTTGAGTATAACCAGCAAGAGTATTGCATACTGTCACCTTCAGAAAATAAAGAAGATCAATTAGAGCAGGGTGAGGCTTTGCTTATGAAGATAGTTAAGGAAGAAGAGCAGGAGTTATTATCGGTAATTGAAGATGATGATGAATTTGCTGAAGTATCTCGTCATTATTATTTAGCCCAATCCGGGGAAAAATAATCAGGGAGGGCGAAGCTTTGAAAAAAACGGCAGTATTTTTTTTGCTGGCAGTAATTGTAGCTGGCTTTTATTTTAGAGTGGATTATCAGTTGCAAAGAGGACCGGCTTTAGAAGAAGCTGAAGGGGATTTCTCTGTTCCCATAAAAATTGAGAGAGGAAGTTCATTGCGGGAGATAGCGACTCAATTGCAGGAAGAGGGAATTATCCGCTCTCGGAGAATCTTTGAAATCTATGTCTTGTTAAATAACTATCAAGGTAATTTGCAGGCTGGAACTTATATTTTCTCAGATAATGATGATCTGTTGAAGGTAGTGGATACCCTTAAAGAAGGTGAAACTGCTTCCTATAGAATAACCATTCCTGAGGGTTTTACAGTAGAAGAGATTATAGAAAGAGTAAGCAATGTCTCTGATTATTCTCAAGAGGAAGTTGAAGAAGCTTTAACTAACAGCTCTATAGAGAGAGAATATTTTCCCGGTAATGATGAGGTTAAATATCAAAGTGAAGGTTTTTTGTTTCCTGATACCTATATAATACCCTATGATTTCACTCCAGAAGAAATATTTCAAGTGATGGTAACTAAATTTGAAAACAAATGGTTGAGCCAGATAGAAAATCAGCTGGAGAAAAGAGAAGCTGCTGAGAAGAATTTATCTGTTGCTGATTATGTGACCATTGCTTCTTTGATTGAGAAAGAGGCTAATCTTGCTACAGAGAAGCCAAGAATAGCTGGAGTTATTTATAATAGGTTAGAACAGGATATGCGGTTACAGCTGGATGCTTCAGTACAGTATGCTTTGCCCGATAGGGTAACCAGAGTTTTATATAGTCATCTGGAGGTGGACTCTTCCTATAATACCTATCGCAATGATGGTCTGCCTCCCGGGCCAATAGCAAGCCCTGGGGATGAGTCTCTAAAGGCGGCCTTAGAACCAGAAGAAAATGATTACCTGTTTTATTTTGCACGGCCCGATGGCAGTCATATCTTTACCAGCGATTATCAAGAACATTTACGCCGACAAAGAGAGGAATTATAAGGTTTTCATGGAAAAGCAGATTATCATTAAATATCTGGAGGTTATAGCATGGAACTTCCTGAGTTGCTCGCTCCAGCAGGAAATATGACTAAATTAAAAATAGCTCTGGATTATGGAGCTGACGCTGTTTATTGTGGAGGAAAAGAATTTGGACTGCGGGCTAAAGCTGATAATTTTTCCCGGGATGAGTTAATAGCAGCAGTTGATTATGTTCATCAGAGGAATAAGAAGATTTATTTGACTTTAAATATAATTCCCCATAACATTGATATAGAGCAGATGGAAGATTTTTTATCTTTTTTAGAGAATATTAATCTCGATGGCTTAATTATTTCTGATCCAGGGGTTTTGCAGTTAATCAAAGATAAAGATATATCTATTCCTCTGCATTTAAGTACCCAGGCAAATACGGTGAATTGGGCAAGTGTAAAATTCTGGCAAAACCAGGGTCTGGAGAGAGTTATACTGGCCAGAGAACTTAACAAAGGGGAGATTGCTGAAATTAGCAGTAAAACCGATGTAGGATTAGAAGTTTTTATCCATGGTTCTATGTGCATATCTTATTCTGGACGTTGTTTATTGAGCAACTATTTGACCAATAGAGATGCTAATAGAGGAAATTGTTCCCAACCCTGTCGCTGGAAATATAATTTAGTAGAGGAGAAGAGACCAGGGCAGTTTTTTCCCATTGAAAATGATGAACAGGGGACTTATATTATGAACTCCAAAGATTTAAATCTTTTGGAAGAAATTCCAGCCCTGATAGAATTAGGGGTTGAGTCTTTAAAGATTGAAGGCAGGATGAAAAGTGTTCATTATTTAGCTACCGTAACAGGTGTTTATCGACAGGCCCTGGATAACTTTCAGGAAAATCCAGAAGAATTTATTATTAAAGGCCAATGGAAAAAAGAGCTTAAAAAAGTTAGTCACCGACCCTACACTAAAGGTTTTTTTGCTGGCAATCCTGGAAGTAAGGGACAAAATTATGGGGATTCTTCCTATATTAGAAATTATCAGTATTTAGGTCAGGTCAAGGGATTTTTGCCTGACCCAGGTTTAGCGATAGTTAAGGTCAAAAATAAAATATGCCAGGGGGATTCGGTAGAGTTTTTTGGACCTGGCGGAGATATTTTAAAACAAAAAATTACCACAATTATTGATAAAAATGGTGAGTTAATCGACGAAGCTCCACATCCAGAGAGCACAATTAAAATTTCGGTAACAAATCCAATAGGTGAGAATTACATTTTGCGAAAAAAAATAAAAAATTAAAGGGTTATTATTATGTCAAATATAGATAATAATGAAATTGTCAGCGATACCATTGAAATTAAAGCTATTGTGCCGCCAGAAGAAGTGGTATTTGTAGATATGGTATTCAAATCCTATGAGGGAATAGCTGCTTTGACTTTACATGAAGCCGAGCAGGGTCTGATAATTTTAGATGTTACACCAGGTACAAGAGAAATGGTTTTAGAAATATTAAGGGACTTCCAAAAGGAATTTCCAGTAAAAATCATATATGATGAAGGTTTGAAGAGTTGAATTATTTAGGGGAGGAGTGATAAAGATGGTGAGAAATAAGTTCATTGCCCTGGCTTTTCTGTTGTTGTTAACACTGTTGATTTCCGTAAATGATCTCCAGGCAGACCAAGAACCACTAGTATTGGGGGAACGGATTTTAGAACAGGGTGATAGTGGCGGAGATGTGGCGATATTGCAAAGAAAACTCAAAGAGAAGGGCTTTTATAATACCCGTATAGATGGTTTATATGGACCGCAAACCAGGGAAGCCGTTACAAGTTTTCAGGCCAGTGAAGGTCTAGAAAGCAGTGGCAGAGTTTGTGAGAAAACCCTAAACTATTTTTCTAGTGATAATGAATTGATCAGTATCTTAGAAGTGTCCCGTGATGAAATAATGTTGCTAGCTCGAGTCATACATGCTGAAGCACGAGGCGAGCCCTTTGAAGGGATGGTAGCAGTGGGTTCAGTTATTAGAAATAGAGTTCAGGATGACAGGTTTCCTGACACGGTCCGCGATGTTATTGTGGAGGAAGGCCAGTTTAGCTCTTTAATGGATGGACAGGCCAATATGTATCCCAATGAAGAGGCAATTGATGCTGCCAAAGCAGCTTTATTAGGTTATGATCCTACCTATGAATCAATCTTTTTCTACAATCCACAGACCGCCACTAATCTGGCCTGGATCTCAAACAGACCCATAGTCAGAGAGATTGGCGGCCATGTTTTTGCTCAATAATAAGTTGACCCAAAAGTAAAGAGCAGCATCTGAATATAGATGCTGCTCTTTATTTAAAAGTATAAATTTTGGTCAATTCTTAATTATAGTTCTTCTTTCATTGTTGAAATACATTCACCACAAATAATACGGCCTTTAAAATCTGAGGTATTTTTAGCACTACCACAGAAAATACAGGCTGGTTCGTATTTTTGCAATATAATCTGGTCATCATCCACAAAGATCTCCATAGGGTCTTTTTTGTCGATGTTCATTGTTTTTCTAAGTTCGATTGGGATTACCATCCGTCCTAAATCATCAATTTTTCTCACAATTCCAGTAGATTTCATTTTTTTAAATCCTCCTATTTGCATATTTCGACATTTTAAGCTTATTTATATTATACATATTTTTCATATATAAGTCAATGAGAAATATACTGGATAGATTAATTAATATCGTCTTTTTTTAAAAAAAGATGCTATCTCTAGAAATAAATATATTTAATAGTAATTATTTCTAAATTATTTATTATCGGGCAGGAATAATATTAATTGAAAGGGGATTCTTAATGGCTGAATTAATAAAGAAATATAAAAGATTGTTATCTCAAAATAATTATAAATTAACCCCTCAGCGCAATGATATACTTAAAGTTTTGATTGAAAATAAGGAGACGCACTTTTCAGCAGATAGATTATATAAAGAAGTCCAGAAAATAAACCCTGACATTGGCCTGGCTACTATTTATCGCAACTTAGAGATATTTAGCGAGCTGAATATTGTCCACAAGCTGGAGTTTGAAAGTGATTATAAGCATTATGAATTAGTTGATATGGATAAAGAACATCATCACCACTTAATATGCCTTAACTGTAATAAGATTTTAGAATTTAGTGATGAAGATTTAGAAAAATTTGAAAAGAGATTGGAAAAGGAATACTCTTTTTTAACAATAGACCACCATATTAAGTTTTATGGATATTGTAATGAATGTCATATTAATAGTCAGGAGGGGTAGATAACTAATGTTTGCCAATGAAGAGAAGTCATCCAAAAAATGTTTAAAAGAACTGGCTGTATTTGCTCTGCTCGATGATGAAGAAGTGGAAATGATCTGTCAACAGGGCTATGTGAAAAATTATCGTCCAGGTGAAATAATATTTTTTGAGGATGATAGTGATAAAAAGCTATATTTACTGGTAAAGGGTAGGGTTAAATTATCCATGTTGTCCAGTGAAGGCAAAGAGAAGGTTATGACCTTTCTGCAGGCTGGAGATATTTTTGGAGAAATATCACTTTTTGATAAAAACCCTCATCCCGTTACTGCTGAAGTGGTGGAAGAAGCCAAGTTGATGATCTTGAATTGGGATAAACTGGAGAAGATCATCATGCAGCAGCCCAGAATGGCTTTGAAAATTATAGAAGCCCTATCTAAAAAAACAAGATTATTGGCAAGTCAGGTAAGAGATCTTGTTTTCCATGATGCTAAAGGTAGGTTGGTAAACTTATTACAGAGATTTGCCCAGGATTTTGGCCAGGATACTGCCGAGGGACCGATGATAGATCTCATTTTAACTCATCAGGAAATAGCTAACTTATTAGGTGTTTCCAGGGTGACAGTTACCAAGACTTTAAATAACTTAATTGATGATGATTTAATAAAAATTAAAGATAGAAAAATTGTTTTACTGGACGAAGATAAATTGTCTGAATTAATTTCGGATATCTAGTCTTATCCAAGCGAGGTGAAAACTTGCCTAAATTCGATAAAAACAAGGGAAGAGATATAGCCACAACTTTATTAAACCCCCAATCATTATTGGGATTGATTGGTGATGATACCTCAAAAAGTTTATCTCCCCATATTCATAACAGTGTATATCAAAGACGCAATTGGCCGACGGTCTATAAAGCTTTTTCTTTAGCTCCAGAAGACCTGGCAGATGCCTTCTCAGGTTTTAAAGCTTTAAAATTTAGAGGTATCAATGTTACAATTCCCTTTAAAGAAAAAGTCATCACCTATCTTGATGAGTTAGCACCTGGGGCTAAAAATTTAAAGGCTGTAAATACCATTAAATTTACAGAGTCCAGGGCTATTGGCTATAATACTGATTATCTTGCTGTCAAAGAACTTATAAAGGAATGGCAGGAAGAGGAGCAAAAACCTTTTAAGAGCGCTTTAGTTTTAGGGGCTGGTGGTGCTGCTCGGGCAGTGGTATTGGCCTCTCTGGAGGCTGGTTTAAAGGAAATTTATTTAAGTAATAGAACTTTTTCTAAAGCAGAGAATTTGCAGGAGGATTTTTCTGGCAAAGGTCAGCAAAAAATCAAACTTCTTCAGTGGCAAAAGTCAGCCCAGGCCAGAGTTATTGAGGAGGTTGACTTAATCGTTGATGCCACTTCCTTAGGCTGGCAGGGTAAATTATTTCCCGGGGCAGAGGAAGGCCTCTCTAAAGAGACGAGGATTTTTGATTTAAGTTATGGCAGCCCTCCCTCACCTTTAATAAAGCTGGCCCGGGATAGGGGTTGTGCCCTGGAGAATGGCACTAGAATGCTATTATATCAGGCCAGAGAAGCAGATAAAATCTGGTTTTCTGCCAGGAAAGACACCAGAGCGGATGAGCTTTTTCGGAAAGATATTTTACCAGAAGAGTATTTAATTCAAAGCTAATAAACCAATAATTTTTCTTTAAAAATTAAAAGTGCGTTAACTTCAAGACTGCTGGCAATATGCTGGCAGTTTTTTTATTTTTTTAAAAAATAATTCCAAAATTTTGCAGGAAAATTTTGGTTGGCGGCGAAATAGAAATATATTCCAATTAGAAAGGAAGAGCTAAGTTGCCAGAAAAAAACTGCAAAAATCAGCAACAGGTTAATATAGATTATTTCAGCTCCAGTATGTCTCATAAAGAAAGAACCAATTTCTCATTAGCAGAAAGTAGTCAGATAAAAAATGGCAATCAGGGTATAAGTAATTATCTTAACAGTTTATTACAGGAAGCAATAGAAACGAGAACCAGCGATATCCATTTAGAGACTGGCCTAGAGGTGGGCAGGATTAGATTTAGAATTGATGGAGTGATGAAAATTAAATACAGTTACCCCATAAATATGATTAAAAGTTTGATTTCCCGGATCAAAATACTCTCTGATCTGGATATAACTATAACTAATAAATTACAGGAAGGAGCAATTTTGGCCAGCCAATTTGATCAGGATATTAGAGTATCAATTATTCCGACAATTCATGGAGAGAATGCTGTATTGAGAATTCTTAGTGGCAAAAACAAGTTTGTCAAATTTGAGAATCTTGGTTTTTCAGAGATTAATTACAAATTAGCCAACAGATTGTTTTCAGTTAATCAGGGACTGATTCTGCTCTGTGGCCCCACTGGAAGTGGAAAGACTACCACGCTCTTTGCTGCTTTAGATAATTTAAATTCTAATTCAGTTAATATTATCACGCTGGAAGATCCCGTTGAACTAAGAATACCAGGAATAAATCAAATCCAGGTAAATACAGCTGCCGGAGAAAAGTTTACCCCCTATTTACGGGCGATTTTAAGGCATGATCCCGATATCATTATGGTGGGAGAGTTAAGAGATGAAGAGACTGCCTCCATGGCAGTGAGGGCAGCCATGACCGGTCATCTTGTCTTAAGCACTCTACATACAACCAGTGCTGTTGGAGCAGTAATCAGGCTATTAGAAATGGGCTTGCCGGCCTTCTTAATTGCTGATACAGTGCGGGGAGTTATTGCTCAAAGATTGGTTAGATGCCTCTGTCAGCTTTGTAAGGGTAAGGGGTGTGATAGTTGTAACGAGACGGGGTTTTTTAAAAGAACTGCCTTACAGGAAGTCTTACTTTTGGATACTGAAATAGCCAAGATGATTCAAAGAAAAGAGTCAAAAGAATGTCTGGAGAAAAAGGCTTTGGAACGAGGAATGATTAGTTTGCTGCGTGACGGAGAAATTAAAGTAGCAAAAGGACTAACTACCCCAGCAGAAATAAGGAGGGTTATTTAAATGAAGAAAATCAGTCAGGCCGCAAAACTGGCGCAGCGGTTATTGACCTATTTAGAGGGAGGTTTTACCCTGCAGCAGGCGGCGAAATTCACCAGTCAAGAAACTAAAAGTTGGGACAGGGAATTTCGAGAGAAGCTTAAATTATTTAATTATGATTTAGAAAAAGGATATAGCCCGGAGGAAGCTGCGGCTCGGTTGCGGAAAATACTGCCAGATTTCTTTTTGGAATTATTTATCTTAGGCGCTACCAGAGGGACCTTAGTGGAAGCCTTATATTCTTTAAAAGACTACTATGAATACCAGCATAAGTTTATAAACAGGCTAAAGGAAAAACTATATTATCCTTTAATATCATTGGTGATTTTTATAGGCCTGATATTTTTAATGGTCTACTTTGTACTGCCAGTTCTTTTGAGCCTCTATGATGACCTGGGCTTAGAGCTGCCTAAAATGTTAAAATATTTGATTTTTATAATCAGCCACCCGACAATTGGCAGAGTAGTGCTTATTACACCTCTTGTTATCTTTGGTGGTTGTTATTTTTTTAGAAAGCAGTTAATTTCTCAGGTAAAGATAGCCAGACTACTATTAGTAATCCCCATAATAGGTAGATTTTTTACCAGTCATTATACAGCGCTATTTTTACAGGGGTTATATTTAAATCTAAAGACTGGCAGGGAAATTGGCAGATCATTGGAATCCTCCGCTCTTTTGACAGGTAATAGATATATTATACTGAGAAACAAAGAAGTAATTAAAATGATTGAAGGAGGTGAGTCCCTAACAAAGTCTCTAAAAAAATGGTTACCCTTAGATGAGAATTGCTGGGATATGCTGGTCAGCGGTGAGAAGGCGGGAAAACTCCTGGAGATGACTGATTTTGCCGGTAACTATTATAAGAAGGCGACTGAAAAAATGCTGGATAAAACTCTGGCTAAGATTGAACCAATATCTATTCTGCTGTTGGCGTCAATGGTGGCTTTTACAGCACTAATTCTATTAAATCCCATCTGGTCGTTATTTAATAATCTAACTATATTATTTTAGGAGGCAATAAAATTGACAAATCAAAAGGGTTTCACCTTAATTGAAATGCTGGTAGTGCTCATAATCATTGGTATTTTAGTAAGTGTGGGAGCACCAAATATTATGAGAGCTCGTGATAATGCTGAAGTAGCCGCTCTGCAGATAGAAATGTCAGGCTTTCAATTGGATCTAGAACAGTATTATTTGGAAAATGATTATAATTATCCCGATGGAATTGATGAAGCAAGAAGATTTAAAGATGGCTATAATCATTTGAGTGAACATTTATTGAAAAATAATACAGATGATATTGATTATGAATTTACTGAGGATAAATATCACTTTAGAATAGAAAACCTTACAGATGGTCTTGAGAATGAGTTTTCTCTGGAAATCAACAGTGAAAAGCCTGGTGTCCATAGAAAACTGCAATCAGATACTGATGAACCTATTTGAGGTAATAATTGTTTTGTTAGTTATTGGGCTGCTGCTGACTGCTAGTTTTCAGCAGCAGCAATTGATTGCTAGAGTCTTAGTGGATAGTCAAATTAATCAGCTTTTATTTCAGTTTAATACAATAAAGCAATTGGCATTACTGGAAAATAGAACCTATGGAGTGGTCTTTAATCCTGCAACCAGTCAAGAAAGCCCGTCAGAAACGCAGTATAAAGCCTATTATTTAGTAAGAAAAGAAACAACTGATCAACCAATGGCTGAAGCTGAAATAATTTTTAAAGAGTACTTTGATAGAAGGTTAACCTTATATTCCCAGGGGGAGGTTATTGATTGTGAAAATTTTTCGCCGGTGGTATTTACTGGCCAGGGTACTTCTCAGGCTAATTCCTTTGGTTTTGGCTACCAGGGCTATTATAAAGAGATTGTGGTTAACAATCGAGGAAGAATTTATTATCGTTAGAAAGAATGAGGGTTATACTCTTCTGGAGACCATGCTTGTTTTATTGATTTTAATGATGGTAATTTTAAGTTTTAATTATGCCTTTTTAAAAGCACTGTCTTTAAACCAGAGACTTGATACCAGAGAAAAGTTTTATAATCTAGGCAGCAGCCTGGGCCAGGAGATACTCTATAATTTATCCGTTGGAGCTATAGTTCCAGCCTTTTATCATGATTTATCTTCAAGTCTCTTAATGGATTATGGCTATAAATTTTCAGATATTGTTGCCGATGATTTTAGCCACAAAATTAATATTTATTTTTCCTATTATCCCATAGCTTTTATTCCTGGTTTGGTATATCAAATAGAGCTGCAATTTAATAATAAGAGCTTGCTCTTTTATTATTATGATTTACAACCCTGAGGAGGAAACTAATCCTGGATAATAAAATTAGAAAAATAAAAAATATAAGGGGTTTCACTCTCATTGAAATTATTATATCTTTGGTTTTTGTGGCGATTTTCCTCACGCTGGTATTAAATATTTTTATTCAGGCTGGCAGGATGCATCATTCCCTTATATTCACCGGTAAACTGCAAAACGAGACTGCTATTATAACTAATCGCATTGCCAGAGAAATTACCAGAGCCAGCGATGTTGAAATTAATAATAATGAGCTCTCACTTAAAATCAATTTAGAACCTCAAAATAGTTCTGCCGATTATCACTGGGTTAGATATAAATCTTATCAGTCAGCTCAGGGAAAGGAGCTGGGCTATAAAAGAGAAATCATAGCAGATAACGGTGGAGAAAGGGAATTTACCAGGATTGATAGCCTTTTATCTGATCTAGTAAGTTTTCAAATTAACTGGTTAGAGGATAATATCATTGAAATTATTATCTGTCGAGCAGGACCTTTTAAAAGGCAGAAATGTTATCAACAGACAGTTTTTAGTCAAAGAGTATCAGGGAGTGATTAAAATGGCGTGGTTTAAATCTGAAAGAGGTCAATTATTATTCTCCACTTTAATATTAGTTATATTTCTATCTCTGCTGTCCCTTTCTCTGGCCAGCTACTGCCGCTGGAAATTAAATCTGCAGCAGTCGCTGCAAAGACAGCAGGAGATAGAAGCTTTAATGGCCTCTGGAATTTCCATAGGGAGCGAGATAAAAGAAGATAAGATGCATAATTTTGGTGAAAATTTCAGGCTGGAGATAATTCATCCAGAGTCAAAGCTGATGGTTATCGATTATGACCATACTAAAGACAAGGATATAACAGTGACTATATATGAAGAAGGCCTGATTATCGAAAAATATAGTTTTAATTAATCCGGGGGGAGATAAAAATGTTTAAAAAGAGATTATTAGCTGTACTATCACTGAATAATGAAGAAATATTTTATGCCTCAAGAAGGATGAATAATAAAAAGCAGTTGATAGAGGTTTTATATGAGAGGTTTGAAGGTGAAAGTGGTAGCAATAAAGAAGGGGCCTCTATAGATTTGTTGCAGGATTCCTTGAGCAAAATTAAAGAGAAAATCAAATATAAGCCCCATCGTTTAAATTTAATTATCAATAATGAGGATATTATAGCCAGGAGCTGTCAGTTTCCCCTTTTGAATAAAAGAGAATTAGAGGAATGCATTTATCTAGAGGCAGAAAGAAACGTTCCCTATAATATTTCCGAGGCTATGGTAGATTATTCCCTGCTGGGATCAGGAGAAACTGGTTATAATATCTATTTAGTTGCTGTTCCTAGAAGTTTAATTAAATCCTATTGTCAGGTTATTGGCAATGAATTTCCCATGCTTCATCGGATTACCATAAGAGGAGAGTCTATCTGGCTTTTATTGAGAAATCTCTTGCAGGAAAAAGAGATATTGCTTTTAGAAGACTATCAGAAAGAGATATATTTAACTGCTGGAGGGAAAAACAATATTTTCTTTAGTCGCCATTTTCCCAAAGAAGAATATAATAAGGATAGCTCACTAGATTTGAAAAGCTTTATAAGTTCAGCCGATGAATACCTGCAAAAGGAGTATAATAAAAAACCAATCAAGAAAATATTGTACTGGTCAGGTTTTAATAAAGAATATAAAGCAATACCCCAGGAAGATTTTTCTGCCGGTCATTTCTGGGTAAAACTGGAGCTAAATAAACTTAAATTCTTCAAAAATTTAAATAAAGCTGAAAAATCAAAGGATAATTCTTTAAGCTCTCTAAATTCCAGTAGTTTACTGCCGGCTCTGGGAATGCTTAGCAGTGAGTGACTTATGGGGTAAAATTCTAAGCTATTTAAATAATATCCGCCAGAAAAAGATTAAAAAGAATAAGATAAACTTTATTTCCTTCAACCCTGTAAAAATCGAGCAGGTCATTAGTAAAATCAATATCATTTTAGTTATTTTGTTGATTTTGCTGCTGGGATATTATTTTAAATTACACATTGCAGCAAGAGAGCTTGATAATAATCTTGCCCACCCAGTAGCAGAGTCAAAACTGGTAGAGTTAGAAAAAGAATTAGAGGAACTTAATTATTGGCTTTCTCTTAAAAATGAAACAAAAGATATTGCAGAAAATCCATTATTAAGGGCCTTTTTTTTGGCAGAGGAAATTTTTGCAGAAGATGGTGGTTTTTTAAAGCTTCTCTGGCAGGAAGAAGATCTGATAATCCAGGGTGAAGCTAAAAATTTTAATTCCTATAGTAATATTATTAAAAGGGTAGCTGGTTACAGAGAGAGAGAAGAAGAGATATTACTTGAAAGATTAAGTTATACCTCGACTCCCACATTTAATTTGAAAATAACGATTAAGGAAGGAGAAAATAATGAAACTGCTGGCTACCAAAACTAAGATAAAAATTGGGCTCTTTCTTTTAGCTGTTATCTTTATAGTATATCTCTTCAATTTAATACCTGAAGTTGAAGCAAATATAACTGCTCTCCAATTAGAGCAAGATCTTTCCATTAATCAGCAGCAGCAGAAAGCGGCTTTGCAAAATAATATAGAAAACAAAGAGAGACTTATTGGAGAAAAAGGACTAACAGCTATTTCTAGAGAAAGCCTGCAGGAAATTATCCTGGGCAAAATTTTGGCCAGAGAAATTTATGTGCTGGAGGAAAAGGTAGAGGAATTATTTCCAGGTGAAATAACACTTTCATTAAAGGGAACTTTACTGGATTTAATAAAATCATTTTTCTATGATTTTATTGCTCTAGAAGGTTTTCTAAAGATTGCAGAACTAAAATTAGTTCCCGATACAGAGGGTAGTTATATCTTGAATATTGCTTACACTATTGCTGATACTCTTTATCTACCTGAAGACTTTGAGTATGACAAAATAATAAAACACAAGGATAAAATAGGCCTGGAGGAAGAAATTGCTGACTTACTTTTGAAGAGGTTTTCTACCGCGGGAAAAAATCAGCCGCTTGCTCCTGTGGATTTAAAGACTGAAGATTTATCCGATAATACAGTTATGACTTATGAAAATATAGCTAACTATCCATCTGAGAACAGCTCTAAAAATATTATGTCAGTAAAGAAGGAGCTACCTGTCCTTGCTGAACTGCCAGAGAATATTGTCTGGCGGGGATATGTTTCCGGACAAAAAAGGGAGTTATTTATTATAGAAACTCCTGCTAAAACTTTGACTTTAGAAGTCGAAAAAGAAAAAGATTTATCTTCAATAAAAATCCGGGAGGAGAAAATGGCCCTCTTTAAACTTGAAGATAAAATAATTTTAAAGCTTGATAACGACTTATATAAAATCCACGGGAGAAAATGAGGAGTTGATAAAAAGTGAAATTTTGGTTTAAAGAAAAAAATCTTATACTTTTAGGCTGTCTTTTTCTTGCTCTGAATATTTTTCTGGCAGCCCATTACCCAATAACTATCAGTAAAGCTGCTGAAATAGATACCCATAAAGCGATGAGTTTCAGTCAAGGCGATATTAGAGATATTATCTATTCTTATTCCAGGGCAAATGATATTGATATTTATCTATTCCAAGAAGTTGCTGGCAGGGCCAGTATCCAGATCAAAGAGAGCGAAGGAGTGGCTACTCTGGAAAATATTGTGCTTGCCAGTGGCTATAATTTTATAGAAATTGAGGGTGTTTATTATATAGGCTCCCCTGAAAATATTGCCAGATTATCAGCAGAGTTCAAATTCAGAGAGATTGATACTGAGAAATCAAATATTTTGGAAATAGTGACAGTAAACTGGACCAAGGATAGAACAGAGTTAATCCGGAGATTCTTCTCAGAGTTGGAGATGTTTTACTGGGAAGATGATAATATTTTAATTTTGTACGGTGAAGAAGAACCAGTGGCCCAGGCTAAGGGTTTAATAGCTGATTTAGTTGTAAGGGGCAAGGAAGATAAGCAGGAAAAAGAGGAAGATACTTTAGGAGTTGAGCAGGATAAGGAAATGAAATTCTATCTGAGGCCAGGCATCAATGCTCTGTTGTTAGATAAAGTCATTAAGGAGGAAGTATCCTATGAATATGATTTTATTACTGGAAGAATTCAATTATCAGGCCCCCTTGATAAAGTAAAAGTATGGAATGAATTTTTGGCTGAGAATGAAAGCATATTTCTATCTGAAGAGGTTATAAACTTTGATTATCACAGTGCTCAGCAGGTTAAAGACTTTCTCCAACCTATCTACTCAGAGGTAGTAATGCAACCCCTGGCAGATAACAGGTTATATTTAAAGGGGAGCTATCAAGAACTACAGAATATACAAGATCTCACCAAACATTTAGATCAAATTCCCCAGCAAGTTCTGGTGGAATTTGAAGTTATAGAGATTACCGATTTCGATCAAAGAGAAGTTAGTCTATTTAACTCTCTGCCTTCTATAAATATTAATTTTTCTCAAAGGGGAGAAAGTGAAATTAGCTGGCAGGAATATTTGACCATGAAAAAAGAAGAAGATAGTCTTAAAGTTTTAGCTGCCCCCAGTCTGGTCTCATTAGCAGGAAAACCGGCCAGGCTCCATATAGGGGATAGGATTCCCCTGCCTGTATATGATAAAGAAGGTTTATTAATCAGTTATGAGTACCTGGATGCTGGTATAATTTTAAACCTGGAAATTGAAGTTATCTCCAATTCGGAAATCATCATTGATTTGAGACCGGAGGTTAGTACAATAACCCATACAGGTGCAACTGTTCCTCAACTAAATACCAGAGAGCTGGAGACTACAATCAGATTAAAGTGTGGGGAGAGCTATTTTATTGGTGGTCTCTTTCAGGAGTATTTTCAACAGAGCAGCAGTTATATTCCTGGACTTTATGACCTGCCAATAATAGGCAAACTCTTTAGTAGAGAACAGGAATTAGGCAGAAATAGTGAAGTCATTATATCAATTACGCCTCATCTGCTTGATAATTAAAAATCAAAGGAGGAAAATTTATATTTAAGCAGAATTATCTAATTAGGGCATTGGATTTTATATGCTAATGCAGAATTAACTGCTCCGGCTTTATCCGGAGCTAATTTTTTTCCGCCGGTATATTATATTTAGACAAAATATAAATAATCAGCAGGTGATTTTTGTGATTGTGACACTGATAGGTATGATGGGCTCAGGTAAGAGCAGTGTGGCCAAGGTTTTAGCAGATAAATTAAAATGGAGATGGTTAGATACCGATGAAGAGATAGTAAAGATGGAAGGAAAATCAATTGAAGAAATTTTTCAGCAACAAGGAGAAGGTTATTTTAGAAAAAGAGAAAAGAAAATTATTGCTAATATTTATAAGGAATATGATAATATAATTGTAGCTACCGGGGGAGGGGCAATATTAGCTTCTTCCAGCAGGAAGTATTTTTTAGCTAAGGGAAAGGTCTTCTGGTTAGCGGCTTCTATTGAGACATTATTGGCTAGAACAGAGAACTCTTCTCGTCCCCTGTTACAAAATGAGGAAAGAAAGAAGAAACTTAAAAAATTGCTGGCAGCCAGGTTAAAATATTATAAAATTGGCGAAAAAATTGAAACAGATAATTTATCTGTGGAGGAAGTTGCTGATATTATTTTAGATAAACTGCCAATACAAGGAAAGGAATGGTACAATGATTAAGATAGCTGTAATAAATGGACCTAATATGAACTGGTTAGGTCAAAGAGATCCTGGTTATTATGGCACAAGCAATTTAGCCAAGTTAGAAGGCAAAATCACGGAGGAGGCAGAAAAAATAGGCTGGGGAGTAGTCTGCTATCAGAGTAACTCAGAAGGGCAGATGATTAATTTCATTCAGGACTTAAACCCTGATATATCAGGCTATATAATTAATCCAGCTGCCTACACCCACTACAGTTTAGCTTTAGCTGATTGTTTGGCTGCTATAGATAAGCCGATTATTGAAGTTCACTTTAGCAACCTAGCTACCAGAGAGAAGAAAAGACAAAACTTATTGACTTCTAGAGAAGCAGATGGGGTCATTATGGGTTTTGGAGAACAGGGCTATTTTTTAGCAATCAGGGCAATGCAGAATATTTTGGAAGGAGAAGATTAAATGAATTTCAGCAAAAGAATAGAAAAGACAAAAGAAATAATGGCAGCAAAGGAATTAGAAGCTATTTTGCTCACCTCCCCAGAAAACAGATTTTATCTTTCGGGGTTTACTGGAACTGCAGGCAAATTAGTGATAACACCTGGCAAAAACATTTTTATAACTGATTTTAGATATGTAGAGCAGGCTAAAAATGAAATATCTGCCTTTGATATTAAAGAAATAAGTAAAAACAAAAAAGAAAAATTAGCTGAGTTTTTAAATTCTCTGGATATTGCTAGTATTGGCTTTGAAGAAGAATATATGAGCTATAAAACTCATCAGGAGTTAAATAAGCTCTGCTCCGATATAACCTTTGTTCCTCTAGAAGAAGAAATAAAAAAAATGAGACAGATAAAGGCTCAGCAGGAAATAGCTAATATCCAAAAAGCGATAGAGATTACTGAAAGGGCTTTTGAAAAATTATTACCTGAAATCAAACCTGGCAGGACAGAAAAAGAACTGGCAGCCGAACTTGAATATTTACTTAAAAAAGAGGGAGGGGAGAAGGCTGCCTTTGATTTTATAGTTGCCTCGGGCCCCAGGTCTTCCCTGCCCCATGGGGTGGCCTCAGATAAAAAAATCAACAAAGGGGAATTTATTACCTTCGATTTTGGAACCTATTATAATAATTATTGTTCAGATATGACCAGGACAGTGGTACTGGGTGAGCCCAGTGATAAACAACAAGAAGTTTATAGTATAGTTTTAAAAGCCAATAAACTGGTTTGTGAGAAGTTACAACCCGGGATGACAGGAGCAGAAGCTGATGCTATTGCCAGAGATATTATTAAAGAAGCCGGTTATGGGGAAAATTTTGGCCATGGATTAGGACATGGCCTGGGGATAGAAGTACATGAAAGTCCTCGTTTATCGACTGAGTCAGAAACCACCTTAAAAGCTGGTATGGTTGTTACCAATGAGCCCGGTATTTATATTGCTGATTGGGGAGGAGTCAGAATCGAAGATGATTTATTAATCACTGAAGAGGGTTGTCAGGTTTTAAACTCCAGCAGCAAAGAATTGATTAAATTATAAACTGGTTATCCACTTAACCCCTTGAGCTTTCTAAATTTTAGCTAATTTGTTAATGGAGTTAAATGTGATATAATATAAAAGGAAGATAGATATAAATAATGTTTTTTGGCAATATTTCTCGATAATCACTTAAACAGGAGAGTATATTATGATTTCAACTAATGATTTTTCCACTGGATTAACTATCGAATTAGAAGATGACATTTATACTGTAGTAAATTTTGAGCATTCAAAATCTGGAAGAGGAGGAGCTTTTGTTCGTACTAAATTAAAGAGCTTAACCGATGGCCATGTAGTAAATAAAACTTTTAGAGCTGGAGAGAAAGTAAAGCAAGCCCATATTGAAAAAAGACCGATGCAATACCTCTATGAAGATGGTGAGCAGCACGTTTTTATGGACATCAATACCTATGAACAGACTTATTTAAATGAAGAACAATTAGGAGATAAATTAAAATTTATCAAGGAAAACATGGAACTGGAAGTTGTCTTTTATGAAGATAAGCCCATCGATATAAATCTTCCCACTTCCGTTGTTTTAGAGGTGGTTAAAGCTCCACCTGCTGTTAAAGGGGATACTGTTTCCGGGGCTACTAAGGAAATAACAGTGGAAACAGGTTATACTTTGCAGGCCCCGATGTTTATAGAAAAGGGGACTGAGGTTAAAATTGACACTAGGAATGGTGAATATTTAGAAAGAGCGTAAATCTTCTAAAAACAAGCTCGCTCTAATAAGTCAGGAGGTATAATCAGTGAATTATATAATAATTGGCTCTGGGGTAGCTGGTGTTTCAGCAGCTAAAGAAATTGTAAAAGATTTTGCTAAGAAAAAGGACAACATTATCTTACTTTCTCAAGAAAATGAACCCTTTTATTATAGACCGCGTTTGATACAGTGTTTATCTGGAGAAATAGGTGTAAAAGATATAATAATCAACGATAGAGATTGGTTTATTAAAAATTGTATTGACTTAAAATTGGGAGAAAAAGTGAAAAAAATTTCCCTAGCAGAGAAGAAAGTTATTTCCGAGCGGGATGAATATGCCTATGATAAATTGCTATTAGCAAATGGGGCAAGTCCCTTTGTGCCTCCTATAGAAGGGATAGATATGGAGAATATCTTCACTCTCCGTGATGCTAGAGATGCCGAGCTGATTCACAGCCAGGCTCAAAAATCAGAAAAAGCTATTGTTATTGGAGGGGGCCTTTTGGGGTTAGAATCAGCTATTAATTTAGAAAAAGTTGATTTGAAAGTAGATGTAATAGAAATGGGAGAATATCTCTTGCAACGTCAACTAGATAGTACTGGTGGCGAGTTGTTGAAAAATAAATTAGAAAAGATGGGCTGTCAATTCTATTTAGATAGTATAACCGAGAGTTTTTTAGGGGATAAAAAAGTTGAGGCAGTAAAATTAAAGGATGGAACCATTATTGAGACTGATATGGTTTTACTCTCTACGGGAATAAGATCTAACTTAGACCTTGTTGAGGATACTGATATTGAAGTGGATAAAGGCATTATAGTAAATAATCATATGGAAACCAGTGTTGCTGATGTCTATGCAGCCGGCGATGTTGCTGAATATGATGGCAGAGTCTATGGTATCTGGCCTCCTTCTATGGAACAGGGGAAGATAGCTGGCAAGAATATGGTAAATAAATCAGCAGAATTTACTGGCTTCGTGCCTTCTCATACCTTAAAGGTAGCAGGTGTAGATGTTACTTCCCTGGGAATACTGGAAGAAAAAGACTCAATCACTTCAGAAGTGATTGCCAGGGAAGAAAATTATTGTAGAATATTCAAAAATGATAAGGAAGCTCCAGTAGGTGCAATTATAGTCGGCGATTACAGTGAAAAGGATGAAATAATTAAGGAAATTAAAAAGGGATAACTGCAGATAATTTTTAATGGGTTAAGATGTTGGGAGGAGGAACCATGCCTGAAAATAAACTTGGCAATATTAATATAGCTGATGAAGTTATAGCTATAATTGCTGGAATGTCAACGGTAGAAATTGAAGGTATATATTCAATGAGCGGAGGCTTTGCCGGCAGTCTGGCAAATATGCTGGGCAGAAAGAATTTGTCGCGAGGGGTAAAGGTAAATATTGCTGAAGATAAAGTTCAGATAAATCTTTATATTGTGATCAAATATGAAAGTTCTATCCCTGATATAGCCTGGAAAATTCAGGATAATGTCAAAAGCACTGTAGAAGGCATGACAGGCCTTGAGGTGACTGAAGTTAACGTTCATGTTCAAGGAGTGGAATTTCCTGATCAAGCAGAGGAAGAAAACCTGGTCGAAACCAGTGCTGAAACTGATGTATCGGAAGAAGGGAAGGAGGAGTAAAAAATGAAAAATATTTATCGTCTATTGAATATTATTTTATTGGCTGTTTTAATGATAATTACACTGGTGCTAGCTGCTTTCAGCTTTGGGTTGACGGGAACTGAGTTGTTGCAGAATATTGAAGCTGACCTCTATCAAAACCCTCTGACTGGCATAATATTTTTATTGGTTTTTCTTCTGACGGCCTGGGTTTTATATCCTCTCTTTAAACCCAGCCAACAGACAACAATATTAAGCAGTGATGAGCATGGAGCGATAAAAATTACTCATGCAGCCTTAGATAAGATGATTAGAAGTATTTTAAAGAATGAGGAGGGCTTAAAGGTAAAAAGTACCGCTTTAAGTTCTAAAGAGGCTGGCATGGAAGTTAAGCTTAAAATAGCTGTTGAGGAAGACCAAGATATTCCTCATTTAACAGAAAGAATTAAAAATAATATCAGATTTAGGTTAAAGGAAATAACAGGAGCTGAAATAGAGCAAGTACAAATTCTCATTGAAAACATTTCTCCTCGACAGCGAGGGGATAAACTTTCCAAAGAGCCCACTAAGGTAGCCCAGAAATCAAAAAGAAGTGAGGAGAAAGATACCAGGGAAATTGATAGTGAATTTAAAAAAGCCCCTAAAGATGAAAAGGCTGAAGAGGATAAAGATCTGGAAAAAGAAGATGAAAAGGATAGCAGGGGAACAATGAATAAAATCTTTGATAAATTAAAGAAAAAAGAAGAAAAAAATAATACCCAGGAAAGTAAAATAGATGACGCAGAAGGTGACCAATCAGAGGATGATCAAAAAGACCCAAAAAAGAAAAATGAGGATACTGCGGAAGATTCATAAGAAGGGGCTAGATATTTATGGAATCTGAGAAACTATGGCAACAGATAACTGCTATTTTGCTTGCTAATATTAGAAAAGTAATTGGAGGTTTACTGGGTCTTATATTTGCAATTTTGGTATTGACACTGGGATTAACCAGTGCTGTTCTTATTGCATTGTTTTCTATATTAGGAGCAATTATAGGGAGTCGTGAAGATCTTAAGGAGGATTTTTGGCAGATTGCCGAAAGAATATTGCCTGGTAAATTTTCCTGAAATTTTAGCTAAATAATAGTAGAGAAAAAGGAAATAGAATTTATGATAGTTGGTGAATTAAGTTGAAAATATTATCCAGACATCAAGAGAGAGAAATTGCTTTACAATATTTATATGCCCTGGAAAGTCAAAACAAACTAATAATTGGCTGTTCTCCTAAAGATATTATTTATCCTGTCGATTTAATGCCTGGTGAGTCCAGTGATAATTATTATTTTACCTTAGTAGAGGGAGTTTGTGAAAAATTAGAGATTTTAGATCATCAAATATCTGAAAATGCTATTGATTGGAAGATAAATAGATTAGCTATTGTAGATAAGAATATTTTAAGAATTGCTATCTATGAAATATTATTTAACAGCAATATCCCCAAAGCAGTTGCTGTTGATGAGGCAGTTGAACTGGCAAAGGAATTTGGCAGTGAAAAGTCATCTTCCTTTATAAATGGAATATTAGGAAAGGTTTAAAAAATATTACTTGATGTTTTTTTAAAAATAGGGTAAGGTATATTATAGATAGTGATGATATTCACAAATTTAGTCCTAATTCAAGGAGGTTTTATAATGCGTTGTAAAATTTGCCATAACAAAGTTAAAAACAAAAATACTAACATATGTTTTGAATGTAAAATAAGAGTTAATGCTAAAACTGACAGTATTAAGGCCAATAAGGGCAAGATTAATCTAAATTTTTCAGAACATAGGTTTTATTCCCGCAGCAAAGGAGAATCATAGTTTCTTTTTTGCTAATATTATGTTAAGATAATAAAAAGTGATATATCTGTCTTTCAGCAGCATAATTAATTTATCAGAAAAATTTGGAGTGGAATTTATGAAATTTGAACCCATAAAAACTAATAAAGTTTACGAAGAGGTAATTGAACAGATTAAAACCATGATCTATAATGGAGAGTTGCGAAGAGGAGATAAATTGCCCTCTGAGAGGGTACTAAAAGAAGAGCTTGGAGTAAGCAGAGCTTCCATTAGAGAAGCCTTTAGCGCCTTAGAAATGATTGGCTTAATTGAAAGTAGGCCCGGTGAAGGAACCTATATAAAAGAAAGGGCTGATAAGAATCTTTTAGAACCTTTATCTTTAGCACTTTTACTTGAAGAAGATGTCACCAGTGAGCTGCTTGAGCTGAGAAGAGTTTTAGAAGTGGATTGTGTCAGATTAGCAGCGGAAAGAAGAAGTGGTGAGGACATTACTAATCTGGATGAAATTGTTAGGAAAATGGAGATAAGAACGGGTTTTGAAGAGGATAGTATAAATTTAGATAAGAATTTTCATTATTCCATTGCCAAGGCCAGTAAAAATAATGTTTTATTTTATGTAATGACTTCTATTATGGATGCTATGGATTTTCATATAGAGCATACTAGAACAAAATTAGTTTCTCGACCGGATACAATGGATGAGTTTACTATTCAACACCGACAAATTTTTGAGGCCATTAAGGCAAGAGATCCTCAAAAATCGATGGAGGAGATGAAAAACCATTTGGAATTTGTTGAAAAATTAATCAATAGAGAAATAAAAGGATAAGAGTAGAATAAGAGCCCAAAAACCAAATATAATTTTTAAAATCGACCTCAGGGTCGATTTTTTTATTTTCTCAGGGTATTATTAATGCTGAAAAAGATTGTGAAATAAATAATTTTCATTTAAAGCAAAAAAATTTGAAAATTAAGGAGGATAATCGATGTTTATCTATAATTATATTAATATGCTGGTCAGACCATCATACATAAAGCTGACATGGCATGGATAAATTTCAAGAAATTGGTTTTAATTAAATTTATTTTAGCAAAAAAAGTCTTAGAGGATTTGTGAGGTGATATTATAAATACTAATTATTAATAAACCAGATGGCTAATTTATGGTCGGGTTTTAGAAAATATCTTTCACTAATTTAATCCAAGGAGGGAGTATTTTATAATGTATGCTTTACTTGCAGCAATACCTATTTTAATAGTGGGTATTTTAATGATTGGATTTATGTGGCCAGCTATGAAAGCTATGCCAATTGGTTGGCTCTCTGCCGTTGTAATAGCAATGGTTTGGTGGGACATGCCTTTACAATGGATAGCAGGAGCTTCTGTTGGTGGGGCGATTGATGCCCTAGATATTTTGATTATAGTCTTTGGAGCACTCTTAATTTTACAATTAATCAAGACCAGTGGTGGAGTCAAAAGTATTTCTTATACTATGGCCAATGTATCCGAAGATCGCCGCGTGCAGGCTCTTTTGATTGCTTTTTTAATGGGAGCCTTCTTTGAAGGAGCAGCTGGATTTGGAACTCCAGCCGCAGTAGCTGCTCCTTTATTAGTTGGTCTGGGTTTTCCTCCTCTAATAGCTGCTACAGTAGCTTTAATTGCAAATAGTGTACCTGTTTCCTTTGGAGCAGTTGGAGTGCCCATATGGGGTGGTTTTGAGCCTCTAAGTGGTATTGTAGAAATGCCAGTAGAGAGCATGGGAGTTGAAATCGAAGCTTTTACTCATTTTTTAGATGCGATAGGTGGTTATGCTGGCATACTCAATGGAGCTATGGCTTTATTTATTCCCCTTGCTATTGTAGCAGTAATGACTAAAATTGCTGAAGGCTCAATTATAAAAGGACTAAAAGTATGGCCTCTGGCAATTTTTACCGGTATTATCTTTGGCCTGCCAATGGTTTTAATAGCTAATTTTGTTGGCCCGGAATTGCCTTCATTACTTGGTTCCATGATATCCATTCCTATTTTTATATTTGTCGTAAGCAAGGGCTTTTTAGTCCCTGAAGATGACTGGGATTTTCCAGATAGAGAAGACTGGGAAGATGAATGGGAAGATCAGGTTGAAGCAGATGCAACTGTTCCTGAAGCTAAAGATTTAAAGGTTTCACCCTTTAGAGCCTGGTTACCCTATATAATTATTGCTGCTCTATTAGCAATTTCAAGGGTGGAAGTTTTTGGCCTTATTGAACCCTTACAATCTATTGAATTAATGTGGGAAAATATATTAGGAACTGATATTACAGAGGGTATAGTTCCCTTTTGGAATCCCGGTATAGTTCCCTTTATCTTAGTGGCTCTATTTATTCCAATGATTCATGGTATGGAAAAAGGAAAAGCTATTGAATGCTGGAAAGAAACCTTAATAACTATAAAATCAGCTGCTATTGCCCTTGTTTTTGCCCTGGGAATGGTAGTTATAATGATGGAGTCAGGCGTGGAAGCAGAATACACAATGTTAGAAGAGATGGCTTTTGCTGCTGCTGATATGGCTGGTGGAGCCTGGCACTTTGCTGCACCCTTTGTTGGTACTTTAGGAGCCTTTATTTCCGGCTCCAACACGGTCTCTAATATAATGTTCTCGGCCTTTCAGTATGAAACTGCAGCTGCAGCCGGAGTAGAGATTATTCCTACACTGGGATTACAGACAGCCGGTGCTGCAGGAGGAAATATGCTCTGTGTTCATAATGTAGTTGCTGCTATAACAACTGTTGGTCTGATTGGAAAAGCCGGTCTGGTAATGAGAAAAACTATTGTAGTCACTCTGTTATACGGATTATTTATTGCTCTGCTGACAACATTCCTGGTCAACACCTTTTTTGCTGGAATATTATAAAGAGAGTTTTAGAAATATCCATTAAATCTTAGTTTTTAGCAGTCAGCGGGATATAAAAATTGGGCGGGTTAAAGGGGCTGCTGTTAAAAATGAGAGAAGAAGATCTTCAAAAATGTTAGGAGGTATATTAGTTTGAAAATAATAACACCAATTAAACAGGTACCGGAAACAAGTAATGTCAAAATGGATGAAGAAACTGGGACAATGGTTAGAGATGGAGTGGAGAGTATAATTAACCCTTTAGATCTCTATGCAATTGAAGCAGCTATTGAATTAAAAGAAGAACATGGAGGAGAAGTTATTGCCGTAACAATGGGCCCTCCTTCAGCGGAAAAAGCAATTAAAGAGGCTATTGCCATGGGTTGTGATGATGGAATATTACTATCAGGCCGTGAGTTTGCCGGTGCAGACACCTGGGCAACGGCTTACACTCTTTCTCGTTGCATAGATGATATTGGAGATTATGACTTAATTTTTTGCGGCTTACAGGCAACAGATGGAGATACTGCTCAGGTAGGACCCGGGATAGCTTCATTTTTAGACCTACCCCTGGCAACCTATGTTAGCTCTATTGAAGATGTTCATATTGCTGATGATACAACCTACACTGAACCCGATGAGAATTATATTGAATTGGAAAGACTCTTAGAAGAAGGCTACGAAAAATTAAGAATGCCTTTACCTGCTTTAATAACTGTAGTTAAAGAGATCAATTTCCCAAGATTACCGACCCTATCAGGTAAAAGGAAAGCCCGGGATAAAGATGTCACTCCTAAAAATTCTGAACACATTGAAATGAAAGAAGAATATCTGGGCTTACAGGGTTCACCAACCAGAGTGGTTAATATTGATAGGCCGAAGGTAACTAGAGGTGGAAAAATGATAGATGCTCGAGATGAAAGTAAACAGGAAGAAGCGGTAGAAGAACTTATCAACTATTTAAACGCCAATGAACTTTTGTAGGCAAAAATCAATAAATATTTTTATTTTTGTTACTTCGTTAACTAAAGGAGGAAGATAATTTTATGAGTTATAGTGGAGTTTGGACTTTAGCAGAAGCAAAGGATGGAAAATTAAAAAGGGTGGCCTTTGAATTATTAACCCGAGGTCGGAAATTAGCAGATAAACTCGATGAAGAACTAGCTTCATTGATAATTTCTAATGATGTATCAGAAGAAGAAGCTGAAAGACTAATAGCAGCAGGAGCAGATAAAGTATATCTGGTAAATGATAAAAAACTGGGAAATTTTATTGTAGAAAACTACAGTAATGTCATGGTGGATCTGATTGAGAAACACAAGCCAGAGATCATTTTGGGAGCTGCCACCACTCTAGGTAGAACTTTATTACCTCATGTAGCTATAAGAGTGGAAGCTGGTCTTACAGCTGATTGTACTGAGCTTGATATAGAAGAGGAAACAGGCAATTTACTGCAAACCAGACCTGCTATTGGAGGAAATATCTTAGCCACTATTCACACTCCAAAACATCGCCCACAAATGGCTACTGTGCGGCCAAAGTCGACTGCTCCAGCCGAAGAGGTTGGTGGCCGAGAGGGAGAAATCATTAATATTGATTTTGACTCTGAGCTTTATGATGGTAGAGTAGAAAGGGTTGGCTTTAGAACTAGTGAAGAGGAAGATGTAAATATAGTAGATGCTGATGTAGTCGTTGCCGGCGGAAAAGGACTTAAAAAAGCTGAAAACTTCGCCATGATAAAAGAGATGGCTCAATATCTTGATGGAGTAGTGGGCGCATCAAGAGATGCAGTGGAAATGGATTGGATAACCTATCCTCACCAGGTCGGATTAAGTGGTAAAACAGTTACGCCAAAACTATATATTGCTATTGGTGTTTCTGGAGCTATTCAACATCTAGCAGGTATGAAGACTTCTGATAATATAGTGGCCATTAATGAAGACCCTGATGCAGATATTTTCAAGGTAGCAGATATAGGACTAATTGGAAATCTTTTTGAATTGGTACCTATGATAAATGAGAGATTAGCTCAGGAGAAGGAGGTAGAAAAGGTTGAGGTATAATCCCGTAACAGAAGAGATTTTAGCAGAACTTAAGGAAATTGTTGGTGAGAAAAATGTCCTGTCTGAGAAAGAAAAAATTGAGGCCTATTCCCATGATGAAACACCAAAGGAAAAATATGCTAGAATGCCTGAGGTTGTTGTTAAGCCTTCCTCTACTGAAGAGGTACAATCAGTAGTTAAATTAGCCAACAGAGAGTTAATACCGGTTACCCCTCGAGGTGCAGGTAGTGGACTTTCTGGTGGAGCTATCCCAGAACATGGTGGTATAGTTCTTTCGGTGGAAAATATGGATGAAGTGATAGAATATGATTTTGATAATATGATGATGGTCCTGCAGGGTGGAGTTATCACTAATAATGTGCAGGAAGATTTAGCTGAAGAAGGTTTATTCTTTGCCGGCTATCCCATGAGCTTAGAATCTTGCTTTATCGGGGGAAATATTGCTGAAAACGCCGGAGGTGGAAAAGCTGTAAAATATGGTGTTACCGGCCGTTATGTTATGGGAATGGAAGTTGTTTTGCCTACCGGTGAAGTAATGGAATTAGGAGGCAAAAGAGTTAAAGATGTCACAGGCTATGATTTGAAGAAGTTAATGATTGGTTCAGAAGGTACTTTAGGTATTGTAACTGAAACCACCATTAAACTTTTGCCTAAACCAACTAAGGAAGTAGCATTACTGGTTCTTTTTGATGACCCGGATACTGCTATTTCAACTGTTCCTAAAATCATGACCGAAACCGGGATTATTCCTACAGGCATAGAATTTATGGACCGTCGTTCAGTCCAGGCTTCCTGTGAGTACCTTAATGAACACCTTCCCTATCAGGACTGTGGCGCTATGCTTTTAATTGAAGTCGATGGGGCTGAAGAAGAACAGGTAGAAAATGATTATTTTAAGATTGGCGAAATATGCGAAGAAAATGGAGCTCAGGAAGTTTATGTAGCCGATAATCATACTACTAGAGAAAGGGTCTGGGATGTCAGACGTAATATAGCTGAAGCCTTTATGGTTGTCAGTCCAGAACAAAGTTTAGAAGATATAGTTGTTCCCATAGCCAGTATTCCTGATTTAATACCGGAATTAGACAAGTTAAGTGAAAAGTACGATATTCAGATACCCTGTTATGGTCATGCTGGCGATGGCAACCTTCATGCTACCCTGGTGAAAAATCCCGAGCATTCCATGGAGGAATGGTATGAAATTGAAGAAAAATGCTTAGAAGATATGTATGAAGTGACTTATAAGTTAGGTGGTACAATAAGCGGCGAGCATGGAATCGGCTCCAAAAGAAAAAAATATTTCCCTGATGCTGTCTCTGAAACAGAGCTGGAATTGATGAAGAAAATCAAAAAAGCCTTTGACCCCAATAATATTATGAATCCAGGGAAAATATTTGACCTTGATTAAAAAGACCTGAAATTTATTAATCAAGTTTCTGAACAGTAAAATATGATCGTTGAATTGATTGCTAGTTAATCTTATAATGGGAGCGGCAGGGGGGAATCTATAATTTTTCTGGGGCTGCTCCCATTATATTTTATTATTATGGAGGTGTTTACAGAATGAATTTTCAGATACCCTATGGTCGGGAGGGTTTACAATTTACTCTACCAGAAGAAAATGTTGCCGGGGTTCTAACCTCTCAGGCTCAGGAATATGAACCAGAACTAAGTCAGGAGCAATTGGTCAATGAAGCATTAAATAATCCAGTAGGTTCGGAAAAATTAGCAAAACTGGCAGAGAACAAAGAAGATGTAGTTATAATCTGCAGTGACCATACTAGGCCAGTTCCCAGTAAATTCTTAATTCCTCCAATGTTAGCTGAAATCAGAAAAGGCAATCCCAAAGCCAATATTAACCTTTTAATCGCCACTGGTTTTCATAGGCCCTCCAGTGAAAAGGAGCTAATAGAGAAATTTGGCTCAGATATTGTCGATAATGAGAAGATAATAATGCATAAGAGCACTGTAGATGAAGATATGGTAGATTGCGGTAAGTTACCTTCAGGGGGAAGGTTAAAACTCAATAGAGTTGCTGCAGAAGCAGATCTTCTTCTGGCAGAAGGGTTTATTGAACCTCATTTTTTCGCTGGTTTTTCTGGAGGGAGAAAGAGTGTTCTACCAGGTGTGGCTAGTAAGGAAACGGTTTTGGCAAATCATTGCGGTGAATTTATAGCCCATGAAAAGGCGAGAACTGGCATTATAGAGGGAAATCCAATGCATGAAGATATGATCTTCGCTGCTAAAAAGGCAGGTCTGGCCTTTATCTTGAATGTAGCCATCAACGAAGATAAAGAGATTATAAAGGCCTTTGCCGGTGATTATGTAAAAGCTCATGAACAGGGCTGTGAATTTGTCAAAAATATTGCCGGCGTCAAGGCTGAACCGGCCGAGGTTGTTATCACTACTAATGGCGGTTATCCTCTGGATCAGAATATCTATCAAGCTGTCAAGGGTATGACGGCGGCTGAAGCAACCTGTAAGGAAAATGGGGTAATCATAATAGCAGCTGAATGCTCTGATGGTCATGGCGGCGAAAGTTTTTATAAGACCTTCACAGAGGCAGCTGGTATTCAAGAAATCAGGAGCAAAATAAAGAGCAGAGATAGAAATGAGACAGTGCCTGACCAGTGGGAGTCACAGATATTAGCTCGTATTCTTGACAAATTCAAAGTTATAATGATAACAGGTGCCCCTAAGGAAATGGTGGAAAATATGTATATGAAAAAAGCAGATAGTATGGAAGAAGCCCTTAAAATGGCTGAGGAAGAGCTAGGACTTACTGAGTATAAAATAACTGTAATTCCTGATGGAGTAGGAGTTATTGTAGAATAATTAATATTAAGCTATCTCTATAAACTTAAATTCACAGCAAAATATTTTGGAAGAAACAGAGACATTTCCTTGTCTCTGTTTCTTAATTTCAATGCTATATTTTGCAGGGAAAAAATTTATATTCACGAATTAGTATAGGAGGAGGTTTAACTTGACTATGGAATTAGAAGAGGAAATTCAAATTGCCAGTGAACTGAGCATAAAAGCCGGAGAAAAGATTAAAGAGATTTATCACAAGCATAATTATGAGGTAGATTTAAAAGCTGATGAAACGCCAATCACTACAGCTGATAAAAGGGCTAATGAAATAATAGTCTCTGGCTTAGAAAATTTTAATAATGAATTAAAAAAGAGCAAAAATATTGTCTATGCAATTCTCTCTGAAGAAAGTTTTGATGATAAATCCAGATTACATAAAGATTGGTGTTGGGTTGTGGACCCCCTTGATGGGACAAAAGGTTTTGTCAAGCGCAACGGCGATTTTACTGTAAATATATCCCTGGTTTATCAAAGAAGACCTGTTCTAGGTGTTATTTATATCCCTTTAAGGGAAGAACTATATTATGCTGTAAAAAATAAAGGGGCTTATCTGATGAAAAATTCAAAGAGCAGTAAAATTTCTCAATCTCTCCCTCTTCCCTGGAAAGATAGTTTTGCTAACGATAATTTTTGTCGCTTAGAAGTCTCACGGCGCAAGAAAAATTTGCGTGTGGTCAAAAGTCGCTCCCATGCTTCTCCCAAATTAAATGACCTTTTAGCTAGATCTAACAATATTGCTGAAATAAAAAAAGTAGGCAGTTCAATAAAAGGTTGTTTAATAGCTAAAGGAGAAGCAGAGATTTATTATCGTTTCTCTCCCTGCATGGAATGGGATATTGCTGCCATGGATATTATCATTAATGAAGCTGGAGGTATTATGCGAAAATTTAATACTGATGATATCTTATACTATAACAACGAGAAAAATATTGTTGACACCGGTTTTTATACTATAAATAATTGGCAAAATAAACTTTTATAAACTATAATGTAAAAATTTTATTAAAATATGCAGGAAAATTTCCTCCGGTGGTGAATAACCTATTTAAGCAATAAATATTTAGAAAAAATAGCAGACCTGATAGAGCTAAAAGGGGGGAGGAAAATTAATGGCTGAAACGAAAATTTTCTTCAAAGAACCAAAAAAGAATATACTTTCTTTAGATGATGCAGGGCGTATTGTAATTCCAGAAAATATAATGCTGCAATTGGGAATCAACAAAGGCGATGATGTAGAGATGAATCTTTATAATAATAGCAGATTAATTGTTTCCAAAGTAAAAAAGACAGTATAATTTAATATTAATAGTTAAAAAATAAACATAAAAAAAACGAAGATGAAATTTTTATCTTCGTTTTTTTATATTAAACTATAAATTGGAAGATAACTTAATATTTGTTTAAATTTAATGATTTAGATGTTATAATTGAAAAAATAATTTAAAGGCAGGAGGAAATAATTTGAGTATGGTAATTTCCAAAGGCTATATTTTAATATTGCTTGCCTCAGTTTTTTGGGGAACTTCAGGTACCGCTCAAACCTTTGCCCCTGAATATGCTTCACCAGCTGCAATAGGAGCTATCAGGATGAGTGGTGGAGGTTTAGTGCTATTTTTTTATGCCCTATTAACTAACAAACTACCAGATTTGCGAAACTGGCCTATTAAAATATCTTTTTATGCAGCTCTGTGCATTTCAGCCTATCAATTATTCTTTTTTTCTGCAGTTAGAGAAACTGGAGTGGCCGTTGCTACAGTGGTCACCATGGGTAGTTCTCCTGTTTTAGCCGGTATTATGGCCTGGATAGCGTATCAAGAAAAGCCAGGGTTAAGCTGGTATTTTGCCACCTTTTTGGCTATTGCTGGTTGTGCCTTGTTGCTATTACCTGAAGGAGAAACAGTAGTTGAGCCACTGGGAATACTATTATCTCTTGGTGGAGGGGCTGTCTATGCCTTATATGCGCTGATCAGTAAAGATCTCTTACAGGATAGAGATGCCGAAACTGTTATCTCAGTGGTTGGGCTTTTAGGAGGGTTTATTTTATTTCCTATCCTGGTAACTAATAGACCAACATGGTTATTAGAAGCAAGAGGTTTGCCAGTGGGATTATATTTAGGGATATTTTCTATGGCCCTCCCTTATCTATTGTTTAATTTGGGTTTAACCTTAGTTCCAGTTTCCAATGCTATGACTTTAACTTTAACAGAGCCCTTAACAGCTGCCCTACTTGGCATTTTTCTAGTAGGAGAAAGACTTGTATTCTTAAATTATATAGGTTTATTTACTATCCTGGCAGGAATAACCTTTTTAACAATAACAGGCCGGGAAACCAGAAACTAAACCTTACTAGAGTTTGCAAAAAGTAATTTTACTCCATTATTATTATTTATCACTTGAATATTAACGGAATGTTATATATACTAAAATCAAGCAATTTTGTTAAATTATATTAATTATTTTGATTGTCTCACTTACATCACGGGCCCAGAAATCAGCTCCAATCTCCTGCCATAGGTCTGGATAAACGTTAAAGGGTTGTCCCCCAACTAAGATTTTGATGTTTTTCGTCTTTCTATCATTCCGCAGAAAAGAGATGATATTTTTAAGGGAATTAACGTTGCTAGACATGGTGGCAGAAATTGCAAGTAAATCTATCTGCCCCTCTAGGATAAAGTTTCTTATATTTTCAACTGGTAATTCACTGGGTAAATAATGAGTATGCCATCCCTTTAAGGTGAAAGTATCTGTTATCATTTGAATGCCAATATTATGGTGTTCTCCTGGAGCTGTTAAAGCCAGCATTCTTTTAGCACTATCAGGGCTTTTATTATCAGAATATTCATTGGCAAAGCCATTTTTAGGAAAAAACAGTCGCAATTGAGCCATCAAATCATTGATAGTCGAGGAATAATGTCTTTCATCTTCAATAGTAAATTTATTGGTTTCCCATAAATTTCCTACAGAATAAAGAATAGGGGTGAATAAATTAGAATAAATATCTTCATAGGTCTGAGGAGAATCAAAGTCAGAATAATTGTCTTTAAGGAACTGAAAAATATCCCTTCTAGATCTATTGCTCAACAATTCAAAAAACCTTTTCACCTTTTCGTCAGCTAAAAAGTCCTCTGCTGATTGTAATTCAGGTCTTTCTTGTTTGAGGAAATGATCTATTCTAGTGGGATTGCTTGTTCTACCCAGTAGATAGTCAAGAGATACATTGAAGTAATCAGCAATCTCTTTTAAAGTTTTTTGTCCCGGAAAGCGGTCGTTATTCTCATAGTTAGTTATTGTGGTTTGAGCTAAACCCAAAATATCGGCTAAGTCCACCTGTCTTAAATTATGGTTTTGCCTTAACTTTTTAAGTCTTTTACCAAAATCGCCCATTTATATAACCTCATTTCTTTTTGAAGTAGAATTTGTGTTTAATTATTTTTCCCTTTAATGATATTCTATCACATATTGAAATAAAATTCTATAGTTTCACTTCTATAATTGCTTATTTAGCAAAATTTTTCCACAACAGAACTAAAGGAGGAGTTTAAAGTGAAGGATATTGGAATTATTGGAGCAGGCCCTGGAGGCCTGGCTGCCGGGATGTTATTAGCGGCAAAGGGTTTTAATGTTGAAATTTTTGAGGCCCGGGATAAAGTTGGAGGAAGAAATGGTTGGATTGAAGAGGAGGGCTTTATTTTTGATATTGGTCCAACCTTTTTGATGATGAGTTTTATCTTAGAAGAAATCTTTGCCGAAACAGGCCATGATCTTCATGATTATGTAGACTTAAAATTAATGGATCCCTTTTATCAGTTGATCTTTGCAGATGGAAAAAAATTAAAACCCTCTATTGATCCAGAGGACTTCAAAAATTCAATAGAGAATATAAATCCCGGTGATGCCAGGGGCTATGATAATTATATGAAGGATAATGCAAAAAAAATGCGTTATACTTTACCGGTTTTGCAGCGGCCCTATACTTCAATCTTTGATATAATCAATTTTGATATTATAAAATTATTAACAGTGTTAAACCCCCAGAGAAGCCTCTGGGATGAATTAGGCAGATTTTTTTCTGATGATAGAGTTAAAGTTGGTTTTACCTTTCAGTCGAAGTATTTAGGCATGTCGCCCTTTAATTGTCCATCCATGTTTAGTATTTTACCCTTTATTGAATATCGCTGGGGTGTTTATCATGTAATAGGAGGTTTAAACCAGTTAGCTCAGGCTATGGCCAGGGTTTTCACAGAATTAGGGGGAACAATTAATTTAAATTCTGAGGTGGCAGAGGTTAAATTAACAGGCAAATCTGCCACTGGTCTTAGACTAACAGACGGCCAGGAAAAAAGCTTTGCTGAAATAATCATGAATTCAGATTTTGCCTGGTCCATGAAAAATTTATTTCCTCCAAAGAGCAGAAAAAAGTACACCGATGAAAATTTAGACAGTAAAAACTATTCCTGCTCGACTTTCATGCTCTATTTAGGACTTGATGATGAATATAATGAACTTGAACACAATAATGTCTTTATAGCTAAGGATTATGAGAAAAACTTTTTAGAAATTGAATCAGAGAAAAAACTATCTCAGGACCCCTCTTTTTACGTGCAAAACGCTTCCATAACAGATCCTGAAGTTGCTCCTGAAGGAAAGACAGCTCTTTATATATTAGTCCCTGTAGCAAACTTAAAAGCTACCATTAACTGGCAAGAAGAAAAAGATAAATTCAGAGACTTAATTTTAGATAAACTGGCTGAAAAATTAGATGATGATAATATCAGAAATAAAATAATTTTTGAGAAGGTCATTACCCCCTTAGACTGGCGAGATGATATGAGAGTTGGTTATGGAGCAACCTTTAATTTAGGACATAACTTAAATCAGATGCTCGTATTTAGACCACGAAATAAATTCGAGGAGTTTAATAATATGTGGTTGGTTGGAGGAGGGACTAATCCCGGTAGCGGTTTGCCCACTATATATGAATCTGGCAGAATTGCAGCTAATCTAATCCAGAAGAAATATGGCTTAGAATATACCTTCAACAGGAAAAATGATTTAGAGCAAATCTTTCAAAGGCAGGATCTTCAGCCTGACTCTTGACTTATAGATGAAAATAAGGGATAATATTTTTAGGAGAAAGGAGTGATGTTAATGTGTGGTAATATTGCTATGCTGGAAGATTTAAAAGAAGGGGCAGACTTAGTCCGTTTTAAAGACCATCTTTTCTTTGTCTGGAATGGAGAGAGGAATATCAGGATTTATAGCGAAGGCGGCCAATTGATGGATGGCATTGAAGCAGATAAAAAGTTGCAAAAAGATGAGGTATTAGAAAATATCAATGAATATTTAGTGAATAGAGCTGTACAGAAATCCTAAGTTAGTCAGTTGATATTAAATATTAATTTAATCCTTAAATGTATGGGTGGCCTTTTAAAGGCCACCTTTTTGGCTGATTGCTATTGACTGGTACTTTAAAAAGCAGATAAGGAGCAGATATAATATGCAGATTAAATATATACTTTTAATTATGCTATTATTTTTTGGGGTTATTCTGTTGCTTAACATTTTGCAATTGATTAAGGCCCGGTTTTTTCCTGATAAATATTATAAGCAAAAATTTTTAGCTTTAAAAAATGAACCAGCAATTTTTGCTCATCGTGGGAAGAGTGAGGATTACCTGGAAAATTCTCTTGATTCAATTATAAACGCCCTTAATCAAGGGGCAGATGGTTTAGAGATAGATATCCGCCTCACAAAGGATAATCAAATTGTTGCCTTTCATGATGAAGATTTAAATCGCTTAACAGGAATAGATGAAAAGATAAGAAATTTAACTTTAGAGGAATTAAAAGATATTGATTTATTAGTTGAAGAGGAAAAAGGAGAAAATAGGAGAGGTAATAAAATAAAGTGTAAGATTGCCTCTTTAAAGGAGATTTTGAATCAGTTTATGCCCATCCCTCTGAAAATAGAATTGAAAGATGAGCAAGAGGAATTGATAAAGGAGCTGGCATCCTTAATTAATCACTCTGACATAACTGATAATATTCTATTGGGAAGTTTTGACTATAAGACCATTAAAAGAACTAGAGAAGAGATTTCTGCAGTACCTACCACCGCCTCAAAGAAAGAAGCCATAATCTTTTATCTTTTGGCTCATCTAGGAATTGCAGGCTGGCTTGATTGGGATTTTAAGGCTTTCTCGCTACCAACTTATTATCTTGGTTTGCCGGTATTGACACCTATTTTTCGTACTGCTGCCAGGGCAGCAGGGATTAAAATTTTTATTTGGACTATAAATGATCCCCAGGAGTTTCAGAGGCTGGCCAAGATGGAAGTCCATGGGATAATGACTGATTATCCTGAGAAAATGGCTAAAAAGTTTTAACAGAATCTATGTGTTAGATAAATGGGAAATTTAATATTCAATCCTGATTAACTTGACAAAATGAAACGAGCTATTTATAATATTTATCAATGGACAAATAAATTTAATTATTAAAGGATATAATTTGCAAATTTTAATTAGAGCCATTTAAAATATATAAAATAACAGCAAAAGTTTTAAATTTTTTAATCCAGTAATCCAGTACATATAAGATAATTATTTATAGCCTTTGAGAGGGTGGCATACTTAAGTGAAAGCAATTGAGAATAGCAAACAGGATATAATAGATCAACCATTATTACCTACCCTGCTTAGATTATCCTGGCCAATAATAATTGGACAGGGTATGCATTTGATGTATCAGCTGGCTGATACCTTCTGGGTAGGTAGACTTGGCCCTGAATACTTAGCAGCCATTTCTCTGGCCTTTCCTTTATTATTTATAGTTTATTCTATGGGGGCTGGTTTTTCCATAGCAGGAGTAGCTCTTGTTTCTCAGTATACAGGAGCTGAAAGGCCTGATATGGCAAGTAAAGCTACCGGACAAATATTTATATTTGCAATATTTATCTCAATCTGGTTTACAGCTGCAGCCCTTATCTTTGCTGAAGAGTTGTTTTTGTTGATCGGGGCTGAACCCGAGGTGCTGCCTCTAGCATTAGATTATTTTCGCATCTATGTCTCCGGTATCCCGATAATATTTATTTACTATATTTTTTGTGCAGCCCTAGAAGGAATTGGAGATACTATAACTCCCATGAAAATCAAAATCTTCACAGTTATATTAAATATTATTTTAGATCCCTTCTTGATTTTTGGCTGGTTTTTCTTCCCGGCAATGGGGATTGGCGGAGCCGCTTTAGCTACTGTTTTATCCCGGTTAGCAGCTGGAATTGTGGGTATCTATATAATGTTCTGGAATAAAACTCAGTTAAAATTAAAATTAAGACATTTAGTTCCTGACTTTACAATGATTAAAAAAATATTAAAGATTGGTACTCCTGCTGCCCTAGGAGACTCGGCCTTGGCCCTGGCTCTTACGGTAATGACAGGGATTGTAGCTGACTTTGGTACGGCAACAGTAGCTGCCTGGGGAGTAGCCAATAGAATAACCTCTGTAATAAGAATGCCGGCCTTTGGCCTGGGAAGAGCCACAGGTGTTATGGTAGGGCAGCATTTAGGGGCAGACCAACCAGATGAAGCAGGAAAAGTATCCTGGCTGGGGACTGGTGTGACCTTTGTATTTCTCTTTGGACTGGCTTTATTATTGCTTTATTTTTCTCCCTATCTCATTGGGTTTTTCACCGATGACCCTGAGGTTATTGATATTGGAACTGAATATTTGATTTTAGCTGGCTTTGCCTACTCTTTTTTAGGGGCTCAAATTGTAATCAGTGGAGCTTTAAATGGAGCTGGCAAAACTATTCCTCAAACATTTTTCCGCTTGTTGACACTCTGGGTTTATCAAATACCCTTCTCTTACCTGCTGGCCCATATTTTTAATTGGGGAAGACAGGGCATCTGGTGGGGCATACTCTTTGCCAAAATTTTAGGAGTGCTGACATTGATAATTTGGTTTCAAAGAGGAACCTGGAAGTCAAAGGAGATATAATATAAGTATTGGGGGCAAATATTATGAGGGAGTCCTTGATTTATCTCTGGCAGGAGAACAGCCTGATTGAAGTAGGCAACTTTTTTTTAATTCTTCTTGTTGGAGGAATATTGCTCTGGGGATTACAAAAATTTATAATTAAATATCTGCACAGAATGATGGAAAAACGCTGGCCGGAAGCAGATAAATTTATTTTGACTGTAGATAGTTTATTGACATTTTTATTATGGACAATATTAATTAATTTTGCCCTGCAGCAGTTATATCTAACTGATTTTTTACAGCGCTCCATTAACTCCATTGTTATAGCTATTATTATTATACTTGCAGTATTAATATTACAGAAAACGATTTATTTTTTATTAAAACAATATTTAAAACATAGAACTGATGCCGATGACAAGCAGGAAAAAATCTTTGCTCTGGTCTGGGGTATATTCAAGGTTTTTATCTGGTTATTTGCCTTTTTATTTTACCTTGATAATTTAGATATTCAAATTTCAGGTTTAATAGCCGGCTTAGGAATAGGTGGAGTGGCCATTGGCTTTGCCTCCCAATCAGTAATACAGGATATCTTCAGTTATTTTACAATCCAATTTGATAAACCCTTTGAGGTAGGAGATTTTATTGTAGTAGGTGATTTTAGAGGCATTGTAGATTATATCGGTGTTAAAACCACTCGTTTAAAAAGTCTATCTGGTGAACAGTTAGTTATTTCCAATGGGGATTTGACCAATTCCAGAATTCAAAACTTTCGCAGAATGCAGAGACGGAGAATCAATTTTAAATTTGGCGTTGTATATGAAACTTCTCTGGAAAAATTACGAGAAATACCTCCTTTGATAAAAAATATTATTGAGAATATAGATAATACCGAAGTAGATAGAGTACATTTTCATGAATATGGTGATTTTAGTCTGATCTTTGAAGTGGTTTATTTTGTTAATAGCAGAGAATATATTGATTATATGAATATTCAGCAGGAAATAAACTTCAAAATGAAAAAAGAATTTAGTGACCGAGGTATAGATTTTGCTTTCCCAACTAGAACAATACAATTAAAAAATAATCTTAATCATCTTTATAATAGTCAAAATAATAGTGAAAGAGAGACGAGATTTGATAATCTGGATTAGCTGGTGGTTATATCTGTAAAATTACTGAAAAATTTCATTTGAGTCTTTTTTAATTTCTGCAAAAATGATATAATTAAAGCAAAGATTGGAGTGAAAGGAGGGCTTACCAATGCTGAAGATGAAAGTACAGGCAGTGGGCATCAATGTTAGTAGCCAAGCTCCAGTAGTCCTACTTCAGGAAGAAAATGGAGAGGGAGTTCTGCCTATTGTTGTTGGCCCAGCTGAGGCTAAAGCTATCACTATTGCCAGAGAAGGTATCGAACTACCTCGCCCTATAAGTTATGATCTTATGAATAACATCTTTTCAGAATTAGCAATAGATCCAGAAAGAGTAATAATATCAGATTTAAGAGATAATACCTTTTATGCTAGGCTGGAAATTAACCAGAAGGGAGAAAAATATTCTATTGATTCTCGCCCCAGTGATGCTATCAACATTGCTCTGCGGACGGAAACACCTATTTATTTAGCGGAAGAGGTAGCCCATAGAGCTTTAGTTAGAGAAAGGCCAGAAGAAGATGAGGAATCAATAAGTCAGGAAGTGGAGAATGAGAGGGAACGTTTTCGCAAATTCGTAGATAATGTTTTTGATAACGTAAATCCTGATTTATAATCATAAACATTATTATTTGACAGATTTATTATTATTATATATAATTAAAAACAGTTGTTATTGATATTTTATGTCATTGGAAAATAATAAATAAAAGAGCTCGTTAAGTGAGGCTACTGTATAAACACAGGCTGCTGCCCGGAAACGTCCAGAGACGCCAACGGGTATAACAGATTTTCCCGGCCTAAGGGAAGTTTAAGGCAGCTGATGTTTATTGACATCTACGTTGTGCAGTGCCAAATCCTGGACAAGGAGCTAGCTTACTTCAATTTTGAAATATTGAAAATTTGCGGTTTCCTGTTCAGGGAGACCGCTTTTGTTTTTGCCAGAGTTAATCCATGTTATCTAATAAAGGCAGCAGCTAATATAAATGAGAAGGCCCTGGAAAATGCCCTGATGGTATAAAAGGCAAAAATTATCGAGGTGATAAAAAATGCCAATTTATGAAAAGGCTATTAAGATGCTGGCTGAAGAAAATATTTCATCATTAAAGAAATTATTAAATGAAGAGGATTTAGTTGATTTAGTGCAGCTTATGCGGCAGCTGGATCCTGATTTGAGGGTGATCTGCTTTCGTCTATTGAATAAAGATTTAGCTATGAACCTCTTTGAAAAATTAGAAGTAGAGTTACAGGAACAGTTGATAACTGATTTTGCCGATACGGAAGCCAATGCTACCTTCAAAGAATTAGCCCCTGATGACAGGGTGCGTCTGCTGGATGAGCTGCCAGCTCGAGTAGCCAAAAAACTGTTGCAAAACTTGAGTAGAGAAGAAAGAAGTCAAACTTCAGAATTATTGGGTTATGAAGAGGAGACAGCCGGAAGAATGATGACTCCAGAATACGTCAGATTTCGTAAAGGAACTACTGTAAAAGAGGCTATTGATAAATTAAGAGCGATTGGTAAGGATAAAGAGACTATTTATAATATTTATGTCACCGATGAGACAAGAATTTTAGAAGGAACTGTTTCTTTAGAAGATATTATAATGGCTGAACCTGATATTACCATTGAAGAAATAATGGATCAGGATCCTATAAAAGTAACCACAGAGGTAGATCAGGAGGAAGTTGCCAGGATATTACAGGATCAAGATATGCTGGCGGTACCTGTCGTTGACAAAGAAGAGCGCCTGGTAGGATTAGTCACTATTGATGATGCCCTGGATATTTTAGAAGAGGAGACCACTGAAGACATTTTCGAAATGGCTGGTCTTTCTGCCATGAGAGAAGAAGAGGCAGGGAAGAGTAGAAAAGTCATCGATGGCTCTTTACCTGAGATCTGGCGAGTCCGTTTGCCTTTTTTGTTAATAGCTCTGGCGGGGGGGTTAATGGCTGGAGTTGTAATTGAAGGCTTTGAAGAGACCTTAGAGGCCATTGCGGCAGTTGCTATATTTATTCCTGTAATTATGGATATGGGTGGAAATGTAGGTACTCAGTCTTCTACAATATTTGCTAGAGGTCTGGTCTTAGGTCATATTAATGTGAGAAGGTTTTTAAAATACTTTTTTAAAGAGATGGCAGTAGGGGCTACTATGGGTACCCTCTTAGGAATCCCGGCCGGTTTAATTGCTTATTTCTGGCAGGCCGAAGCTGGTTTTGGTTTCGCAGTAGGTATTTCACTGGCTTTAACTGTTTTATTAGCCAGTACTTTAGGGTTTTTAATTCCCTTTATTTTGTTTAAATTAAATCTTGATCAGGCAGCTGGCTCTGACCCAATAATAACAACTTTAAAGGATATCACCGGACTGGTAATTTACTTTTCTTCAGTACAATTATTCTTATCTCATTTAATGTAAAACTTATAAAGTAATCATTAATATCATTCTTTTGGCCGCTTCTTACAGAGAAAATTAAAGAAGCGGTCATCTTTATTAATTATTTTTATATGATATAATGGAACAAAATATTATCAATCAATAACTAATTATCTCTTGCTGTAAATTTAGACTTATATTAAAATTTTAATACTAGTTATAATAACAAGGAGCTGATATGCAAGATGAACTCAGTGGGTATTTGTCTGGGAGCAACAAATATTAAAATAGTTGAATTAGAGACTGAAAAATCTCAGCAAGATATTAACAAATTAGAGCTTGAGGATATGCCCATAAATATTAATAACTATGTTATTGAGCAGCACGGAGGCGATGTTAGGTCTAAGTTTTCTGATTTATTTGCCGAACATAATTTAGAGGACAAAAGAACTTATGTTACAGGAAGAAAATTTAAATCAGCTTTAAATGCTAAGCGAATGCCAGAGCCTGAAGCTACTGAGATAGCATATAAATTTTTATCCTCCAGTTATAATGAGGTTGATGCCATTGTTAGTGCTGGTGGAGAAACTTTCTTGGTCTATGAACTCAATGATGATGGTAGCATGGCAAATGTTTATACCGGCAGTAAATGTGCTTCGGGAACAGGAGAATTTTTCCAGCAACAGATTAAAAGAATGGGCCTGGATATTTCTGAGGCTATTGAAGAGGCCAAAGAAGATAATCCCTATAAAGTAGCTGGTCGCTGTTCAGTATTTTGCAAAAGTGATTGCACCCATGCCTTAAATAAAGGAAAGGATAAAGGGCGGGTTGTTGCCGGTCTCTGTGAGATGATGGCCGATAAAATAATGGAATTGATATATAAATGTCAGGCGGAAAAAATCATGCTGGTAGGTGGACTAAGCAAAAATAGAGTTCTTGTCAGTATTCTGAAGGAAAGATTAAAAGAAGTGGTGGTTCCCCGGGAAGCTGCTTACTTTGAAGCTTTAGGGGCAGCCTTAAAAGCTTTACAGGAAGGCAAAAAAATTCCCGCAGGTAATCTCTTTACTGCAAAAGAAGCCTCTTTTGATATTCATCCCCCCTTAAAAGAGTACATGGATAAAGTGACTTTTCATAATATCAAAAGAGATGATCCCAAACCTGGAGACCGTTGCATTTTAGGCTTAGACGTGGGTTCAACCACCACCAAAGCAGTCTTATTAAGAGAAAATGATGAAGCTTTGCTGGCCTCGGAATATCTACGTACTGAAGGCGATCCAGTAGGGGCGGCAAAAAATTGCTATCAAAGTATAGCTGACCAGATTGGAGATTGCCAGATAGAAGTTATTGGATTGGGAGTCACTGGTTCAGGCAGAAGGATTACTGGTTTACATGCTTTGACTGATTCCATTATGAATGAGATTATAGCTCATGCTTCGGGAGCTGTTTATTTTGATTCAGAGGTAGATACAATTTTTGAAATTGGAGGCCAGGATGCTAAATATACTTATTTAATTAACCAGGTACCGACTAATTATGCCATGAATGAAGCCTGTTCAGCAGGAACAGGTTCTTTTTTAGAGGAGGCTGCTGAGGAATTTCTTGATGTGGAGATGCTGGAGATAGCCGATAAGGCGCTGCAGGGCAATACTCCTCCCAATTTTAATGATCAGTGCTCGGCTTTTATCGGTAGTGATATTAAAACCGCCATTCAGGAAGGTTTGAGCATCAATGATATCTGTGCAGGCCTGGTATATTCTATCTGTTTAAATTATACCAATAGAGTAAGAGGAAATAGGCCCATGGGAGATAAAATATTTATGCAGGGTGGGGTTTGCTATAATAGGGCTGTTCCCATGGCAATGGCTGCCCTTACAGGTAGAGATATAATTGTACCTCCTGAGCCAGGTTTGATGGGGGCCTTTGGAGCTGCTTTAGAGACTGCAAGTAAAATTGAAAATAATATGATTGAGGCTAAAAAATTTGATCTAACAGAATTAGCTGAGAGAGAAGTAGAATATTTAGATGATTTTATCTGTCAGGGAGGAGAGACTGACTGTGATAGAAAATGTCAGATTAATGTCTTAAAAATCAAGGAAGAGAAACATCTCTTTGGGGGAATATGTAATAAATATATGAACTTTCAGGGAGATTCATCGGTAGAGGATATTGATAGCTTAAATCTAGTTAAAGAGAGAAAAAGGATTGTCTTCGATGAATTTAAAGCTTCTCCTGAACCTGGAGCCAAGAAAGGGACTGTAGGTTTAAACCGTTCCCTGACTGTTCATACTCTCTTTCCTCTTTATTCTCACTTTTTTGCTGAGTTGGGTTATGAGGTGGTATTACCTGATGAACCATCTCCTGAAGGCATTCAACAACAATCTGCGGCCTTCTGTTATCCTATAGAGCTAAGTCATGGTTATATGTATGATTTAATTAAGAATAAAAAACCAGATTATGTATTTTTACCCCAGGTGAAGGGGCTTTATGTTGCCAATAGTCCTGAAGAGGGAATTATCTGTCCCATGGCCCAGGCTGAACCCTATTATCTATCAGCCACCTGGGAAGAACTAAGCAATGAGAAAATGTTAGCTCCCGTACTTGATTTTAAAGATGGCTTTGATGAAGTCTTTGATAAATTTATGGCTCTGGCTGAATATATAGGTGAAGGCAGATTAAAGGCCCATAAAGCCTGGGAGAAGGCGATTAAGGCCCAGCAAAAATTCCAGCAACGGCTTAAGGAAAAAGGACAGGAAGCACTGGAGAAAGTGGAGAATCATCCTGCTAATCGAGCTACTGTGATTTTTGGCAGGCCCTATAATGCTTTTGCTACTGAAGCTAACTTAGGTATTCCCCATAAGTTTGCCTCCCGCGGTGAACTGGTGATACCCTTTGATATGCTGCCTATAGAAAGAGAAGAGGTCTTTGATCAGATGTATTGGTCCATTGGACAACTTATATTAAAGGGTAGTAAATTTGTCAGCAACCATCCCCAACTTTTTGGCACATATATTACTAATTTTAGCTGTGGTCCTGATGCCTTTTTATTAAATTATTTCAGGGAAGATAATGGCAATAAACCTACTCTGACCTTAGAATTGGATAGCCATACTGCTGATGTGGGTTTGAATACTAGAATAGAAGCCTTTTTGGATATAGTGAGCAGATACCGCAAGTTGGAAATAACCCAGAGAGAAGAGAAGAAAGCTGGAAATTATCAACCAGCTGAAATAGTTAAAGATAAAGGAGAAATTAAAGTTATAACCTCGGACAAAAAGAAATTTACTTTAGATCACCCCAGAGTAAAGGTGTTGATCCCTTCCATGGGGAGAATCAATTCTCAGGGAGTAGCAGCCGCTTTTCGCTATATAGGGGTAGATGCTGAAGCCTGTCCCCCTCCTGGAGAAGCAGAATTGAAAAGAGGAAGAGCAAATGCTACTGGAAAAGAATGTCTGCCCTACATTCTTACCATGGGAACAATGTTAAATAGAGTGGGAGAGAAAAAAGATGAAGACAAAGTTATCGTTTATTTTATGGCTGAATCAAGTGGCCCCTGTCGTCTGGGCCAGTATAGTGTTTCCATGAGAAATTTGATCCGCAAAAAGAAGATAAATAATGTGGCAGTTTTATCTCTGAATTCTAACACCGGTTATAGTGATTTGGGTATAGAGTTTAGCAGAAGGGCCTGGAAGGCTTTAGTGTTAGGTGAGGTTTTGACTGATATATATAGCGCCGTACTGGCTCTGGCAGTGAACCCCGACAGGGCTTTAGAGAAGTTTGAAGATAGTCGCCAGAAAATAATGGCTGCTATGGCTGATAAGAGCTGGGGAAGAGTAAAGGACCTTCTAGAGGTAGAGGCAGAGAAGTTATCTCAAATAGAGTTGCATACACCCCTGGATGAGGCAAAAAAAGTCGCTTTAACTGGCGAAATCTATGTAAGAAATGATCAATTCTCTCGGAGGTTTTTGATCAAAAAACTGGCAGAGAAAAATATTGTAACAACAGTAACTCCAGTAACAGAGTGGATCTATTATGCTGATTATTTAATTCAAAATAAGCCTGAGATCAGTAAGAGGTCCTTTATTTATAATATTATTAATAGGTTTGCCGGATTTTACAAAAGAAAGGTTGAGAAAGACATTAAGAATATAATGGCTAAGTCCGGTCTCAGTGATAATCATTTAATTGATGTTGACAAAATTGTTGAAACCGGGGAAGAGCTTTTAAGCCTTGACTTAACAGGAGAGACAATTTTAACTATTGGAGGAACAATAGCGGAGATAGTTGATGAGGTAGATGGAGTTTTAGCCATTGGACCCTTTGGCTGTATGCACCATCG
>PWEJ01000023.1 GCA_003553485.1 Halanaerobiaceae bacterium | reverse complement strand
GGGCAGGTTGTCACTATTTACAGCAATTCTCTTAATTGGGGATATAAAGATGCTCGGGTAGGACGATTGATATCCGAGGTGAAAAATACCTTTTCTTTGAAGAGAGAGATAGAGTTTGAATATGAGGAGGTGGATTTCACCATTGATGGTTCCAATGAAGATGATTCTGTTTATTTATATTTAGATCAGCAGCAGGAAGAAGCAACTGTTTTAGAGATTTTACTTGATATTCTCGATAATCACCGCATTACATCAATTATAATTTCTGATATTAAGACTACTCTGGCAAAGGGCAATTATCATGTTAGTTACAGCTATTTTGGAGAAGAACCAGAATTTGGGGCAGAAAATTTATCATTAGAGCAGCAGGAAGAGGTTGATAGAGCTTTAGAGCGGCAATTTTTGGATTTAATAAATTCGGTTAGAGTTAGAAAGGACCTACATACTTTAGATTGGAATCAACAACTGGCAGATGTTGCTTTAAGCCACTCTCAAGATATGTCAAACACCGGTTTTTTTGCCCATGAATCTCCTAACACTGGAGGGGTAGGAGATAGAGTAAGTTCGGCTAATATACATAATGAATATGCATTAGAAAATATTGCTAGAGGTCAGGCTGATGCCATAAGAGCCCATGAAGGTTTAATGAATAGTAAAGGTCATAGAGAAAATATATTATCAGATAATATCTTAGAATTAGGTGCTGGAGCCTATCAGAGTGATTATTATACTCAAAAGTTCATTCTAACTGATTCCGCGGCTTTAGAGGAGAGGAAAAGAGGAACTGTTGAAGAGGGCGTTGTTACCGATGATGATTTTCAAGATGAAAGTTGCGATACTAGTCGATCTGAAGTCGATATTGATTTAGCTAATCTTTATGAAGCAGGAAAAAGAGTACAGGGAGAAGAAGAATTTATTCTCAAATGGCCGGCAGCAAAAATGCCTATAGAAGTAAGCCTCTATGGAGATTATAGTTCTGCAAGTAAAGAGGTAGTTGATAATATTCTTGCTGATTTAAGCGCGGTTTCTAGTGATTTGAACTTAAGGAGAGTGGAAGAAGAAACGGACTTCACAATATACTTTGTTCCTGCTCGGGATTTTTCTTTATATAGAGACTCAATTCAACAGGAAACCAGTGAATGGCATTGGGCCTGGTACGTGAATTGGCAGAATTATCAATTGTGGAAAGCAGATTTATTCATTGCTAGCGAAAAAAATCTGAGTTTACAGCAAATAGAAGAATATTTAAGGATGAATTTAATTAGAGCTTTAGGTTTGCCTAATACTGAATTTCGAAATTATACTGCCGAAAAACTTGCTTTACTGGAATTTCTTTACCAGAATGAACTTGAATCCGGGATTAACTGGCAAGAGTTGAAAGAGTTTTAAAATTCCTTATAATTCTTTGCAAAAATGGAATAAAACTATAGCCAGATAAATAAATTTGTGGTACAATTAATCTATATTAGTAAAATTATTAATTTAATTAATAATAAAACATTTTAACCTGCATCTGCCTGATAATTTCCTATTTGATCAGGTTAATGCAGCTATTTTTAATTTTTTTGAAAAGGCCTGATTACAATGAAAAATGTTTTTTTGAGGCTGATCTGGATATTATTCATTACCCTAATTCTTCTGGGGGTTCCCAGAATTGCAGGTCTCTTTGCCGATCAATTTAACTATGCAAATGTTGATCCTGACGGTGCTTTTGCCTGGATATCTATTCACCATATAGTCCAGGCCTTATTGTTGTTACCAGTGATGTTTATTTTAGCCAGAAATAAAGATTACAACTTTGGTTTTTCTCTGGGCAACAAAAAGGTTGGCTGGTATTTTGTCCGGCTATTTGCCAAAATATTTGCTATCTATATCATAGTTTCTTTAATAATTGTTTATCTTGCCGGAAATTTTAATACTTTCCCCTATCCGCTAACTCTAAAAAATATTTTTGGCCAACTGGGATTCCAGCTTTTTTTCTCTGGTCCTTCTGAAGAATTGATTTTCCGGTCTTTTGCAATTACAATGCTTTCCCTTTATCTTAAGGGAAGTTTTTTTATGGGAAAATTAAGTAGTGCCAATATCATAGCAGCAATAGTCTTTGCCCTGGCTCATGTAAGGTTTGAATTTTTCCCCTTCTCTATGACTTATGATTTTTTTCAACTTATATATGCAGCGGGATTAGGTCTGGCCTACGGAATCTGCTATGAACGCTCAAAAAGCATGGTTTATCCCATGATAATGCATAGCATGAGCAATGTAGTTGCCGTAGGAGTTTCTATATTTGCTGGGTTTATACTTTAATCTATCAGCAAACAAAAAATATATTGAGAGGATTGATTTTAATGCTGATTAATAAGAAAAATATTATAACTCTTTTGCTCTCTGTGTTTCTACTATGGTTAGTTGTGGTTCCGGTGACTGCTCTGGAAAATTTTGCGGGGGAGTGGCAGGGAACAATTGATGTGCCGGGCAGCCCTCTGGGTATAAATGTTTTTTTCACAGAAGAAAATGGTAGTCTCACTGGCTTGATGGATATTCCAGTTCAGGGTGCTTATGACATTGGACTGACATCTTTAACTGTTGAGGATCAGACAATTAATTTTAAACTACAGGGTATTCCCGGAGATCCTCAAGTCAATGCTAAAATTAATGATAATGGTGATAAAATTGAAGGTGACTTTACCCAGGCGGGCATGTCTTTTCCTATAATTTTAACCAGAAAGGGTGTTGCTCCGGCAGAATTAGATATATCCAGTCTCGATGATTTTGGAGAGTTTGTCGAGGCAGTTCGTCAGGACTGGAATACACCAGGAGTTGCTGTGGGGATAGTTACCAGTGATGAAATTATCTTTGCCGAGGGTTTTGGCTATGTTGATAAAGAAGAAAGCCAGCCGGTTACAACCGAGACTCTTTTCGGTATCGGTTCAACCACCAAACCCTTTACCACTATGCTGCTGGGTATGCTGGTAGAGGAGGACAAGCTGGCCTGGGATAGACCGGTGCAGGATTATATGAAGTTCAAATTAAAAGATGATCCTTTAAGTGGATACATTACTGCCAGAGATCTGGTCAGTCACCGCTCCGGACTGCCTCGCTATGATTTTACTTTGATTTTCAATCAGGACCTGACAAGACAAAAAGTTAAGGATAACCTTTATTATATGGAAAGAAATCAGGATTTCCGTAACTCTTTTCAGTATGGTAACTACAGTTATATTGTAGCCGGTTTGCTGGCTGAAGAAATAACAGGATTGAGCTGGGAAGAAAATATCAGGGAAAGAATTTTATCTCCTCTGGGCATGGATAATACCAACTTAAGTATTGCCGAATTAAAGGAGTCTCAAAATTATGCCCTTCCCTTTATCTCAGAAGACAATTTTGCCAGCAGCAGAGAGATTGACTTCTGGGAGCTGGGACCGGCAGCTCCGGCGGGCTCAATTAATGCTGGAGTTGAAGATATGAGCAAATGGATGCAACTCTTGCTAAATAACGGCAGACATGAAGGTGAACAGCTTCTTAGAATGGGGACAATCAATACCCTGTATAATCCGGTCAATATGATCGCTGGTATGGGGTCCGACAGCTATACCAGCCATATGGGCTATGGTTTAGGCTGGTTTGCCAGCTCCTACCGGGGTCATTATAAAGTGAATCATGATGGAGTTACCCTGGGATTCAGCGCCGGGGTTACTCTGATACCCGAAGAGAATATCGGAGTGGTAGTTTTAAGCAACCTGCATGGCAGCCCGGTAACTCAGATTATTGCCAATACAGCAATAGATCGGCTTTTAGGCCTGGAAGAAGTTAACTGGAAACAGGATTACCTTGATATGATGATTCAAATGCCGGTAGATGCTGGATTTTCTATTTTCCAGGAAGAGGAGCGCCGGGAAAACACCAGTCCCAGTCATGAGCTCTCAGAACTAACCGGTATATATTCCCATCCTCTTTACGGCACTTTTCAGATAGAGCTTGAAGAAGATCGACTGGTAGCTGATTATCATGGCACAGCTATTGAACTTGAACACTGGCATTATAATGTTTTCGTAGCCACTGTTGATATTGCTGGGCCGATGGAATTAGCTCTACAATTTAAAAAGGATTTGCAGGGCAATATAAAGGAGCTAGAAGTAGGGCTTGATGTCTTTATGACTCAAAATATGATAGGCTTTGGCAGAGAATAAGTTTTCCATAACTGGAATGAATCTAAGATTTTTTTGAAATACTCTAAAATTTATAGCGCAAAAAAATTACTGCAGTTTCAGCTCTCTTATAATTTCATGATAAAATAGGCGGTTCTTTCTCTCGACCTCCACCAGACCATGTTTTTCATATATCTGCTGAGATAATCTTTTATTTCAGATTTTCTACAAACTGAATTTTTAAACCATTCGGATCCTGAATAAAGAAAAATTTGATATTTGGATTTGGCTCAAAGGGACCGCTATCAATCTCAACCCCCTTATTCTTAAGAAATTTAATCTTTTCTGAAAGAGAGTCTACTTCGAAGCCCAAAGAAATATCATCACCCAGATTGACTGAGTTAATATCTTTATCATCGACCAGCTCCACCTTTGTCTCTCCCTCACCTAAAAAAGCGATTTCTTTCTCTGGTCCTGCTTCAAACCTGCGACCAATTTCCAGACCGACTATTTCCTGATAAAATTCTAGTGACTCTTTTAGATTATTTACATGTAAAGTTGTCCAGCAAAAACTCATAATGCCACTCCCCATTTAATAATTATTTCAACTTCAATCAATTATATTGTATCATTTATTTTGATCTAGGAAAACTCTATATGCCTGTTTTCCCAATTTGAAAAACTCTCTAAAGTTTTTAAATTAACTTCTTGTTTATAATAATAATCTTTAGGCCAGGAGCAGAAGAGCGACTTTTTGCCAAACATTAGCTTTGTAAATAGTGAATCAGGTACTGGTGCCCAGCCATCACTCATATTCATTGTAATTTCAACTATTTCCCCTTCTCGCTCAAGAGAATACTTACCGGAAACTAAACCCATATCTGGATCAGGTTTAATCTCAATCACTCCATTATAAACCTTTTCAGCATTAAGGTTGCGAATATCTGGGAATCCTGGATTGAATTCTACTAATAAGTGATGCGCTGGTGATTGGTGTTCCATTTTCTTTAAACTACCATCTAAGGAAAAAAACAATTTATTATCATTAATAGTTATTGAATCATTGATGAGTTCATATTCATCAAGAACCCTCTGGCCGGTAGTGGCAAACTCTATAATCTGACAATCAAGGCTAGTTTACATTTTAAAGTCCACTTTTTCCTG
>PWEJ01000099.1 GCA_003553485.1 Halanaerobiaceae bacterium | reverse complement strand
CAGTACAACTGATTGAAGAGTTAGTCTTACGGTTTAAAAGCGAGAACTGTCAGGATATTAATATTGCAGGAACAAGTTTAGGTGGTTATGTAAGTAATTTTCATCATATCTTTTTTAATTCAGCTGACAGGTATTTTCCAGTTATGGCTGGAGCAAACTTTTATGATACTATTTTTGAATCTATTTATAGTCGGGGAGTTGTAAAAACCAGTACAGAAGAAAGAAAGCAGCTCAGGGAACTCCTGGATTTTTCTCAAGAGTTTTCAGCCTGCGATAACAGCAATGTCTATCCATTGCTGGCTAAAAACGATCGAATTGTCAGATATGATGTGCAAAAAAAGTCCTATGGCGATTGTCCGGTAGCAACCTTTGATAAAGGTCATGTAACTGGAGCTATAGCCGCTGCTGCCATCAGGGATCATATATTTGGCAATATTTAAATCTTATATATCACTATATCAGGGAGATAATTATTTTAGCTATTCCAATATAAACTGCGTTATCTCTGATGACAAAGCAGTATTTATATCAAAAATTGAGGTGACTTTAATGGTTAATTTGCCTGCTGTTATTGGAGGCTTTCTAGGCCTATATTTATACAAAAGACAAAGGAGCTGGGGGCAGAATACTGTTTTGGTGGAGTCCCAGAATTTTATAAATCTCTTGGATTTGAGACAGTATGTTTTAGAGAAAAGTGGGAGAAAGTACGCAGTTTTAAATTTACAGGACTATAATTAGCTCTAGGATTGATTTATTATGGAAAAAACTTTAAAAAATATCCCTTTTATATTTAAAATAGGTTATGGTACGGGAAACCTGGGTAGTGGTTTGATATTTCAATCGATGAACACTTATCTGGTTTTTTATGCTACGGCCGTACTCAATCTGCCTGGAGTTTTAGTTGGCATAGCAGTTAGCTTAAGTATAATCATAGATGGCATATCTGACCCGGTGATGGGTTATATTTCAGATAGGACTTACATGAAAACTTTGGGCCGGAGGCATCTTTATCTCTTGATAGGAACTTTTTTCACTGCTCTTATAAATTATTTTCTCTGGATTATAGATCCTGCTCTGCCCCTGGCGGTAAAATTTATCTGGCTTTTTATAGCAGTTATACTGGTAAAACTTTTACTTACAGTTTTTAGCACACCCTATGTAGCTTTGGGGGCTGAACTTTCCAGCGATTATAATGAGCGGACCTCAATTCAGGCTGTTAGAACAGTATTTTTTATTTTAGGAGTATTATTTGCCAGCGGTCTCAGTCTATATCTGTTTTTTAATCCCACAGCTGAATATCCTTTAGGCCAGTTAAATCCTGCTGCTTATCGAAATTTAGGGCTGGCCTCTTCTACCCTGATGTTGGTTTTTGGACTTACTTGTTTTTTTGCTACTTTCAAATTTATTCCCCAGCTTTACAAAATAGAGCAGAAGAATTCAATATCCAGTCAGGCTAATATCGTTCATAGAACCAGCCGTATAATAAAGGATTTTTCGACTGCAATTGAAAATTATGATTATCGCTGTCTGGTGCTAGGTTATCTTTTTACTAATCTGACCGTGGCGCTTTTTACAGCCATAGGATTACATGTATTTACCTACACATTTAATATGAATAACAATGAAATTGCCATTATAATTGGACTGCAATTTTTGTTCAGCATTTTTTCTCAGCCCGTATGGGTGGAAATCTCTCGCAAAATTGATAAAAGGCCTTCGGTTATTCTGGGAATAGCTCTCTCTATTTTAAGTGGCCTTTATTTTTTGCTGGCAGTTTTTTACCGGGATTATATTGTTCAGCACTATCTTCTGTTATTACCCTATTCACTACTGGCAGGTTTTGGTACCGGAGGGCTTTTTTCTTTACCAGGCTCTATGGTAGCTGATATTATAGATGTGGAAGAATTGAAAACTGGGCTAAGGCTGGAAGGAATTTATTATGGATGTTTTACTTTTGCCTACAAAACTTCACAATCGGTGGCTATTCTGCTACTGGGTTTATTGCTGGATATAATATCCTTTGATGCTACCAGCGAAGTGCAACCAGAAGCAATCAGATTTATCCTGGGGTTTACTCTTGCCCTTGGGGGAATATTTTTTATGCTTTTGGCCTGGTATTTTTATCGGCATTATCGTCTTGACAGTCAGGTAATCAATAAAATTCAGGCTAAAATTAGGCAAGATAAGGATTTGTAAGATTAACTACACAGATATGAAGCCATAATCAAAGGAGGCATTAACGCGATTTATGCAGATGCATATCGGTGCTCTCAACCAGTCGGAAATTGATGAATTTGCCGGTAAAAAGAATTATCCAGAAAGTGATGATTCAGTAGAAAGAGAAAACAAAATAAATAAATGGCTTAAATTTAATGGTTTTTAAAAATGTTCGGTGACGAATTCCATCCGTAAATTTGTCAATATTAGCTATTCACCCTGAAGAGTTAAAAACTATAAATCATATTATCCTCCGAAAAATTTAATGTTATTCCAGTTTTATCCTCATATCATAAATAGGCCATCTCTAAAAAATAATTTTAATTGTTTTCAACCTGGTACTGGCCTCTAATATAACTTTGTTTATTAAATTCTCCATTAATTTTTAACTGGCTGAATTTAATAGGGAGGCTAACAGCAAAATAAAAATTAGGACTATCCTGTACTTGAAAGTGTAAATGAGGCTCACTTGAATAACCGGAATTACCACATCTGGCTATTTTTTCCCCTTTAGCCACTTTATCTCCTTCCTCTACCATAATACTGCCTGGAACCAAATGGGCTAATAAAGAATACTCCTTAGGGGCATGTTTAATAATCACATGATTACCTCTAATATCTGTAGTTAAAAAGTTTAGCAGAAAAACTCTTCTAAGATTTTTGAATTCTGTCATTCCATCTTTTACTTTTACTACTTCACCCTCGGCAGGAGAGAGCATAGGCTTTTGGTAGCAATAATAATCCTGCAATTCCCTTCCTTCATCTTCGTAACTTAAATCTTTTTCACTGGTAATTATAAAGTCATAGGCATACCTTTGGGTAAAGTCATCCCAGGAATGAGAATGTTTTTTCGTTACTCCCCCCTTAAAAACTTGCCATTCTTGAGAGAAAGGCAGCTGATAATCAACCTCTTGTTCAAAATTATTAACCGAAGGAACATTTCCTTTATACCTTATAATTGCAATAAAGTTACCCAATAATCCCCAAAATGACTGTATTAAAATAAAAGGATTAATAAAGGAAACCAGAGAAGCAAATAAATATTTTAGTGCCTCAAAATTATCAACAGATGACCGTTCTTCTGGCGAATCATCTTCTGACTCTGCAAAACCTAGTTCTACCCATAATTTAATTATTACTGCTAAAAAGGCACTAATTAATAACAAGGGGTCAAAAAATAAACTCCCTAATAAATAAAAGGAAATACCCATAATACTCAATATCTTAGCTTCAACTTTCCCCTTAATCCAGGGCAGATAAAAGGAAGTTACTATAAATATGGATAGAAAAACAAATTGATATGCCTGTAAAATCAAAAATGTAGAGAGTGCTAATAGTAAAGCACTTATGTTATTGATGAAATATAGTAGCTCATTTAATTTGCTTTTCTTTATCATTCCCAATATTCCGCCTTTCTTTGCTTGTATTTTTTTCTGTCAGCTGGACTCTGGCTACTTGCTTAATCTATTCCATAAGTTCAGAAATTTTTTCTGCAATATACTCTGTCTGATCCAGGTGAACATAGTGGCCGGCATCTAATATAAAACTTTGCTCTGAATTAGCTTTTAATGTATCCTGCCATTTTTCCTCTGCTTCACCGGAAATAAAGGAATAAAAAGGAACACTGGCTCTTGGCCTTTCGAGAATAAGCTGGCTATTTTCATCTAAACTGCGGTACTCTTCCCACATATTTTTAGTCATAATACGCCGCATAAATAATGTGCAGGCCATTTCTATTTCCTCAGGCTCCAGCTTTCCTTTTTGAATTGCCGGAAAGTTATCCTGACAGACATTTTCCTGCTGGCGCATAAGACCGGTTCTTGCCAAAAATGTAACTACCCTGGAGAGAGGATTATCTCTATACTCATCTTGTTCGTAATATTCTGGGATTAGAGGGTCTAAACCAAAGATTCTTTCGACTTCTGCTGGGTAGTTTTGGGCCCAGTAGATAGCTTCCATACCTGCTAAGGAATGAGGAATTAGATTATAAGGACCTGCAAATCCAGCAGTCTCTAAGACAGTTCTTGTTTCTGCCAGAACTGTTGGTAAATCTCTTGCTGTAGAGGTAATATCACTCCAACCATAACCAGGTCGCTCTATTATAATAATCTGATGATCCTGGGATAATTTTTGGAAAAGAGGTTTAAAATCATAATAGGGCGAACTTGTGCCAAGTCCGGACATAAAGACTAATGTGTCATCTCCCTGGCCTTCTGCATAAACATGTATTTTACCTTCGTTTATTTCAATCATCTCACCTGGAGCAGGAAATTTTTCTTTTTCTTCAGCAATTAAGTCTCTGTGCTCAAGATAACTACTAATAACAACAAAAGAAACTAACATCAATAAAATTAAGGGGACTAAAACTATGATTCTTTTAAATATTTTTTTCATGTACTACCACTCCATTCTTATTATTTATTCCTGTTTTATTTTTTTAAACAACAGGTTACTTGCTATTTTTATATATGAGTTGTATAATATATAACAAGTCTAATATAAGCCTGAGTAAAAGTCAAGCAATATGGCTAATTTTTTCAGATTATTTTTAGGAATTATTTTTGAGGCTATGTTATATTGAAGCATAATTTAAAGAAAATATCACAACAGGAGGATTTCTTATGTCTCTAAAATTTGGTATTTTAGGTTTGCTTACCTATGAAGATATGTCTGGCTATGATATTAATAAGTTATTCAAAAATTCTTTGGAATTTTTCTGGAAAGCCCATCAAAGTCAAATATATAGAGAATTGGATAAGCTGAAAGAAAAGGGCTTAGTTGAGTCGCAAATTGTTAAACAGCAGGACAAACCTGATAAAAAGTTATTTTCAATTACAGAGGCCGGGAAAGAGAAACTTGTTAATTGGGTCAATGAGTATTTTGTCAAGGATGAATTTAAAACTAGAAATTCATTTTTGATGAGAATATTTTTTAGTTCTCTAGGTGATGAAGAAAAACTGCAAAAAGGATTAAAGGAATATATAAAGTTTAATAAAGCTTACTTGCAGGATATTAAAGAGACGGAAGAAAAGGTCGTTAAAGATAAAACGGTGTCTAATGACAATCCCCAGGTCTACTGGTACATGACCATGAAAAAAGGTTATTATGAATGCAAGGCTAATATTGAATGGGCAGAAGACATTTTAAAGATGATTAAAGCGAAGGGTTAAGGTGAATATTCTTTTTTAAATTGTACTGTACATTTTAAGTTGTTATTTTATTAACGAGAAAAGATTAAAAAAATTATCCAAAATACCTTGACAGTTAAAAATATATATAATATAATCAGATTAATCTCCGGGAACGTTCCCGGTACCACTCCCGAAGATTTGCAAAATTAAGTAAAAATAAAGCGAGGCCTATATAATGAAAAACAATGTGGATATATACACAATAGCTGAATATGCAGGGGTTTCCAAGAGCACTGTCTCTAGAGTTTTAAATAATAAAGATGATGTCAGTGAAGCTACTAGAAAAAAAGTCATTGATGTAATTAATAATTTAAATTATAAACCAAATAGCTCAGCAAAGGGTCTGGCCAGTCAAAGAACTAAAACAATTGGCCTGGTGGTTTCGGAAATTACCAATTCATTTTTCTCCATGTTTGTTAAAGGTGCTGAAGATAAAGCCATGGAAGAAAATTATAATATAATGCTGGCCAATAGTAACTGGATAGTAGAAGAGGAACTTAAGTGTATTAGAATATTTGAAGAGGGTAGAGTCGATGGTATTTTAAAGATCAGTGGTGGAGGCGATGAGTTATTAGATCAATACTTAAATAATCTGGCCAATAAGGATATGCCCTTAATCATTGTAGATAGAAAACTGGATAATGACAATATACCGAAAGTTAATGTTAATAATATTGCAGGAGCCTATAAGGGAACAAAATATTTGCTGGAATTAGGCCACAGAAACATTGCCTTTGTTAAAGGAGACAATATAGCTGCTTCAGATGCTTCTGTTGATAGAGTGAAAGGTTATAAAAAAGCTTTGATAGAAAATAATATAGATTATCAGGTAATTGAGCCCGGCTTTTTTAATAGGGAAGATGCTTATAAAGCAACAGAAAAAATAATGAAAAATCACCCAGAGGTTACTGCTATCTTTTATGCTTCAGATATGATGGCAGTAGGAGGGCTTAAAGCCTTAAAGAATGCAGGGCTTAAAGTACCAGAAGATATTTCCATTCTGGGCTTTGACGATATTGAACTTGCTTCAATTATAGATCCGGCACTTTCGACTTTAAGGCAGCCCAGGTATCAAATGGGTTATATCGGTATGGAAAAGTTGATAGATAAATTAGAAGGAAGACCTAAAGAAGTTTATGCTGAAGATATAATATTTGAATTGGAGCTAATTGAACGTGATTCGACTGCTCAGGTTAAAAAATAGTCTAAAAATATTATTCCGTCTCTAAAATATATTTAGTAAGCATTTTTTTCGGGGATGGAATATATTTATTAATTTTTTCGGGAGCACTCCCGAAAAAAATAGATTATGAACTTATTAGTAAACAAGACAGAAATAATTAACACCAAAAAATTTCAAGGGGGATTATAATGTTTTCAAGAAAAAGCTTGTTATTGACAGTGATGGCATTTGTAATGGCAGCTTCATTATTATTGGGTGGAAGTCCAGAAATTATGGCCGAGGATGTAACTACAATCACAGTAGCAGCATTCCCAGATCAGGATTCCGGCTTTGAGGCAATCCTTGATGATTTTCATGAAAAGCATCCTCATATTAGAGTAGAATTAGAAGTAGCTGATTTTGACGATCATCATCAGACATTATTAACTAGAATTGCTGCTGGTTCAAACGTTCCAGATGTAGCTAATGTAGAAATTGCCTTTGTCGGTGACTTTGTTAACAGAGGTGGCTTTGAAAATTTAACTGCTGAGCCATATAATGCAGGCAGGTTTGAAGAAGATATTATTGGATATAAGTGGGCCCAGGGAACCAATGACGACACAGGCAACTTAATTGCAATGCCTTTAGATATTTCCCCGGGTACAATGTTCTATCGTAGAGATCGTTTAGATGAATTAGGTGTAGATATTGACGATTTAAATACCATGGAAGACTGGATAGAGGTTGGAGAAGAATTTGTAGCTGAAGGTGACGACAGATGGTTATTTGCTGATGCAGCTTCAGTTTATGAGATGATAAGAAGATCTGGAGACCATCAATTCTTTGACGATGATGGCGAACCAATTATCACTTCAGATAAATTTGTTAGAGCTTTTGAAATGGCCAAAGAAGTTAGAGATAGAGGTTTAGATGGACAGATTGGTGAATGGTCAAATGAATGGTTCTCAACTTTTGAAGAAGGTACTGCTTTAGTTCATACTTCCGGTGCCTGGTTAGGTGGCCATATTCAGAACTGGATGGCTCCTGAAACTGCCGGCAAATGGGGAGTAACCAATCTGCCAGATGATATGTATATAAACTGGGGTGGATCTTTTGTAGCTATTCCTGAAGATGCAGAGAATAAAGAAGAAGCCTGGGAGTTTATCAAATATGTAACTACTAACGTTGAGCCACAGATAAAACAGTTTGAAGCAGCTAATATATTCCCTTCATTGCTTGATGCCTTTGATGATGACATCTTTGAAGTTTCCTCAGACTTTTATGGAGGCCAGAATGTTAGAGAGCTCTGGTTGGATGCTGCCAGACAAATCCCTGAAGTAAACACCAATAGATATGATAATATTGCTGAAGATATCGTCGGTGATGCCCTAACAGAAGTACTGGAAGAAGATAAAGATATCATGCAGGCCTTAGAAGATGCTGAAGAATTGCTAAGAAGAAGAATGAGATAAATAAAATAATATTAAGAAAGGGGCTGATTTTTAGCCCCTTTCTTATAGCTTATCAGGACCGCATATTTTGCTAGGAGGAAAAACATGAAATACGATAAAAACTCAGGGATTACTGATAGATTGAGATTAAATAAAAAAGTAGCTCCTTATGTTTTCATTTCCCCATTTTTTATTTTATTTTTGATATTTGGCCTCTTCCCAATTTTATATTCTTTCTTTTTGAGTTTTAATTCCTGGGATGGAATAGGCCAGATGAGTTTTGTAGGCTTGGATAACTATGCTTATATTTTAACAGACGATTGGTTCTGGGATTCAGTGAGAAGCACTATAATTATTTTTGTTTTAACAACAATACCCCAGCATCTCTTTGCTTTAACTTTAGCCTTTATTTTAAACTCAACTTTTGTAAAATTTAAAGACTTCTTTAGAACCTCTTATTTTCTGCCCTATATAACTTCTGCAGTGGCTATAGCTATAATCTTTGATGTTCTTTTAGGCCATCGTTCAGGCCTTATAAATGCATTCCTAATCTGGGCCAATCAGTTGCCGCCAGTGGAATTTCTCTTTCAGACCTTTAATTTTGATCTGCCGGCCAGGTGGTTAGGTGAACCTAGATTGATTAGATTTTCAATTGCAGGACTACTTACCTGGAGATTTACCGGCTGGAATATGTTAATCTATTTTGCTGGACTCCAGACAATTCCAAAAAGTCTCTATGAAGCAGCCAGAGTGGATGGAGCTAGCATCAGGCAGGTATTTACAAAGATAACTCTGCCATTATTGAAGCCAGTTATTTTCTTTGGTGTTACCATGTCAATAATTGGAAACTTACAACTCTTTGAAGAACCCTTTGTTCTGGTTGGAGCTGATGGTGGTACAGGGCGAGCAGGAATGACCACTGCCATGTATTTATTCAGGACTGGTTTCCACTGGAGACAGTTTGGCGAAGGTAGTGCCATGGCTTATGTGCTCTGTATATTTATAATAATTTTAAGCTTGGTCAATAAAAAGTTATTCTCTGGTGGTGGCTTAAATGAATTACGGCAATAAACTAGAATCAAATACACAGCAGAAGGCCATTAATATCATAAAAAAAGTAATATTATATTCTTTTTTAGTAGCTGGAGTTATAGTGACCTTTGTTCCATTTCTTTACATGTTTTTATTAGCTACCAGATCCAGAGCAGAGATATTTTCATCTATTTTTTCACTGGCTCCAGGTCAGTCTTTTATGGACAATTATCAAATTTTAATAAGCAATGTACCTATCTGGAGAAACCTATTTAATAGTATATTTATATCAACTACAGCAACTATTTTAACAGTGTTTTTCTGTTCCCTAGGAGGCTATGGTTTCTCAAAATATAACTTTAAATTTAAAGATACATTATTCTTTTCAATGTTAGCAACAATGATGATCCCGGGTCTATTATCAATAATACCCTGGTTTATAATGATGAACTTCTTTGGCTGGATAGACACCTTTTATCCAATGATAATACCAGGAATAGCCAATCCCTTTGGAATCTTTTTAATGACTCAGTTTATGAATACAATTCCCTATGATGTTATAGATGCTGCCAGGATTGACGGCTGTGGAGAGTTTGAGATTTTTCTCAGGATAATTTTACCTATGAGTAAATCAGGAATCGGGGCCCTATCAGTTTTAACATTTTTAGGCTCCTGGAACGTTTTAATGCAGCCACTCTTAATTCTTCAGAGCAGGCATATGTGGACTCTGCCTGTTGCCCTGACAAGACTGGCAGACCAGGCCGGTATCGACCATGGTGCAGCTATGGTGGGAGTTATAATAGCAATAGCACCAATTTTAATTGCATATATGATCGGTTCTAAATCAATCCTTAAAGGAGTAATGGAAGGTGCAACCAAGGGATAAACAAATTATAAAAATATTAATTGTTGAAATATAGTCATAATACCTATTAATTAATGAAAGCAGGTTAATAAGATGAGATATGAAGGTAAATGGAATTTCACTGGAGAAAAGGGAGAATTCAAGCTGAACCATCCGGATAAATATAATTATCTATATTTTCCCTTAGCAAATGAAGCAGGTATGATGTCAGCTATTACACCTCGTCTTCATGGAGATATTAAGACCGGTCAGAATACCTTTGCTATGCGTCCTGTTTCTTTAGAGGACTTACACAACACTAAATCAGCGAGGAATTTTTGGGTATATACTGATAAGAATAATATCTGGTCGGCAACTGGTAATTCAGCCCTGCAGTTTTCTCAAAAATTTTCAGAGGAAGAATCTGAAAAAGCTAAAATTGAGGCAGGATTCCTCTGGCATAAAGTTACCAGAGATAATTTAGATCTGGGCTTAAAATCAGAAATTGTTAATTTTGTTCCTGCCAATGCTGCTACAGTTGAATTAATGGAAGTTAAAATAACTAATACAGGGAATAAACCAATTACTTTTACTCCAACAGCTGCTGTACCAATTTACGGCCGTTCGGCTGATAATTTAAGGGACCATCGGCATGTAACCTCTCTTCTCAATAGAATAGAAACAACGGATCACGGTGTAATTCTTAAGCCGACTCTCTCCTTTGACGAAAGGGGACATAAGGTTAATGATGTTTCCTATGGCGTAATGGGAGGGACAGCTACAGGGGAAAAACCTGAAGGCTTTTTCCCAGTAGTGGAAGACTTTATTGGGCGCGGGGGTAACCTTGAATGGCCAGAGACAATAATAAAAAACTCCAATGATTATCTGGAAGCTGGAGAATCAATTGCTGGCTATGAGGCTATTGGAGCCCTCAGGTTTGCTGATATAACGCTGCATCCAGGGGAGAAAAGCTCATATTACTTAGCCATAGTTATAGACGAAGAGGGTGAAAATATAACAGAAATTGCCAGCAAATATTGTAATCAGGAAGCCTTTAATGAATATTTAGAAGAAAACAAAGATTTCTGGCAGCAAAAATTAGATACCGTGCAGATTGAAACCGGCGATAGTGAATATGATAATTGGATGAAGTGGGTTACTTTACAACCTGTTTTGAGGAGAATTTTTGGCTGCTCCTTTTTGCCCAGCCATGATTATGGCCGGGGAGGAAGAGGCTGGAGGGATCTCTGGCAGGACTGTCTGGCGCTCTTATTTATGGAACCAGAACCAGTGAGAGAGTTATTATATAATAATTTTGCTGGAGTTAGAATAGATGGAACAAATGCAACTATTATAGGAACTGAATCCGGTGCCTTTAAGGCAGATAGAAATAACATTAGGCGGGTCTGGATGGATCATGGGGCCTGGCCATTTCTAACAACCAAACTTTATATTGATCAATCAGGGGATCTGGAGTTTCTTCTTAGAGATCAAAGTTATTTTTCTTCCGGCAACAATTTACTGGATAAGAAGGGTAACATCTATCGGGGTAATATTATTGAACATTTTCTTGTTCAGCATTTAACCCATTTCTTCGAAGTCGGAGAAAATAATAATTTTCTCTTAAAAAATGGTGATTGGAATGATGGTTTAGATATGGCTACAGATAAGGGAGAAAGTGTTGCCTTTACAGCTCTTTATGGAGGAAATCTTCTGGAACTGGCCAGTATTTTAAAAAGTCTACAGGAAAAAGAAGCGGTGGATAATATTGAACTTGCAGAAGAACTGTTAATTTTACTGGATACAATCAACAGTGAACCGAATTATAACTCTTATGATTATAAACATAAGATTTTAAATCAATACCGCCAAAGTTGTCAGGATGGAATTTCAGGCCAGAAAAATAATGTTGCCATCAATGATTTAGTCGACGATTTAGAGACCAAGGGTAACTGGATAATAGAGCATCTTAATCAAAATGAATGGCTTGAAAATAAAAGAGGCTACAATTGGTATAATGGTTATTACGATAATGATGGCCAGAAGCTTGAAGGTGACCATCCAGAAGGTACCAGAATGACCCTGACAGGTCAGGTATTTCCGATTATGGCTGGAATGCCTGCTGATGAACAAATAGAAAAAATTATAAAAGCAGTTGATTATTATTTAAAAGATGAATCAGTCGGTGGTTACCGTTTGAATACAGATTTTAATGAGCTTAAAACTAATCTGGGCCGATTATTTGGTTTTGCCTATGGTCATAAAGAAAATGGAGCCATGTTTAGCCATATGGCAGTTATGTACAGCAATGCCCTTTATAAACAGGGGTATGCTCAGGCAGCCTTTGAAGTAATAGATTCTATCTATCAGCATTGTAGAGATTTTGCAACCAGTAGAATATATCCCGGAATTCCCGAGTATATAAATCAACGGGGCAGGGGCATGTATCATTATCTGACTGGAAGTGCCAGTTGGCTGCTTCTGACAGTGATCACAGAGGTTTTTGGTGTCAGAGGTCAATTAGGTGATTTAGTATTGGATCCTAAATTAAACCCCTCTCAATTCGATAAGGCCGGCCGAGCTAAAATAGGAACAATATTTGCCGATAAATTTTTAGAAATAAATTATCTTAATAAAAATAATTTAGCTCCCGAAAAGTATGAGATTAAAAATATAAAATTAAATGAAGAACCAGTTGCTTATAAACTCCAGGATGGCTATGCAGTTATTGCAAGAGAGGTCATAGACAAACTTGATAACAAAAATAATCAAATGAAGGTAGTTTTAAATTAAAATCAATTAAAAGAGGAAAGTAATATTATAGATTTTAATCATAACATATTTGTAATTAAACTCTAAAATGAATAGAGCTACAGGTCAGCTGATAATTATGGGGGCTAACCTGTAGCTGTTTTAAATTTGCTTTCAGGAGGCTATAAGAATGATAGAAGAATATCAGTTAAATGATCAGGGACACTTTATTATCAAAAACTATCAGAACAAAAAAACCTTTGCCAGCTTTCTTCCGGGAATAGCGGGAAAATTAGGTATTCCATTCTGGGCTTTTTATGTAAATAGAGGCCAGGGAATTGCCAGCTTTGGTTCTAAAAATAAAAATAATGCAATTATGGAATTTTATCCGGCCAATAAATCCTATCAGAATGTTACCACTAAAGGTTTTCGGACTTTTTTTAAATTTAAAGATAAAAATACCGAAAATTTTTATGAACCTTTCAGGAACTTACATGACCATATAAAAACAAAAATGATTATTGCCCCTCACTCCCTGACTCTTAGAGAAATAAATCAGGAGTTAAAACTTAAAACAGAGGTGAGATATTTTGTTCTACCCCAGGAAAACTTTGGCAGCTTAATCAGGAGAGTTGTAGTTAAAAATCTTTCCAATCAGGCCCGGAGTTTGGAAATCTTAGACGGGATGCCAGTCTTAGTACCCTATGGAATTGAACATGGAGCTTTAAAAGAGGTCAGCCAGACAATCTCTGCCTGGTCAAAGGTCTATAGTTTTAAAGAGAAAACTCCATTTTATCGCCTCAGGGCTTCTGCTGAAGATGAAGCAGAGATAAAAAAGATGACAGCCGGTAATTTTTATTTTGCCTTTACAGATGACCCTGAAAGCACTCAACTTTTAACTCCACTGGTTGATAGAGATATAATTTTTGCTGAAAAAACCGATCTGGAAGAACCACTGGGCTTTAAAAGAGAAGAACTTGCAGATTATCAGGGAGAACAGATTCTAGAAAACAGGTTTCCGGCTGCCATGGCAGCGGCCAATTTAAATATTAAACCTGGAGAAACAGCAGAATTCAACTCAATTTACGGTCACCTGGCCGATCAATCTAGATTGCCTGAAATCAAAGCTCAGGTTATGGCTGCCAATTACTTAAATAATAAGGAAGCAGAGACAGAAAGCATTCATAAATTTTATGGTGACAATATCTTTACAGTTAGCGGTAACTCCAAACTAGATGCCTATAGCAACCAGACATTTTTAGATAATCTCTTAAGAGGTGGCTTTCCAATAACACTGGGTAATGAGGCCAATAAGACTACTTATCATATCTTCTCCCGAAAACATGGTGATTTAGAAAGAGATTATAACGACTTCTTATTAGAGCCAACATACTATTCTCAGGGAAATGGTAATTTCCGTGATGTCAATCAGAATAGACGTACTGATATCTTCTTTAATCCAGAAGTTAAAAGAGATAATATTAAAACCTTTGCTAATTTGATTCAGGCAGATGGCTATAATCCTCTGGTTATTGAAGGCAGTAAATTTATAGTTGAAAGTCAAGAGGTAATAGAAAAAATAGCAGCAGAGTTAAAGACAGCAGACAGTTCTGGTTTTCTTGAAAGACTTGAAAAGCCCTTTACCCCGGGACAAATTGCAGCCTTTATTGAAAATTATGAGCTTGAATTAAATCAGGATCTAGAAACCTTTATCGACCTGGTTATTGCCAATGCATCATCCTGGACAGAAGCTAAGTTTGGAGAGGGTTACTGGATAGACCACTGGACCTATAATTTAGATCTCATCGAAAACTATCTGGCAGTCTATCCTGATAAGGAATATGAACTACTTATTGCTGACCGGAATTATACCTTCTATGACAGTCATGTAAAGGTATTGCCAAGGTCAAAAAAGTATCAGCTATCAGAGAATGGCCCCCGTCAGTATGATGCCCTTAAAGAAGATGAAGAGAAAAAGAAGGAAATAGAAACAAGAGAGAAATTCCCCTATTATTTAAGAACTAAATCCGGTGAAATTTATTATACAGATTTAACTACCAAACTAATAACCCTGATTATTAATAAAATTTCAAGTCTGGACCCGGCAGGTACAGGTATCGAGATGGAGGCCAATAAACCAGGCTGGTATGATGCCTTAAATGGATTGCCAGGAATTTTTGGCTCTTCAATTGCAGAGACCATGGAGCTATTGAGGCTTGTCGAATTTCTGGCTGAAAAGCTCAAAAACCTGTCCAATCGGCTGGACTTTATTAAACTCCCGGAAGAGTTAGCCGAATTTTTCCAGAAGATAGGCCAGCTTTTACAGCAGTGGAAGGATGACCAGAATAACTTCAGCTACTGGCAGAAAGCAAGTGCAGCCAGAGAGAAATATCGCGATAGAGTTTTTGGAAATTTCACAGGTAAAGAAAACAAGATTAAGCTCAATCATCTCCAGAACTTCTTAGCCTTAGCTCAGGATAAGTTAACTATTGCAGCTGAAAAAGCCAGGGAAGATACTGGTTTATACACAATGTATTACTCCTATGAGGCCGTTACTTATGAAGAGACTGGAGAGCTATCAGAGAAAGGTCTGCCGTTACTGGAAGTCAAGGAATTCAGACAGCACAGACTACCAGCATTTTTAGAGGGACAGGTCAGAGCTATGAAAATTTTAAAATCTAAAGATCAGGCCAGGCAACTCCATGAAAGCGTTCAGGCTAGCGAACTTTTTGATCAATCTCTTAAAATGTACCGGGTTAACGAAAGCCTTTCAGATCAATCCTATGAAATAGGCAGAGCCAGGGCCTTCAGTCCAGGTTGGCTGGAAAATGGCTCGATCTGGCTCCATATGGAATATAAATATCTATTAGAGCTTATTAAAGCTGGTTTATATGAAGATTATTACCAATCAATAGAAGACGCTCTGGTGCCCTTCCAGGATCCAGAAAGATATGGTCGGAGTATCCTGGAGAATAGCTCCTTTATCTTAAGTAGCCTAAATAATGATAAGAAAAACCATGGCCGGGGTTATATAGCCAGATTGAGCGGTTCAACTGCTGAATATCTCCATATCTGGTCATTAATGGCCTTCGGCCCGAAACCCTTTAAATTCCAGAAGGGTGAACTTATTTATTCTCCAGAGCCAGCCTTAAGAGCAGATCTCTTTACAGAAAAGAGCAAAAATGTAAGGCTCCAGGTCTTAGAGACTGAATCAAAAGAAATAGAGATCCCTGCAAATGCCTTTGCCCACCGTTTTTTGGGTCATAGTTTAGTTGTTTATCATAATCCAGAACAAAAAGACACCTTTGGCCCTGACAAAGCTGAAATAATAGGTTATAAAATTACAACTGAAGAGGGCCGAGAGCTTGAAGTTGATGGGGATGAAATCAGAGGAGAAATGGCCCACAGGATAAGAAATAGAGAGATTCAACAGATAGATATTTATTTGAATTAAGCCAGGAATTAAAATGAGGTGATAACAATGTCTAAATCTATTAAGGTTATTGAAACAGCAAAGAATACAGATGCCAGACTGACTGAACAGGAAAAGTTGCAATTTAAAGATTTTAAAGAGGTTAATAATAAGCCTGTTCTGGAGCTTGATAACACAAAGAAATACCAGCAGATTTTAGGTTTTGGCGGTGCCTTTACAGAAGCTGCCGCCCATACCCTGTCACAGATATCTCCAGAGTTGAGGCAAGAAGTTATCGAAAGTTATTTTAACCAGGATACAGGTCTCGGCTATTCAATGGGCCGGGTCCATATCCATAGCTGTGACTTTGCCCTGGAAAATTACACCTATGTTGATGATGGCGATGAAAACCTTGAGACCTTTGATATTTCCAGAGATAAAGATAAGATAATCCCCTTAATCAAGGATGCTACAGCCGAAAGAGGCGATAATCTTAAAATTCTGGCCTCTCCCTGGAGCCCGCCGTCCTGGATGAAGACAAATAATCAGATGAACAATGGGGGCAAACTTCTTCCAGAATACCGTGAGACCTGGGCTGAATACTTTACTAAATTTATTAAAGCTTATCAGGAGAATGGTATTGACATCTGGGGAATCACAGTTCAAAATGAACCAGAAGCTGTTCAGACCTGGGATTCCTGCATTTATACTCCAGAAGAAGAGCGGGACTTTGTCAAATATTATCTGGGGCCGATTATGGAAAGGGAAGGATTAGAAGATGTAAAGATCTTAATCTGTGATCATAACCGGGACATAATAGTTAAGAGGGCATCAGCTGTTTTATCAGATAAAGAAGCTGCCAGTTATGTCTGGGGTACCGGTTTTCACTGGTATGTCAGTGAAGAATTTGAAAACGTCGGTAGAGTTCACGAACTCTATCCAGATAAAAATCTTCTTTTTACAGAGGGCTGTCAGGAAGGCGGAGTCAAATTGGGAGAATGGTTTACCGGTGAGAGGTACGGTCGAAATATGATTGGTGATCTAAATAACTGGACTAGAGGATATCTGGACTGGAATTTGGTTTTAAATGAGATTGGTGGTCCCAACCATGTTGGCAACTACTGCGATGCCCCGATAATTGCCGATACTAAAGAAGGTAAACTCCATTATAATAGCTCATACTACTATATTGGCCACTTCAGCAAATACATTAAACCAGGGGCCAGGAGAATTTCCTGGGAAACAGGGCTGGATGAGTTAGACATTATAGCCTTTGAAAACCCTGATGGTAGCATCGTTTTAGTAGTTATGAATGAAACTGATAGAGAACAGGAATTTATTTTGCAGCAGGCTGATTCAGGTGCAGAAATTAAAAGCCAGGCCCATTCCATTAAGACCCTTATAATCTAACTTAAAATTAAAAATGAAAATAAGTTTTAACCCTAAGTTTTAGCCCTTTAAACAAAATCTAAAAAAGGAGTTGAACACTTTGAGTAAAATCAAAGCAAAGTCTCTAAAAAATTATATAGTTGCAGGCACATGTATACTGTCAATGGCCTTCCTTTTTGCCTTCAGCTTAACAGCAATTGTTCAGGCAGATAATTTATTGGGTAATGAAGATTTCAACCAGGAAATTTACAGGGCAGATGATGATTTAGAAGAAGAAGGAACCGGCAACTTTGATACTCTAAACAACTGGCTCTTCCTGGAAAATGGCGGCCAGGCAACAGCAGTAGTAGTTGATGAAAGTTTTAAAGTAGATATCAGTGATGGCGGCGGAACTTCCTATGCAGTCCAGCTGCTTCAGGCCCCCTTAACTATTGAAGAGGGCTATCGCTATCGGGTGAGCTTTGAGGCCAGGGCTTCAAAGGAAAGAGATATGGAAATCAAAATTGGTGGAACAGGTGGTAGAAGCTGGGCCCCCTATAATCCTGGCGAAGGTGATACCTATGGTATGTTATTTGATCTGACAGAAGAAATGACAGCCTATGAATTCGATTTTGTCATGAATGAAGAGACTGATGACCTGGCCAGATTTGAATTCCAGTTAGGTTTGGACGATGGAACTATCTGGATCGATAACGTAGAGATAGAGCAGGTGGAACAGGTTGAAGAAGTCGATAGAACAGAACCAGAACCTGATACAGAATGGGTCTATGATGACGAATTCTTCTTTATCTTTAATGTCGCAGTCGGTGGACACTGGCCAGGTTATCCAGATGAAACCACTGAATTTCCAACCAGAATGGAAGTAGACTATATCAGAGTATTCGATCAGGACGGCAATCTAGAATGGGAAGACCAGTTTGATGGTGGTGAAATTAATGAAGATTACTGGACCTTTGAAGTCGGTAACGGTCATGAACAGGGGATTCCTGGCTGGGGTAATGAAGAACTGCAGTATTATACAGAGGGCGAAAATTCCTGGATAGAAGATGACAGACTTATAATCGAAGCCAGGGAAGAAGAAAGATCTAATGAATTTGGCAGCTATGATTATACATCAACCAGAATGATCACTCAGAGCAAAGCCAGCATGGAATATGGACGTGTTGAAATCAGTGCTAAACTACCTGATGGCGGACAGGGAGTCTGGCCAGCACTCTGGATGTTAGGCGAAGATATCGATGAAGTTGGTTGGCCCCAGTGTGGTGAAATAGACATCATGGAATTTTTAGGGCAAAACCCAGATGAAGTTCACGGAACAGTCCATGGCCCGGGCCATTATGCCGGAGATGGAATAGGAAGTAATTACATCCTGCCAGAAGGCGACTTCACCGAAGAGTTCAATACATTTATCCTGGAGTGGGAAGAAGATGAGATGCGCTGGTATGTCAATGATGATAAAGATCCCTTCCATAGAATAATCAGAACAGAAGCTGGCGGAGTAGAGGCAGCCAACTAAATTAAAAAATAATTATAATACCAGCCAGAATTATAGCAGAATAACAACTATTTCTATTGTAAAGTTATATGCAATTGTTTATAATATAATTAATCTGGAAAAGATTAAACTAAAGGAGATTTAGCTATGTCAAATAATAATAACAAGAAATATCACCCTCTGGCTGGTAATAAGAAAGGAAAAAGTTTTATCAATGCACCTGGAACAAAATTGTTTATAATTACAACAGTTTTTATTCTTATAGTCTTGTTTTTTTCTCCAATTACTGCTGCCTTTTCTAATTTTGAGAAAGAAGCTGCCAGGGTAAACCTGGAGAATCTTCGCGAGGAGTATGATTTGCAGCAACTTGATTCAGACCATGAGCTCGCTATGATTTTAACAGATTTACAAGAAATAGTCGGGCAAGAGAAACCCGAACTGGATTTTACACTTCACTTTGCTGAAACCGATGTAATTAATGGGCTATATGTTGGTGATGGAAATATTGTTCTTTTTTCTGGTCTGGTAGAGATGTTAAATCGAGACGAAAAAGCAGCCTTAATAGCTCATGAAATGGGTCATGGAGTGGAAGGGCATTTAGATGAGAAGTTTCAAAGGAATATTGGTTTCACCTTAGGAAGGCTTATTCTTGATAATATAATTGGCGAAGATATAGCCTCAGGAAGGCTTTATCGTATTTTTGTCAATACAACTTTGCGGTTAATGGATCGAGGTTTTTCTCGAGAGCAGGAAAGAGAGGCTGATCTCTTTGCCGTTGAGCTTTTACATGAAAGTGAATATTACGATGTTCAAGGGATGATTGGGCTGCTGGAAAAACTGGTTGATTTGCGGGGCAATAGACCCCCTCAATTATTAGAAATCTTTAATAGCCATCCTGATCCCGAGGAGCGATTGGAATATTCTCAAGAAAAAATTACCGAATTAGCAGAGTAATGCTCAATTATATAATGTAAAGGAGGAAAGCATGAAGAAGAATGATGCCAAAACCGCAGTGTTGTTGCTTGGAGCTATGGGCTTTTGGGTTATGGGAGATAATTATGCGGCTGCCCCTATGTTAGTCGATATTGCTCAGGATTTTAGCCTGGAAATTGGTACAACAGCTATGGTAGTGGTATCTTACATGATTCCCTTTGGACTTTTTACCTTTATTTTTGGACCTCTGGGAGATAGGTATGGAAAATTAAGAATTATCACAGTAGCCTCTTTTGGCACAGCTATATTTAGTAGTTTAGGGGCCTTTGCCTTCAGCTTTCCTTCACTTTTGATTGTTAGAGCTATTAATGGAGGTTTTGCTGCTGCTATTTTGCCGGTTTCAGTCTCCTATATTGGTGATGTTTTTCATGAACCCAGGGCCGAGATGAATGCTATTGGCCAGATGATGGGTATGTTTTTTCTAGGAGCGGCTGCTGCCACAGCAATTGGAGGAGGGCTTTCCTTTCTCGGTTCCTGGCGACTTGTCTATTTAACCTATGGCATTGCAGAGTTAATCATTGTTATTCTAATTATCAAAGTCTTGCATCTAGATGAAGGTACAGTTGAAGAACTTAGTTTTTCTCAGGCTTACAGCAATGCTTTCAGTCGTCCTTTGTTACTTAAAACGGTAGTGTTGCTTTTTCTAGTTGGTTTTGCTGTATTTGGCAGCTTTACTTATTTGGGAGATTTTTTCGTGGAAATGACTGGTTATAACATCCTGGTGGTGGGGTTAATATTGACCCTTTTTGGTCTGGCAGCCTTTGCAGGTGGACGTAAAGTAGGAAACATGAGACAGTTACTGGGCCCCAGGCTTTTCTTGTTGGCCGGTTTTGTAGGGCTTATCTCCTGGTTGCCGCTGGGTTTTTGGCCTGGTTTAGCTTTCGCCGTACCAGCTCTTATTGGTTTTGGCCTGGCCTTTGTAATTTTGCAATCCACCATACTTGTTACTGCCCAAAAGCAGATGCCCCAGCAGCGTGGTACAGTAATGCCTCTGGCTTCTTTTAATATGTTTGTGGGAGGAGGAACCGGTGTAGCCATAAATAGACTGCTGCTAAATCACTGGGGTTATCAAGGTATTTATTTAGTAGCCGGCTTAGCAATTTTAGTAGTGGGATTTTTCATTTATAGAGTAATTAATATTTTGGGAGAGATTTAAAAGATTAATTAACGGCTAAAAACCTCTTGAATTTAAAAGGAGGGTTATTATTTTTATGAAGAAAATAGACATAGCTAAATACTTAGAAAAATATGATGATACTTCCGGACTCTATCCCGAGCAGCTACAAGAGATTGGCCTTCAGTATCACAATAAAGGTTATTTAACCCGGGATGAACTTTACGAACTTGCCCATCTAAATTCAACCCGTAGCTCTTATCATGTCAATAAAAATCCTGCCTTGAGGGTGGAGAAGGTCACTGGGGCAGCTTATAAACTTAAGGATGATTTCTGCCGTTTAGCTTTATACATAAGTTTAAAGGGGATAGGCACTCCCACTGCTTCGGCTATTCTTACCAGCCTTGATGATCAAAGCCATTGTGTCATTGATACCCGGGTCTGGGCTACTCTCTGGCGTTTAGGTTATTTTGAAGAAGAAAAGGAGCGTTTTCAACCTGAGGATTACCTTGAAATCATCAAAATAGTGCGTCAGATGTCAGCTGAAGTTGATTTTACCCCGGCAGAAATTGGCTACGCTCTTTTTGCCTATGATGCTGTTCATAGAGAGGGGAACCTTCATT
>PWEJ01000109.1 GCA_003553485.1 Halanaerobiaceae bacterium | reverse complement strand
TTGAGGCAAGATCCTTTATTAAAAATATGCAGCATAATTTAGGAGTTACAACCTTTTATGTTACCCATGACCAGGCTGAAGCACTGGCTTTAGCTGATAGAATTGCTGTTTTAAAGGAAGGTGAGATTAGACAGGTAGACAATCCCAGAAATGTATATGAGAAGCCTGCTGATTCTTTTGTTGCTAATTTTATTGGAGATCCTCCCATGAACCTGGTTGATTGTAATGTTCAGCTGGAAAATGGGGAGTTAAAATTGAATTTAGAAGATCAATTATTCACAATACAAGAAAAGCACAATTATATAAAGAAGTTACTAGATCCAGACCATAAATATTTATTAGGGATTAGACCTGAGCACCTTGAAATCAAAAAAGACGGTGCTCTTAAAGGAAAAATATATGCTATAGAAACTCTGGGCTCTGAAACTCTGGTAACTGTTTCGATAAAAAACAAAAAAATTAGAATTTCAATAAGCGAACCTTATTTGGATTATGATATAGGAGAAAAAATAACTTTTGATTTTTATTATGATATGTTGCGTTTTTATGATAAGCAGACTGGAAAACTTGTTGAAGGGAGAGACAATCAAAATCAAGGAATTAGTTAGAGATAAATGGGAAATAAATAAATCTTATAATAATAATGAAAGCAAGACATTATCAGAAATTAAATTTAGGGTAGCAGATAGGGTTGAGAAAGTAATAATTGAGTTTGTGTTTTTTCCTGTAGAAGAGGGATGGAGAAAAAGCAAAGATATTATTAGTGATGAACTCAGAGATAATGAACAATTAAGTGATTTTTTGTCAGGGCTAGAAAACGAAGAAGATTTTGTTGACAAAGTTTTGCCATTTCGAAATCATATCAACTTTATTATCTATGATTCCCGTGGTAATTTTCGAGGTAGATGGGACCATCCTTCGCATTTCGGACAAGAAATTATTATATCCAGAGACTCTGGCGAAACTTCAAATGGTTTTATTTCAGGCCCATTGCCCAGAGGAGAATGGAAACTAATTATAGAAAAACATAGCATTATTACCGATAAAATTGATATCAACCTTAAAATAAAAACATTAGGGGAGTTCTCTTTGCACCAAAGTTATTCTGGTGAACTTCATGCTCACTCCATCCATAGTGATGGTAATTCTAGCTTGGAAGAACTTCAAAGATTTGCAGCTGAAAAATCTCTGGATTATATTGCTATTACAGATCATAATAATATTAGTGGTTGGCATGAGAAAAATTTGCACCATCCTGTAACAATAATACCAGGTCTAGAATTCTCGACATTTGACGGGCATGCATTATCATTAAATATTGACTCATTCATAAACTGGCATGACCTCTACACAAATAAAAAATCTTTAAATGAGATTATTGACATGGTTCATTATCAGGGGGGGATTTTTGGGATTTCTCATCCTCTTGAGTTTGGAGATCCATTGTGTGTTGGCTGTAGATGGAATTTTACTGAATTTTCCTGGGAGAATGTTGATTTTCTTGAGGTCTGGGTTCGTAATTGGTCAAAAAATGAATTCAAAAATGATGGTTCATATAACTTATGGAAGGAAAAGTTATCTGAAGGATATCAAATTACAGCAATTGCCAGCAATGATTTACATGATAAAAATGAGTTTAATACAAAAAGACGACCTTTAACTTTTATTCAAGCTAGATGCAACTGCAAAGAAGAATTAATTAATTCTATCTGGGAGGGCAGAGTATATCTCAGCTCAGGCCCTATAATTGATTTATTTCTTTCCCCAAAAGAAAGTAGAGACAAAAAATATTACATTGGGGATTTGGTAAGTTGCAGTGGTAATAACTGGATTATTAGCGTAAATATTGAAGAAATATTTCAAGCAGGAATATTGAAAGTAATTGGAGATAAAGGAGAGCTAAAAAGAGTACATTTTGATCATTCGGAAGAAATCTCAATTCCTTTATTAACTGATAAAGAGAAATATATATATATTGAAATTACAAGTGAAGAGGGAGAAATTCTGTTAATATCTAATCCTATTTATTTTACTAATAAATAGTATAGGCAATTAAAATAATGTAGGGTGGGTTTCCATGAAAGTGAAAGCTTCGAATAATGATAAGAAAATCATACAGGATTTAATGTATAAAAAGGCATTAATAGCTAATTCGGCTAATAATAACAAAAAGCCATTATGGGTTAAGCTTAACATGTTAAATATGGAAAGGCCACCAGTGTGGATTAATGAAATTCCCTGGAATGAAATGAATCAAAGTGGAGAACTAGAAATAAAAACAAAAAATCCCATTTATCAATTAATCGAAGCAAATCTAAGGAGAACAATTTATAAGTGGGAGAATATGCCGGCTGATATGGTAGTTGAAGATAGTTTGTTTGTTCCACCTCAGGTTGGGGATCTGGATTTTGGATTACAACAGAATTATGATCATAAAGTTAAAGATCCATCAAGCGATATAGTTTCCAAGAAATTTAAATCTCAGATTAAAGATGAAACTGATTTGGAGAAGATTAAATCTCCTGACCTAAACTTTAATGAAGCAAGATATCTTGAAATATATAAGGATATTAAGGAATTAGGTCGAGGTATAATCAAAATAAAGAAGGGTGGAATTTCATTTATATGGTTTGCACCAATGGATAAGCTGGCCAGTCTTTGGGGTGTTGAAAAGTTGTATTTGGATTTATATGAAAGGCCAAAACTTGTTCATCAAGGCATGAAAAAGATGACAGAGGCTTATATGGATTTTTTAAATAGCCTTATTAAACATAATTTATTACGCACAAATAACTCTAACATTAGGGTTGGTTCAGGAGGTTATGGTTATACTGAAGATCTGCCAGCTTTAGAAGCTCATATTCCCGTTAAACCAAAACAAATTTGGGGTTCAGCTGCTGCTCAGGTATTTACATCTGTGTCACCTAGTATGCATGAAGAATTTGCTCTAAAATATGAAAAACGATGGTTGAATAAATTTGGCAATGTATATTATGGTTGTTGTGAAAAATTACATAACAAAATTAATATCCTCCGAAAAATACCAAACTTAAAGAAAATTTCCATCAGCCCCTGGGCTAATATTGGAGAAGCTGCTAATAAAATAGGCAGTGATTATGTAATTTCGTACAAACCAAGTCCGGCAATTTTTGCCAGAGAAAATTTTGATCTAAATAAAGCAAGAAGGAATTTAAGGAATGATTTGAAGAAGATGAGAGGCTGTAATGTAGAAATAATTTTAAAGGATATTTCTACTGTTCAATATAAGCCTCAAAGGCTTTGGGAATGGTCGAAAATGGCTATAAATGAATCTAAAAGATTTGGATCTAACTAAATTTGAGGAAAATAAAGCAAAAATATAATGCCATTTTTTAGAAAGGAGACTATTGATGATTTCAGATATAGAAATAGAAAAAATTGAAAGAAGAATAAATTGGCTAAAAGAATTATTATATGAACCATTTCAAGAAATAAGATTAAAAATTTCTTCTAAAAAGGATTACTGTAATATTAATGAAGCAAAAAAATTAAAATATTCAACAATCTCTTCAGGTTCAAGATGGGGTGAAGAATGGGGAACTGCCTGGTTTAAAGGTAAATTTAAAATTACTGAAAAAGATTTAGATAGAAAAATAGTATTAAAAGCCGATACCGGTGGTGAATCTCTGGTTTATATTGATGATAAACCTGTTGCAGCATTAGATCGTCAACATGGAGATATACTTTTAAAGGGTTCAGAAATTGAACCTGGGGAACATCAAATAATGATTCAATCTTATGCTGGCCACAGAGTTCCAGATATTACCCCGCAACCGAATGATATTAAAGCTAACAAATTAACTGAAGCAGAATTTTTGTACAGTTTACCTCCAATTTACAAATACTGCAGGCTTGCTTTTAGAAATGAGGCGGCTTGGAAATTATATTTTGATTCTGCTACTCTAATGGGGATTGCAAAAAAACTTCCTGATAATAATCTGCGAAAAAATAAGATTCTAAAAAGCCTATCTATGGCAGTTGATAGTGTAACTTGGGAAAACCCAGAAAAAGATAAAAGAAACGATGATTTTAAAAAAGCTCTCGAGATATTAGATCCGGAAATGAAAAAAAATAATAGCCCAACGACTCCACTCTTAAATTTAATTGGTCATGCTCATATTGATATTGCCTGGTTATGGCCTTTAAGAGAGACAAAGCGTAAATGCGGACGTACCTTTGCTACTCAGTTAAGGCTTATTGATGAATATCCGGATTATCTATTTCTTCAAAGTCAGGCAAAAGCATATCACTTCATTGAGAAATACTATCCAGAAATTTTTTCTCAAATAAAAGAAGCGATTATTAAGGGGCGCTGGGAAGTAGAAGGAGCAATGTGGGTAGAGCCCGATACTAATTTAACTTCAGCAGAATCATTAATTCGCCAAATTCTCTATGGTAAACAGTATTTCTCAAATAAATTTGGAGTTGACTCAAAAGTTTTATGGTTGCCTGATGTTTTTGGTTACAGTGGAAATTTGCCACAAATTCTTGAAGGTTGTGCAGTGGACTATTTCATTACTTCAAAAATCGGATGGAATGACACCAATCGTTTTCCCTATGATCTTTTCTGCTGGCAAGGGATTGATGGCTCAGAAGTATTAACTCATTTTATTAAACGCACTTATAATGGTGATACAAAACCAGAAAGCTTGCAAAAGACTTGGCAAGAATTTAATCAGCCAGAACATTCAAGTTGTATGATACATTCTGTAGGGCATGGGGATGGCGGTGGCGGGATTACTATGGAACAATTGGAATTTGCCAAGCGTCAAAAAGATTTGGAAGGAGCACCCAGGGCAAAGTTTGGTTCGGTTAAAAAGCTAATGGATAAATTGGCAGAAGATAAGCATGATTATCCAGTCTGGCGGGGGGAATTATATCTTGAGCTTCACCGAGGCACTTTTACTGCTCAAGCCTGGACAAAGAGAAATAACCGCAAAATAGAACTAATGCTAAGAGATTCTGAATTTTTTGCTTCTGTTGCATACATAAAAACCGGCAAATATCCAACTAAAAAACTAAAAGAATGCTGGCGGAAAGTGCTCACAAACCAGTTTCATGATGTACTGCCAGGAACTTCTATTGCTGAAGTTTATCATGATTGTGATCGAATATATGGTAAAGTAGCTAAAGATTTACAATCAATAATTAATACTTCTCTGAAAGAAATAAACAAACATCATCAAAAACACAATACTTTTAAAGAAGAAAAAAGAAAAAATGACTATCAGAGCATAACTATTTGGAACACTTTAGCTATCAAACGTGATGATCTAATAGCTATTCCAGTTAAAAATAACAATAAGACTAATTTTGAGGATGATATATTTAATAAAGATCTTTCAAAAAAGATAGGAAATTACAAGATTAACCATCCAGAATTAGACTTAGATATGAATTCAGAAATTATTGTACTGGATGAAGAAGGAAAAGAATATATATCTCAGATAATTGAGGATAATTTGGTTATATCAGCAGGGGTAATTCCTGCCCTAAGTAGCAAAAAATTATATATTAAAAATGGAAATTCGGAAAAAAATTCATTTCAGGTTCTTGATGACAATAAAGATGCCTGTAAGGCTGATTTTATTTCTCAAAATTCCAACAATATATATAGCTTAGATAATAAATTTGTGAAAGTCAAAATTGATTCTCAGGGAAGATTAATTTCTTTTTATGATAAAAAACAAAAAAGGGAATTAATTTCTGCAAAAATGGAGGCAAATCAGTTTATTTTGGCTGAGGATTTGCCTAGAAATTGGGATGCCTGGGATATTGAGCGTTATTATCGCAAGGCTGAAAAAGAAGTTAAATCAGAAGTCAGCATGGAAATAATTAGTTCAGGTCCCCTGGAATCCAGAATACGTGTTTGCCGAAAACTGGGAGAAAGATCTCAGCTGGAGCAGGATATTATCCTGCAAAATAACAGCTACCGGCTTGATTTTGAAACTAGGATTAATTGGCTGGAAAAACATAGACTGTTAAAAGTTGCTTTTCCTTTTGATATCCATACGAATAAGGCTTTATATGAGATTCAGGGTGGTTATATAGAGAGACCCAACCATGATAATACTTCTTGGGATCGGGCTAAATTTGAAGTTTCAGCAAGACGCTGGGCTGTTATAAAAGAACCTGATTTTGGTGCTGCCTTACTTAATGATTGCAAGTATGGTTATGAAGCTTTAGAAAGTGAATTAAGGTTAACATTGTTAACCTCATCTACAGGGCCGGACCCTGAAGCAGATCAGGGTCAACATATATTCACATATTCTTTGCTTGCTTTTGGAGGAATTCTTGAAAATAGTGAGATATTATCTGAGGCCCAAAAATTGAATTCTCCCTGCCTTATAACAAAAGAAGATTTCCAAGATCTTCAATCTGTTCTAGAAGTTGAAGATGATGGTATTGAGCTGATAGCGTTCAAAAAGGCTGAATCTAGAGATAGTATTATTATTAGATTGTGTGAAAAATGGGGAAGGAAGACCGAATCAATTATAAAATTATCTTTTATGCCGGAAGAAATATATGAAGTTAATATGTTAGAAAATAACCATGAGTTTTTATGTCGGAAAGAAAAGGAAATTAATCTGAAATTTTCTGCCTTTGAAATAAAGAATTTAGAGATTAAACTTTAATAAATATTTCTCCTGAAAAAATAATGACAATATATGATACAGTAAATGAATTAAGGTAGTGTTGCTTAGAACAAATTAAAATGGACTAACCTAATATTCATTGATGGTTTTATATTTATTGATGTTTTTTAAATACTCAAGAGTTTAGCTGACGTGATAAAAAGCAAGTAAATGATAGGGAATATGATTATTCAAAGTTACATAAATATAGGATAAAAAGTTGATTGTTGATATGTGCAAAGAAAGTTGGTTGATAATATGGAAAATAAAGTTAAAATAGCTGTTTTAGGTGCTGGTGACCGAGGAGAAGGCGCTTATGGAAATTATGTTTTGCAAAATAGAGATAAGGTTGAAATAGAAGCTGTAGCTGATCCGGATAAACGAAAAAGGGTTAGATTTGCTAATGCGCACAATATTGATCCTAAAAAAATCTTCAAAGAATGGAAGGATTTTTTCAGGAAAAATATAGATGTGGATGGAGTTATAATTTCAACAATGGATGATATGCATTATGAACCAGCAATTTTAGCGATAGAGAGAGGATATAATATTTTACTAGAAAAACCCATATCAAATAATTTAGAAGAGATATTAAATTTATATAAAAAATCTGAGAATCATGATGCTTCAATTATTGTAGCACATGTTTTAAGATACACAAAATTTTTTCAAAGAATTAAGGAGATTATTAACAGTAATATATTAGGGCATCTATCTTATATAAATTATGTTGAAGAAATAGGCTATTATCACTATGCACATAGTTATGTAAGAGGCAACTGGCGCAATGATAATTTAACAGCCCCTGTAATATTAGCTAAATCATGCCATGATCTTGATATAATTCTTTGGTTGACTGGGAAAGAAGTAAAGGATTTAAGTTCGACAGGTACTATTAGCTATTTTCATCAAGGCAATAAGCCTAAAGAAAGTGCTAATAGATGCTTAAAATGCAAAATCGAGAATGATTGTATTTATTCAGCAAAAAAAATATATTTTCCTCAAAAAACCTGGCCAACATCTGTCATTACTGAAGACAATTCTTGGGAGGGTATAAACAAAGCTCTTAAAGAAGGTCCCTATGGGCGCTGCATATTTTCTTGTGATAATAATGTTCCTGATACTCAAAGTGTTGATTTAATACTGGAAAATTCAATTATTGTTCAATTTACTTTAACTGCTTTTACAGGTGATATAACAAGAAGAATTAAAATCTATGGAAGTCATGGTGAACTGGAAGCTGATCTTGGAAAAGGATTTATTAAAATAAAAGATTTTAGAGGAACTAATAGAACAGAAAAAATTTATTCAGGTTCAGGGGGACATGAAGGAGGAGATCACGGATTAATGAACCATTTTGTATCCGTTTGTCAGGGAAGGGGGATTCAAAACAACTCAATTTCAACCTTATCTAATTCAATAGAATCTCATCTTTTAGCCTTTGCAGCAGAAGAAGCAAGGGAAATTAAGAAAAGAATTAACTTTATAAAATGGAAAAATAATCATATTTAATATTATTGAGACAATTAATGTGAAGATAACGGATGATATATTATTTTAAACACAGCAAAAAGCGTGGCACCACTTGAAAAACATATAAAGCTATGTTATACTTTTCGTAAACGTTTACGAAAGAGGTTTTATTATGTCATTAACTCTTAAAGATATTGCAAAAGAAGCTGGTGTTTCCTACGCCACTGTTTCCCGGGCTTTAAGTGGCCATCCGGAGGTTAACAAGATTACAAGAAAAAAAATAATTAAAATAGCTGAAAAAATGGGATATCAACCCAATGCAATTGCTCAGGGCTTGGTGAAGAATGAAACAAAAACTATTGGCTTAATAATTCCAGATATCACCAATCCTTTTTTCCCGGCTATAGCTCGAGGTGTTGAGGAAGCTGCAATTGAAAAAGGATATTCTACATTTTTATGTAATACAAACTGGAATAAGAATATAGAGAAAAAATATTTAAATGTTTTAATACAAAAGCAAGTTGACGGGCTTATTTTAACTCCAAGTTCAGAATCAACCACTCATTTAAAATTTATTGAAGAGTTATCTCCCCCCAAAGTATTTATTAATAAAATCATTAATAATAGTGATACTTCCATAATTATCGATAATATAAAAGGAGCTTATCAAGCTGTTGAACATTTAATTAATAAAGGGCATAAAAAAATTGCATATATTGGAGGAGAAAAATATTCAACAGCTAACAAAGAACGACTGAGAGGATACAAAAAAGCTATGCAGCAGAATGATCTTCCCGTTAATAATGATTATGTAAAAATGAAAGGCTTTAACAGAGACAGTGGTTACTTTATTATGAAAGAAATGTTACTTGGTGAGAGTTTTGAGATAACAGCAGTATTTTCTGCCAATGATATGCTTGCCTTAGGGGTGATTCAAGCAATCAGAGAATCGAATTTAAAAATACCTGAAGATATAGCTATTGTTGGCTTTGATGATATTGAATTTGCTTCTTTACCTGAGATTCAACTCACTACAGTCTCTCAACCTAAATATCAAATGGGACAGATAGCTTTTGATGTTTTATATGAAAAGCTTAAGGGACAGAAAGCAAATGAAAGAAGGATAATATTGGAGCCTTCCCTTGTGATTAGGGAGACTTCCTGATTTGGTATAGTTTATTTACTGGGGCTGTGCAGTCTTTAAATTAAAGAAAAGGAGGTTTGTTATGGAAAATAAAATTATTAACTTAGCTGTTATTGGGCTGGGGAGGATTGGCAAAATTCACGCAAATAATATTAACAACAATATTCCAGGAGTAAATTTATTTGCTGTTGCGGACATTTATGAAGATGCTCTAAAAGATATCGAGGCAGATAGTTTAGAACTCGTGACTACAGATTATCATGAAGTTCTAAAATCTCCGGACATTGACGGAGTATTGATTTGTACATCAACCGAAACTCATGCAGAAATAATTATTGAAGCTTCAGAAAAAGGAAAGCATATTTTTTGTGAAAAACCAATAGCTTTACAAATGGAAAAAATAGACAAGGCTCTTAGTGCCGTTGAAGAAAATAATGTAATTATTGAAATTGGTTTTAACAGGAGGTACGACCCTAATTTTAATAAGGCTCAAAAATTAATTGAGAAAGGAGAGATAGGCAAACCAGTTCAGATTGTGATTATCAGTAGAGATCCCGCTCCTCCAGATGAGCAATATATTGCAGGTTGTGGAGGAATGTATTTAGACATGACTATTCATGATTTTGACATGGCTAGGTTTTTATTGGGAGAAGAAATTGTTGAAATAATGGCTACAGGGAATTGTTTAATTGACAATAACTTTGCTAAACATGGAGATATTGATGTTAGCACGGTTTCTTTTACTTCCGAGTCGGGATGTGTAGGCACAATAATCAATAGCAGAAAATCTTCATATGGTTATGATAATAGAGCTGAAGTTTTAGGTGCTGAGGGCAGCATAGAAGTAGAAAATAGAAAAGATACAGAAGTAAAAATAAAAAAAGAAAATGGGATTGTAAACGACAAACTCATGCATTTTTTTACAGAAAGATATGCTCAGGCTTATATTGAAGAAATAAAAGATTTTGCCAAATGTATTAGAGAAAAAACAACACCTTTAGCATCTGGTCATGATGGTAAAATGGCTTTTAAGCTGGGACAAGCTGCCAAAAAATCACTGGAGGTTCAGGGTAAAGTTAAAGTTTAAATTTTTTAAGCCGACTGTAAACGTTTAAGGCTTTAATCTTTAAAGGATTAAGAATATCTTAGCATAAAATCTATTTTATAAAAACCTTAATAAGGAGGAAATTGATATGACTGAAAAAATGAAGGGAGTCACATTGCTGGCGGATTGGGACCCTAGAGATGACTACAAGCCTCATCCTAAAGATGTTGAAGGAGAAAAGACTTATCTGGGAAGCAAAGTTTGGAGAAATCCCAGGATGAAAATTATGGAGCATGATATTCCGAAGCCCGGACCGGAAGAGGTTTTAATTGAAGTTAAAGCTTGTGGCATCTGTGGTAGTGATGTTCATATGGCAGAACCAGATGATGAAGGTTATATGCTATATCCAGGATTGACTGGCTTTCCCTCTATTCTAGGTCATGAATTTTCAGGAGTTGTTGTAGACTCAGGAAAGGAAGCTCTAAACAAAAGGACAAATAAGCCCTTTAAACCTGGAGAAGCGGTGACCTCAGAAGAAATGTTATGGTGTGGTCAGTGCAAGCCCTGTGCAGATGGTTACCCTAATCACTGCGAAAATCTTGATGAAATTGGTATTAATGTTGATGGTGCTATGGCAAAATATATTAAAGTACCCTCAAATACAGTTTGGAGCATTGAATCTCTTCGCGATGTATATGAAGATGAGAAAGAGCTTTTTAAAGCTGGAAGTCTTGTAGAACCAACCTCAGTTGCATATAATGCAGTAATTGAAAGAGGTGGAGGTATTAGACCCGGTGATAACGCAGTTATTTGTGGTGGAGGACCCATCGGTCAGGCTGCAATAGCGCTGATGAAAAGGATGGGAGCAGCTAATGTGATTCTTTCTGAACCTGTTGAAGACAGGTGTGCTATGGGTACGGATTTTGGCGCTGATTATATTATAGACCCTCTTGAAGAGGATTTTGCTGAAAGAGTTCTTGATTTGACAAATGGTCAAGGAGCTGATATTTTTCTTGAAGCTACTGGACTACCCAATCATGTACTGCCTGGAATTGAAGATGTAATTTGGGAGGGGAGCACTTTAAATAGCACAGTGGTAATAGTAGCGAGAGCGGATGCTAAACTTAAAGTGACTGGAGAGGTTTATCAGGTAAGAAGAGCAAACATTGTTGGCGCTCAAGGTCATTCAGGACACGGCACCTTTCACAGAGTAATCCAGTGTATGTCAGATGGTATGGATATGACACCTTTGATAACCAAAGAGATATCCATGGAAGAAGCCCCGGAGCATATTAAGCAATTGAGAACCGACAGGTCAAACTGTAAAATATCTGTTATATTGGAATAACCTAATTCAAAGAAGTTCCTCCCCTCATTCTTGCTTGCATATGTTAAGGTGTTTGAGGGGGGAACTTTCTTAAGAAAAATTTTTTAATATTAAGGGAGGTATGATCATATGACAAAGGATAAAATTTGGCTTACTACTGAAAATCCAGCAATCGTTTTTGAAGATAATGAAGTGGGTCGCTTGAAAAAAGAACTCTGGGATGCGGATATGGGAAGAATTGAAGATATTTTGAATGAATATGAAATCCCTTCTGAACCTGAGTTAGGAAAACCTGGAACTTATATTCAAAATACTGTTAGACAAGAAGTTGTTGAAAACAGAAGAAAAAATGACATAATTTTTGTGCCTATTGGATGTACAGAAAATCATGGAGATCACAATATAACAGGACTCGATACATTTATGGTGACTCAGATTCTTGAAGGTTTAAGACGTTATACTGCGAAAAAAGGTGCTCCTGTTAATTTAGCTTTTCCACCCTTAAACTATGGTGGACACCCCTATCATCATATTGGCATGCCAGGAACTGTGTTAATGCCCGAAGAAGTTGTTGAGGAAACCATAATAAATGTTATGCTGGGATTATGGAATGATGGATTTAGAAAAATAATTTTTATTAATAATCACGGACACCTTTGGATGCTAGAAACAGCACTGCATAAATTCATGAAAAGGTATCAATTACCTGGTGTTTTTCAGGTATTAGATTGGCATCGAGCAGTTAGAGAATTTTTCTTTCCGACCGAAAAAAAAGATAGTTTAGAAACTAACTTTGTTCACGCTGCAGAAGCTGAGACTTCTGTGGCTCATTTGTTATTTCCTGATAAAATGGTTGATATGAACTATGTACAGGATTCAGAAGGCAAATCGTTCCTACCAGATGGGCATTTTGACAAATCTGTGGATCCTTTCAGAAGACCACATCGCTGGTCTGAAGGTGAAGGTCAAATGGCAATTGAAAGATCAGCCACTCCAGAAGGAGTAGTTGGCAGACCTAGTCTAGCCAGACCTGAAAAAGCTAAAAGGCCTATAGCTGCTATATTGAAGTATTTAACATTAAAACATGACCAAATTCTGGACAGGTTTCCAGCAGGAGAAGTTCCTCCTGTAGAAGAAATGACTTTAAGAACCGAAGAACAAATGAAGCCATTTTTAAAAGAGCCTGGTAGTGAAGGATGGAAATCAGTTTACGAATTACCAACTATAGGGCAAATTAATTAAACAGCTTAAAAAATCAGTGGGGTAGAATTATTTGCTCCACTGATTTTATTTATTTTGTTAGGGGGGCTTTATAATGCAAAAAAGCATTGTTGTTTCAACACCAGAAGCTGAATTTTCTGCACTTGCCTTTAAAGAAGACTTTAAGAATAGCATCAAGAAAGTAGCTGAACTTGGTTTTGATGCAGTAGAACTGGCAGTGAGAAATCCAGAAAATATTGATTTTGAAAAAACTAAAGAAGTTTTAAAAGAATATAATTTGTCTGTTCCTGCTATTGGGACTGGACAGGCTTTTGGAGAAGAAGGACTAAGTTTTACAGATTTTGATAAAGATATAAGAGAAAAAGCGGTAGAAAGAATTAAGGCACATATGAATTTTTCTGAGCAAATAGGTGAGCCTCAAATAATTATTGGATTAATCAGAGGCATAATGGATGAAGATCAAAAAATGGCAGAAGCAGAGAAATATTTTATTGAATGTTTAAGGCATTGTGCTGATTATAAGGAAAATATTATTTTAACTTTAGAGCCTATCAATCGCTATGAAACAAATCTTTATAACACAATTGAATCAATGAAGAATTTAATAAATAAGACTGACAGAAATAATGTCAAATTAATGATTGATACATTTCATATGAATATTGAAGAACCGAATATATACGAGAGTATAAAAAAATCTGCTGAATATATTTCACATGTTCATGTGGCTGATAGTAATAGATGGGCTCCAGGTTGTGGTCATTTAGATTTTGAGAAAATCATTGAAACACTTAAAGATATCAATTACAGTGGAGCTTTATCTGCTGAAATATTACCTAAACCTAATCCTGATAAGAGTGCTGAACTGACCATGAAGTTTTTTGAAAAACTTGGTTTGTAAAAATTATTAAAAGTATAGTTAAAAGGGAGACTTCATACCTGCATTATGTAGTGTGGAGTCTCTTTTAATATATAAGCCTTTTCATAATTCTAAGCTTTTAGTTTTATAGTGACCATAAAACTTCTCCATTTAATTATATAAATCACAATCATGATTATTGCAGGAATTTTAATTTCTATCAATAAATATAAAAATAAGCTAAAACAAAACACAATTTTATTATTCAAAACAATAAAGATTGCAGCGACCAAACTAATTATCCATGATAAATATATTGGGTCAATTTTATGTTTTTTATGGAGGTGATTGCTCAGAAAACAACTTTTATACTATGAATTTGCCTAGAAATGCAAACAAAGCTGATATCTATTTTAATGAGAAAATTCAAATAACAAGGAGGATTAATCAATGAAGAAAAAGTCTTTTTTTTCTGTTTTGGCAATAGTGGTTGCGGTTGTTTTGATGTTTACATTATCTTTTAATCATTCAGCTCAGGCTGCAGAAGAGGAGGTTTTTGAAGAAGAATACGAAATTCGGGTTGTTGTTCATGGAGGAATTGCCGATCCTTTTTGGTTGACTTTTGAGCAGGGAGTTAGAGATGCTGCTGACAACCATGATGATTTGAGTGTAACCTATTCCGGACCAGAAACTTATGATCTGGCAGAGTTTATTTCTGATGTAGAAACAGGTATCGCTGCTGAACCAGATGCTCTGGTTGTAACCTTAACTGAACCGGATGCTATGGATGGAATGTTAAGACCTGTTATTGAAGATGGATTGCCTGTCATAGCAGTAAATGCTCCTGATTTAAGAGATGACCCTATACCTGTAGACACTTATGTTGGTGAAGAAAGTTATCATATAGGAGAAGTTGCTGCTCTTGAATCTTTAGAGAGATTTGATCCTGAAGCTGCAGTTTTTGCAAATCATCACCCTGGAGCTGCAAATATAGAAGCTAGAGGTGATGGTTTTATTGAAACACTTGAAGAGCATGGTGTTGAAGCAGAATCAGTAAATATTGACGTTGATCCTGCAGAAGGGGCAGAAATTATTAATGCCCATCTTCAGGCAAATCCCGAAGTTGACTTGATTTTTTCTACAAATGTTTTAAGAACTGAAGCCATTATTCCTCGCTTGGAAGATGAAGGAATTGAAGTTGGTGAAGATGTAAAGATTGCTCAAATGGATCTAGCTCCTGCAATTTTGAACTATATTGAAGATGGCAAAATCATGTTTACTCTTGATCAACAGCAGTATATGCAGGGATATTTAGGGGTCGAGTTTGCTTATTTAGCGGCAAAGTTTCATATGGCTCCTCCACCGGCTCCGGTTTCTACAGGACCTGGTGTAGTCACTGCTGAAGATGTTGAATTAATAAGAACACTAGTAGATGATAATTATAGATAAGATAAATTAATAATTGAAATTCTTCAGAGGGGGGGCTCCCCCCCTCTGAAGATAAATATTTCATCAAAGGAGTGAAATGAATTATATGGGATCAAATAAGGGAGACTCTAAGAATAATAATAAAGAGCAGCCAGAATTGAAAGAAAAATTACTTGACAAAATTAAAAAGCAGCCAGAGTTTGGTGTTGTTATTGTTTTTATATTAATTACAACTTTTTTTACAATCCTTAATCCAGCATTTATTAGATTAAATAATATTGCTGGTTTTTTAACAAGAGGAGCAGAATTAGGGATAATGGCAGTAGGCATTGCTTTTTTAATGATAGCTGGGGAATTTGATCTTTCTGTTAGCAGTGTCTATGCTTTTTCCGGATTTTTATTTATTGTTATTGCCGAACAAATACATTCAATTCCAGCATTTTTTCTGGCTTTAGTAGTTGCTGCTTTCATTGGTTTTATTAATGGAAATATAGTTATTAGAACGAAGATACCTTCTTTTATCGCTACATTGGGATCAATGTGGGCAGTTAGAGGTTTGCTGTTAGGAATTACTGGTGGTACTTCAGTTGCATATACCGGTGATGAGTTTATGCCAAATATTTTAGTGAGATATTTTTATAGAAACTTTAGGCCATCTCATATCTGGTTCATAATAATTGTAATATTTATGTCAGTCTTATTAAAACAGACCCGTTATGGTAATTGGGTCTTTGCAACTGGAGGCAAAATTGAAGTTGCCAGAAGTTTAGGTGTTAGTGTTAACAAGGTAAAGGTAATTAATTTTATTCTATGCGCAGTTCTGGCAGGTATTGCAGGCATAATAGCAATTACCAGATTTAGGGTTGCCAGTGCAGCTTTTGGTCGCATGATGGAGTTAGAAGCAATTGCTTCTGCAGTTATTGGAGGAACATTGATGACTGGGGGTTATGGTACTATTATTGGAGCTGCACTTGGAGCAGTTATTATGTCGATGTTAAGGTCAGGACTGGTGATGGTGGGAGCTCCTTCTTACTGGTATAATGCTTTTGTTGGAGTTATTTTAATTGTAGCAGCTATAGTTAATCTTAAGTTAATGAAAGATATAGCTTAAAAAAATAATAAAAGTAAGGTGATCATAATGGCTCAGAACCAAGATTTTTTGGTTAAAATGAAAAATATTTCTAAATCTTTTGGCGCTGTGAAAGCATTAAAAAATGTTGATTTTCATGTTAAAAGAAATGAAATTGTTGGTTTATTAGGTGATAATGGAGCAGGAAAATCTACATTAATTAAAATTTTATGTGGAGTTTTACAACCCGATGAGGGTGAAATTTTTTTTGATGGTGAGAGGTTAGATATAAAATCTCCTAGAGAAGCAAGAAATAAAGGAATAGAGACGGTGCATCAAGATCTTTCTTTAGTTGATACAATGCAGATTGACAGAAATATGTTTTTAGGAAAAGAACCCACTAAAAAAATTGGCCCTTTTAGATTTTTGGACAAAAAAAGGATGAGACAAGAATCTAGTAGAGTGGTTGGAGATGTTGGCATTAAAGTTAGAGATCCAGATGAATTTGTCGCTATACTTTCTGGAGGTGAGCGACAGGCTATTTCTATAGGACGTTCAGTATATTTTGATGCTAAACTTTTGATACTAGATGAGCCTTTGAGAGCACTTTCAGTCAAAGAACAGAAAAATGTTTTACAGCATGTAAAAGATGTTAGGGATGGTGGAACTTCGGTTATATTTATATCTCATAATGTTTATCATGCACATGAGGTTACAGATAGATATGTTATATTGAATAATGGATTTAAACAGGGTGAAATATTAAAAGGAGACTGTCCTCCGGAAACAGTATCAGAATATGTAGCTACCGGAGAAGAGGTAGATGAAGTTTTGGATTGTTCAATTGAATTATAATATTAATTATGGAGTGATTTGATTGAAATCGTATGAAAGGGTAGTCAATTCTCTACAGCATAAAGAACCTGATAAAATACCCTTTGACTTAGGAGCTAACGCTAATACTGGAATCCATAGAGAGGCTTATATCAACCTAAAAAAAGAACTAAATTCTAAAAGTAAGGAAATTGAAATTTTAGATATAATAACTCAAAAGGCAAAAATAGAGGAAGAAGTTAAAAAAACAATGAAAATAGATATTGATGGAATTTTCCCTTCCCCTCCTACAAATTGGAAGCTTAAAAGAACTGAAGATAAGAAATATTATTATTTCACTGATGAATTTGGAATAAAGTGGAGGATGCCGAAAAAGAATAACTTATATTATGACATGTATCAACATCCTTTAACAGATATAAGAGATTCCGGAGATATTGCCCAATATGAATTTCTAGACCCAAAAGATGATATGCGCTTTAAAGATTTCAAAAATAAAATATCAACAGCGAATGAAAATAAAAGACCATATATGATAAACAGTAATTCGCCAGGAATATTTGAACTATCTCTTTGGCTAAGAGGGTTTGAAAATTTTTTTTTAGATCTGGCTGGTCAGAATATAATAGCTGAAACATTATTAGATAAGGTTTTATATTTCAAAATGCAATATTGGGAAAAGGCCCTAGAATATGTTGATAATGAAACTTTTGTTGTTGGAGAAGCTGATGACCTTGGCACTCAAAATAAGGCTATAATTTCTCCTAAAATGTATAGAGATTTTATAAAGCCACGTCACGAAAAGTTATTTTCTTTTATTAAAAATAAAACTAATGGAAAGGCACTTATTTTTTTCCATAGCTGTGGTTATATAAAAGAATTGATTCCTGATCTGATAGAAGCAGGTGTTGATATATTAAATCCTTTGCAATATAATGCCGAAAATATGAATTTGATAGATTTAAAAAAAGAATTTGGAGCAGATTTGGTATTTTGGGGTGGAGCAATTGATACTCAAAATATCTTGCCTTATGGTACCCCCGAAGAAGTTAAAGAAGAAACTAAAAGAAATATCAATATTTTAGCTCCAGGAGGGGGATTTGTTTTTAGTACTGTTCATAATATCCAGGCTGATGTTCCTCCTGAAAATATTATAGCAATGTGGGAAACCCTCCAACAATATGGAAATTACTAATATCAATTATTAATTATTGTTTGAAAGGCTGGTGTTAGCCTTGCAAAAAATAAACAAGAATTTGTTCAAAGAAAATTTATTAGGGAGTGATATTGCTTCTTTTTCTGATAATATATTAAAATACGAAGAACGAGTTTTGCAAATTGGAGAAGGCAACTTTCTGAGAGCTTTTGTAAACTGGATGATCCAGGAAATGAACAAACAGGGAGTTTTTAAAGGTAGAGCAGTTGTTGTTCAACCTATCAGAAAAGGTAGAGTTGATGAATTAAATGAACAGGACTGTTTATATACCTTGATTTTGCGTGGGATAAGAGAAGGAAAAGAATTAGACAAACGAGAAGTTATAACTTCTATCAGTAGAGGTTTAAAATCATATCAAGAATGGAAGAAAGTTTTAAAATTAGCAGAGAATCCGGATATAGATATAATAGTTTCCAATACTACTGAAGCAGGAATAACTTATACTTCTGATGATCATCTTAACGACAATCCTCCTGAATCTTTTCCTGGAAAATTAACTGCCTACCTGTATCACAGATATAAATATTTTTCTGGAGATCCTGATAAAGGCATGTTGGTTGTTCCAGTAGAGCTGATCGATAGAAATGGAGACAACTTAAAAAGAATAATATTAAAATTAGCAGATGACTGGGATTTACCTGGTGAATTTAAAGACTGGATTAAGTCTGCTAATTACTTTTTAAATACCCTGGTTGATAGAATTGTTCCTGGTTATCCACGAGATGAAGCTGAAAAACTTGAAAAAGAATTGGGCTACAAAGATAAAAACATGACCACAGGAGAAATTTTTCACCTTTGGATTGTTGAAGGAGATAAAAAGCTGAAAGATTGGTTCCCCTTGCATAAAGCTGGCTTGAATGTCAGATGGGTAGATGACCTCACACCCTATAGGACTCGTAAAGTCAGAATACTGAATGGAGCCCACACTTCAACTGTTCCTGTTGCCTATCTATCAGGTATAGAAATAGTTAGAGAGGCAATTAATCATAATATAATTGGTGATTTTATCAGGACTTCGATGTTTAATGAAATAATACCGACACTGGAATCTGACAGACAGGAACTTGAGAATTTTGCTAATAAAATCATCGAAAGGTTTAAAAATCCCTTTATTGATCATAAATGGCTCGATATATCACTCAATTCAGTTTCAAAATTTAAGACCAGAGTATTGCCTTCGATATTACAGTATCAGGAAGATAAGGGCACACTCCCCACAAATTTGGTATTTTCACTGGCTGCTTTAATCATGTTTTATCAAGGAGAAAAAATTGAAGATGGTAAGTTAGTAGTTAGCAAAAAAGATGGAAATTACTGCATAGATGATGAAACAAATATTCTTGAATTTTTTCTACAAGTTTGGAACCGATATAAAAATAACAAGATAAGCTTAAACAGATTAACTGAGAAAGTATTAGGCAGAAAGGATTTTTGGGGTAAAGATCTAAATCAGATACCGAAAATGAGAGAACGGATAGTAGAAAACCTAAAATTAATTAAAGAAAATGATATGTTAACAGCAGCAGAAAAAATACTGGTTGATAAAGGTTGATTTTATGGAGAACATAATTAAAATTGATAAAGAAGATAATGTTGTGGTGGCAACAAAAAGTATTGCAGTAAATCAATCTTTGAGTATAGAAAATGAAGTTATAAAGACATTGAATGAGATACCTCAGGGGCATAAGGTTGCCATTAAAGATATTGAAAAGGGAGACAATGTTAAAAAATATGGTAATGTTATTGGTGAGGCAAAGGTAAATATAGAAAAAGGAGAATGGGTTCATTCGCATAATTTGCAGACCCGACTAAAAGGAAAAGTTGATTATTCTTTTAAACGAGAAGAATACAGACTCCCTGCCTGCAATGAAAGTCATAGTATAGAAGGATTTGAGAGAAAAAGTGGTAGGGTAGGAATAAGGAATGAAATCTGGATAATTAATAATGTTGGTTGTATCAATAAAGTAAGTGAAAAAATTGCCAGGCGCGCAAATTCAAAATATCAAGATCAACTCAAGAAAAATAAAATTGATGGTGTATTTGCCTTCCCCCATCCTTTTGGATGCTCTCAACTGGGTGGTGATCTTGAAAACACCAGAAAGTTGCTGGCCAGCCTGGTTCAGCATCCCAATGCTGCTGGGGTGCTGGTATTGGGTCTAGGATGTGAAAATAATACAATGGAACAATTTAAAGAAGAACTGGGAGATTTTCCTGAAGGACGGGTTGAATTTTTAACCTTGCAGGAAGTTAAAAATGGGGTTGAAGTAGCTTTAAATAAAATTGCAAATTTAATTAATTATTCAGCCCAATTCCACAGAAAAAGCTTGCCACTATCCAAACTTAAAATTGGCTTAAAATGCGGAGGTTCTGATAGTTTTTCAGGTATTACGGCAAATCCTCTGCTGGGAAGATTTTCTGATAAACTTCTTGGTTGTGGTGGAAGCTCTCTTTTAAGTGAAGTTCCTGAAATGTTTGGGGCTGAACAAATTTTAATGAATAGAGCAAAAAACAAAAGTATTTTTAATAAAATTGTTGAGCTCATCAATGATTTTAAAGATTATTATCTAGATCATGATCAGAACATATACGAAAACCCCTCTCCTGGAAATAAGGAGGGAGGGATAACAACTTTAGAAGAGAAGTCTCTTGGCAATATAGAAAAGGGCGGCAAAGGTAGAATAGTTGATGTAATTGATTATGGAGAAAGAATTCAAAAGGATGAGAGTGGGTTATATTTATTAGCCAGTCCAGGCAATGACCTTGTTTCAACTACTGCCCTGGCAGCAGCTGGTGCTCAGCTGGTTTTGTTTACTACTGGACGCGGAACACCCTTTGGAGGTCCGGTTCCAACTGTCAAAATATCAAGCAATTCAGAGCTTTATAAAAAGAAGAAGAACTGGATAGATTTTAATGCGGGTATTATATTAGAAGATCTTTCCTTTGGAAAAGCTGAAAACAGTTTCTTTGAATATATTTTAAATGTTTGTTCCGGCAAGGAAAAGACCAATAATGAAATAGAGGGTTATCGAGAAATAGCAATTTTTAAAACCGGAGTTACTCTGTAATCAACTAGATTAGCTGCTTGCAAGGATTGATTTGAGCTTATTTTGTTTAAATTGCTGGCATTTTAGTTTGGAATATATTTATGCATTTAAGGAGGGCATATACATGGATAAGGATAAAACTATGCAGGCAATAAAAAATTCAGGCATAGTTCCGGTGATTAGAGCCAAAAGTTCAGAGGAAGCTATCAATATAACTGAAGCAGTTAAAGAAGGTGGAATAAAGGTAATCGAAATCACAATGACAGTCCCGGGAGCAATTTCGGTGATAAAAGAGTTATCTGACAAATATCGGGATGATCCCGAGATAACCATTGGAGCAGGTTCAATTCTCGATGGAGAAACAGCCCGAAATGCCATCTTAGCTGGAGCAGAATTTGTAGTTGGCCCATCCTTGAATCAGG
>PWEJ01000003.1 GCA_003553485.1 Halanaerobiaceae bacterium | reverse complement strand
ATTTTCTATAAATGCTCGTATATTATTAATAATTTGATATTAATTGCCTGTTTCCTGCAGCATGGTACAATAAACAAGATTATTCTCAGCAGAATTTGCTTATTGCAGTTATTTAAATTATAATTATGTCAGACTAAGGTCAGCAAGATAGTTAGATATAAATTTATTATTAAGCTTAAAATTATGGAGGAGAACCAATGAATAATTCTTCGTTTTACATACGCAATATTGTTGACAAATGGCAAAAGCCAGGTCTCAAGATTAAAGTCGCCAGCATCTTTATTATTGCAGTTATTTTCACAGTTTTATTTTTTTTGCTTTATCATTCTTCAGTGCAGCAGTCCCTGGTTATTCAATCACTTTATGTGCCGGTGATTATTTCTGCCATAATTTTTCGCACTTCTGGCGGAATAATTGCTGGATTGATTGCTGCAATGATCCTCTCGCCCCAGATACCAGAATTACCCCTGGATATTGGGGTGGCAATCTTTCAAGAGACCATTGCCTGGGGTTTAGGGGCTGGCCTTTTTATCTTAGTAGGTATTATTACCGGCTCCGCCCTGGACATGATAAATCATCAATATAATCAGTTGCAGCAGGCCTCCTTCTTTTCTCCAAGTACAGAGCTGCCAAATAAATATAATTTATTGAACAAAATAGAGTGGCATCTTAATTCAGAGACCTCGCAGGAATTTACCCTATTTATTATCACCATTGAAAATGCCACTGAAATAATCAATAATATTGGTCATAATCATTTTGGCAATTTTTTTAAGACCATAGCCAGCAACCTTAGCCAGCAATTAGAGTTATCAACCGATGTATATAACATTTATGAAAATAATATAGCTATATTACTAACAAAAGACAGTGAGATAGACCGACCTTTATTTATTAACAGGCTGATTTCTATTTTAGAAGATCCAATTAAATATAATGATATACCTATTTATTTGGATACCTTTATTGGGGCTGCAAGTTATCCTGACGATGGAAAGGGGCCTAACGAGATCTTTCAAAAAGCTTATATAGCTTTAAATAAAGCTCAAAAAAATAGCCAGACTCTTTCTTTTTATGACGAAAAATTAGATGATACCGGGAAAAGCAATTTAATATTATTGGGTGGTATCAAGCCTTCTCTTGATAATAATCATTTTGAACTTCATTATCAACCTAAGATAGATTTAAAGACCAATGAAGTGGTTTCTGCTGAGGCCTTAATTCGCTGGCATCACCCTGAAATAGGCATGATTCCTCCAGGTAAATTTATTCCCCAGATAGAAAAGACAGCTTTAATAAATGAGTTGACCTGCTGGGTCTTTGATGAAGCCGCTAAGGCCAGTTTACTGTTAAATGATGCTGGCCTTGACTTAACTATCTCAATTAATGTAGCTCCTCGCAACCTTCAGTGTGATGATTTTCTTCCTCAAATAACAAAAATACTGACAGCTCATGCCATTGAAGCAAACAGTTTTGAACTGGAGCTAACTGAGACTGATTTAGTAGAGGGATTAGCTGAAGGAAAGAAAATTTTTTCTGAGCTGGCAAAGCAGGGATTCAAAATATCTTTAGATGATTTTGGCACTGGATATTCTTCTTTAGCCTATTTAAAAGAATTAGATTTTGATTATTTAAAAATAGATAGATCCTTTGTCGATGATATGCTGGCCGGAGAAGAAAATAAAGAAATTGTCAGCGCTGCTATAACTCTAGGTCATATTTTAAAAAAAGAAGTCATTGCTGAAGGCGTGGAGAACAAAGATACACTGGATTTATTAAAAGAGATGGACTGCGATTATGCTCAGGGGTATTATTTTAGCAAACCTAAACCTCTGCTGGAATTTATGGATTACTGTACTCAAGATTAGATCTGTCAAAAAAATTTAATCCCAAAAGTAACAAACCCCCTGGAGAAATTAATCTTCAGGGGGTTTTAATGTTATGACTTAATTATTTTAAGTTTAATCACTAACTCTCATTTCTGGCTCTTCATGACCATTTTTTATCTTTTTCCAGAAAAACCAGATTAAAGAAGCTAAAGTTACAAGCCACAATACTCTAGATATATTACTCTGCAAGAAATAGCCATAATCTCCTCCAGAGATCAATAGGGCCTGGCGAAAGTTCTGCTCAAAAAAGGGCGCTACTAAAAAGGCCAGGACCAGTGGACCATCGGAAATTTTAAACCAGTAGAAAAAACAACCTATAACTCCAGAAATTATCATGATTACAACATCAAAGGGCCGGTTATTATAAGCATAAGTTCCCATTACCAGCAAAACTGAAATTGCCGGCCAGAGAAAACGGGCCGGTAGTTTAGTCAACCGGGTATAGACTGGTATTAAAATTTTACCCATGATAAAGTTAAAGGGATTAGCCAGTAATAAAAGCAGGAATAGTATATAGACCGTTTCGGTATGGTCGACCATAACTCTAGGGCCCACAGGTATACCTTCCATTATTAAGGCGGCCATTAACATGGCAGCGATTGAGCTACCCGGGATGCCAAAGGTCAACATGGGAATAAAGGTTGCACCACAGGTAGCGTTATTGGCAGACTCAGCTGCAGCTACTCCTTCTAATGAACCCTTGCCATAATCTTTGTCCTTGGTGAACTGGCCAACAACACTATAAGAAGTATAGGAACTTAAAGTTGCTCCCGGACCAGGTAGAGCTCCTAAGAAAATCCCCAGGAAAGTTCCAATACTTAAACCACGCCAGGAAGAAAGCAGTTCTTTGAAAGTCAATCCTTCTTCTTCTTTTAATTCTTCGGCTGATCCTTCTCCTAAATTTTCTACGCTCTCAGGATTGACAAAGACCTTTCTCATCTGCCTTACTATCTCCGGCACGGCAAAAAAGCCCATCAAAAATGGGATCAAAGAAAAGCCAGCCTGTAATTCTCGTATTCCAAAGCCAAATCTAAGAGTTCCTGTTACCACATCTCTCCCAATAACTGCCAGAAAGAACCCTACCCCGGCTGAAATAAAACCCTTGCCAGGATTATCAGCTGCTAAAATTACTACCAGCGACAAAGCCATTATGTAAAGTGCTGTCAGTTCAGCCGGGCCAAAGTCAGGAGCTACCATACCAATTGGGATTACCAGAAAAATCAAGGCAATATCACTGATACTGTCTCCAAAGATGGAAGAATAAAGGGCCATCTGTAAAGCTTTTTTCCCTTTACCTAGCTTTGTTAAAGCATATCCATCAGCCACTGTTGCTGCAGCTCCAGAAGTACCAGGGGTAGCAAAGCTGATGGCGGTAATCGATCCTCCATAGGTTCCACCTTTATAGGTTCCAATCAAAAGCCCCATAGATTGATGAATGGGCAAAACCAGAGTTAAGGGCAGGGCTATAGCAATCGGCATCGTATGAGCCAATCCAGGAATTGCACCAAAAGAAATACCTATTATTACTCCAATTAATATAAATAGAAAAGTGTCCAGGGCAAATACAACTGATAATGCCCCCATAAAAGCTTCCATTTCAAAAGCCATAAACCAATCCTCCTTAATGATTACTCAATTCTCAATATTTGATTATTTAATCGCTTAAAATAAAATCACCGGGGGGAAATATATATTTAAAAAGGTGATAAACAGCAGATGTAACGAACCGGCCAGTAATATTGATAAGCCAAAGGCCAGACCAACTCTACTGGATAGATTAACTGCTTTTTCCGTTCTGCGATAATCAATATATTCAATTACAAACCACCAGAAAAATAAATTAACAAAAGTAGAAAAAATAAGCCCTATTTGTATTGTCATCACATAATAAATATATAAGGCTATAGAAACTCCTAATACGGATAGCAAGCTAAAATCATGATCCAGATTTAAATTTTGTTGTTTATTAAGTATATCCTTCAAAAAAATTATAACTCCGCCAATTATTAATAATGCTAAAGAAATACGGGGGATCAATAGTTCTTCTGATAATAAATCTAAAGAAAAGGTCCAGTAAAATAGACCTGAAAATATCAAAGCAATTGCAATACCTACTAAACCTTTTACAGAAATCCTCTTGCCGACCATTAAAATTACTCCTTCCTTTAGAACATTAAGTTGCTATTGTGGTTATATCATTTACCCGGAGAAATTTATAATTCCTCCGGGCAAATAATTAATCAAGTTATATTGTATTGTTATATTACTGTAATTTTACTGCGCTTCTAGCCATTCTTCATACTCAGGAAGTACCTCTTCAACCAATTCCTGACCTAAAAACTCTTCGGTCTCTTCAATAGAATAGGGAGAGGCTTCAAAGCCAATGTCCTCCATATTTGCCTGGAATTCTTCAGTCTGAACAACCTCTTGAATAGCTGCATTCAAAGCTTCACGCACATCGGGATCAATTCCTTCAGGAGCAAAGGCTGTTAAAGTATGAGGCTCAGAAAAGTCTGTACCAACTTCCCTTAGATGAGGAACATCAGGTGCTAAGTCAACTCTTTCTGTCTCCGTTGAGGTATGGAGGAATACTTCTAACTCATCATCTTCATAGAGGGGTAAAGCCGCCGATAGAGAAAGATGGCCTACATCAACATGGCCGCCTAAGAGATTAGACTGCACATCGGCTCCTCCTCCTAAATTAACATAATTATAGTCTAATTCATCCATGGGCAGCATCATCTCAATAGCATAGTGCATTGGATGGTTCATACCCTGTCCACCGACGACAACCTGGCCGGGATTTTCTTCTATATATTCTACTAATTCTTCATAACTCTCCCAGCCCTGTTCAGTCCGGGCAGTTAAAACAAAGGTGGGGCTACCGATGGAAGCTACTGGATCAAAATCCTCATACTCATATCCTACATCCTGGGTAGCAGGATCAAAGACCGCTGCTGGTGGATGTCCCCAGAACAATATATTGGAATCAGGATCAGAGGTTACCACATGATAAGCAGCTTCAGTGGCATCTCCACCTGGCATATTGGAAACATCTATATCTATATCAAGCTCTGCCAACCCTTCAGCCAGGTAGCGGGCAGAAAGGTCATGAGAACCGCCGGCATCATATCCCACAATCAAATCAAAACTCTCTCCTACTATTTCAGCCCAGGGTTCTTCGGCCTGCACCTCTGTTCCAGCAAAAAGCATACCAATAGCAAAAACAAATACCAATAAGAGCAGAGAAATCTTCTTCATAATTTTCAATTCTACCTCCTCGTATTTTTTATCCTATTTGTACTAGTAGATTTTAGGATTTTTAGAGATTATTAAATAAACCTGTCAAAATTAACCTTCATAAAAACCTTTTCGCACCTAGCTAATTAAGTAATTTGAAACCTCAAGAACTATTATACTTGCCTCAATACTCACCTCCTCTTCATAAATATTAATAATGCTTAGTAATTATATCAAGTTTGTTCCCCATTGATGTTCTACATAATAGCACAACTTTAGTAATTTGTCAAATTAAAGCATTCACGAATTGGTTGACTTTCCTTAATAATTATACAAATGGTTAAGTAGTTTTTTAAATTTTTCTTGTATGTCCGCCGTTTAAAAATTCTCTTAACTTCAAAAAACCCATAATCACTGTTCAAAAGTGATTATGGGCTCAATTTCACTTAATCGCATATTAAGTTCTATCTACTTTTGAGGGGGCTTGATAATCTCTTGTCCCCCTAAATATTTCTGCAGAACTTCAGGGATTAAGACACTGCCATCTTCCTGCTGATAATTTTCCAAAATTGCAGCTAAAGTTCTGCCAATAGCCAGACCCGAGCCATTAAGCGTATGAAGATATCTGGCCGAGGCTTCTGGATCCGGGCGGTAACGAATACCTGCTCTCCTAGCCTGATAATCCTCAAAATTACTACAGGAGGAAATTTCCCGATAAGTTTCATAGGCCGGCATCCAAACCTCTAAATCATAGGTCATAGCTGAAGAAAAGGTTAAATCACCACTGCAAAGGCGAACTACCCGGTAGGGCAACTCCAGAGCCTGCAGAATATCCTCAGCGTCTTTAGTTATCTTCTCCAGTTCCTCGTATGAAGTCTCTGGTTCAACAAATTTCACCATCTCTACTTTGTTGAACTGGTGCTGACGAATTATTCCCCTGGTATCTCTACCATGAGAACCAGCTTCTGCCCTAAAACAGGCAGAATAAGCGGTAAAATACTTAGGAAGCTCTTCTTTGCTCAGTATTTCATCCTTATAAAAATTAGTTACTGGAACTTCCGCTGTAGGAATTAAATAGAGCTCATGGTCTTCTAATTTAAACATGTCATGGGCAAACTTAGGCAGTTGCCCTGTACCTTCCATGCTGCTATCATTGGCAATAAAAGGTGGAAACATCTCTTCATAACCATGCTGCTCTCGATGAAAGTCAAGCATAAAATTAATAAGCGCTCTTTCTAACCTGGCTCCCATTCCCCGCAAAAAAGTGAACCGAGCCCCTGCAACTTTTGTTCCTCTGGCAAAATCCATGATCTGCAAGTCCTCTCCTAAATCCCAGTGAGGCTTATAATCAAAGGCAAAGTCCTTAGGTTCTCCCCATTTGCGTATTAATTCGTTATCCTCTTCATCTTCCCCCAGGGGAACTTTCTCATTATACATGTTAGGAATGTTTAACCGGGTGTAATTTACTTTCTCCTCTACATCTTTTAACTCATCTTCTAATTCCTTGATCCGATCCGAAACATCCTTCATTTCCGCAATCATATCTTCAGCATCTTCTCCAGCCCTTTTCAACTGACCTATTTTATCAGAAGCAACATTACGCCGATGCCTTAGTTGTTCCACTTCATATAGGATATCTCTTCTTTTTTCATCCAATTCCACAAATTCATCGACTATTTTCTTTTCCAAACCCCTGTTTTTCATCATCTCTTTGACTTCAGCCTGATTTTCATTAATAAATTTTAAGTCTAGCATTTTCTCCCTCCTGCTATTAATAATAGTTTAAAAAAGTCAGCCAGGTAACTGATAATTAATCAAAAAATCCCGCCCCTAAAGAAACAAGGGGCGAGATTATATCTGCTCGCGGTGCCACCCTTTTTCGATAACTTAATAGTTATCTTACTGGATGTAGTGATAACGGTCTACTAACCCGGGAAACTTTGTTATCAGTTTCCACTCCCGGAGGGATTCAGTTTAAACTCTGGTCGATTCTCAGCACCATCGACTTTAAGCAGCAGAATTTTAAACCTACTATTTCCGTTCATCGTTTTATCCTTATTGTTGGCTCAATAAAAAACTTATATTCTTTAATATTTGCCTAATATTATAATATAGAGCCGGGGAAAAAGCAAGGGTTATATTGGGCTTTTGTGATAAATATCATAGTAATTAAAATGTTCATAAAGTATAATTATCATAAGTTGAAATTCTTGACCAGCTCTAGCAGCAAAAAAGCTAAATGATCTATAAACGGTGGAGGAGATTTAAATGGCTAATTTCAATTTTTCTAAGAGAAAATTCTCTGAAATAGAGACTGCTGTAGCTTCAAAAAGTTCAACTGCTCCTGCCGCTGGAAGCAGCGCTGCTCTTGCAGCCATTTTAGGGATTTCTTTAATCCAGTTAGCCTGTCAGGTAGAGGCTAATAGGGATAGCAAAAAACCTCATGAAAGAAAAGGAGAGAACTTTTCCTATGAAAAACTCAGCTCTCAACTGGAAGACAAAAAACAAGATTTATATTTATTGGCTGAACAGGATTATTGTGCCCTTACTACAGATTGTCAGGCCCTGGGCAGTGAAGGCATGACCAGGATCCCCTTAAAATTAGCCTCTACTTTACTGGGAATTATGAAATTAGTAAGCCCTGCTATTGATCATATCTCTGGAGGAGTTAAAGGGGATTATAAAGCTGGCTGGCAACTAATTGAAGGGAGCTATCAAGGAGCCCTGGCTATAATAAAAATTAATTATAGCAAACTACCCCAGCAGGAAAGAGAGAATTATTTAGCTGAAATTAAAAAGTTAGAGAGGACAAAAGCTCGTTTTGAGCCTTTTTAAGCTGCAGCACTTTTGCTTTTCTATTAAAAGAAGGAGTCTGGCTGTCAATCAATAATACAGTAAATAGAGAGCAATTTTGCCAATTTTAAGATAATCACAATGTGATATATATCATAGAAATAAGGGGTTACTTTATATATAATCCTTATTAGATTAATCAATTTGCTTATCTATAGCTCACAAAATATACTTAGGAGGGAAAATCATGAGTGAAATGTTTTGTTTTCAATGTCAGGAGACCTTAAAAAATTCGGGCTGTCAAAATCGCGGTGTATGCGGAAAAACAGCAGAAGTTGCCAATCTGCAGGACCTGCTAATTTATTTATTAAAGGGAGTTTCTGTCTACACAGAAATGATCAGGGATTTAGGAGGTAATGTAGAAGAAGATGTTGATGTCTTCGTCATGAAAGGACTTTTCTCTACTGTCACCAATGTTAACTTTTCCAGTGATGACTTTGCTGACTGGATTGACAAAGCTTTAGAAGTAAGAGATGAAGTTGCAGCTAAATGCAAAAGTTTATATCGGGAGAAGGAAGGAGAAGAGTTCAGTGGCAGTCTGCCTGAAGCTGCTTTATGGAGTCCTGATTCTCAAGAGGATATTAGGACTAAAAGTCAGAAAGTGGGAGTGCTTAAGACCGAGAATGAAGATCTCCGTTCTCTGAGAGAACTTCTCATTTATGGGATTAAAGGTATTGCTGCCTATGCTGACCATGCTTATATTTTAGGACATAAAGATGAAAATATTTTCAAATTCATGCAAAAGGGGTTAGCGGCCACCCTTGATGATAGCCTGGGTGCTGATGAGCTTACTCAATTGGTTTTAGACTGTGGTGACTGTGCTGTTACTACCATGGCTCTTTTAGATGAAGCCAACACCTCTACCTATGGCCATCCTGAGCCGACAGAAGTGGATATTGGCGTTGGAGATCGTCCAGGTATCCTGGTCAGTGGACATGATCTAAAGGACTTCTCTGAACTCTTAGAACAGACTAAGGGACAGGGCATAGATATATATACTCACGGAGAAATGTTACCTGCTCAGGCCTATCCCGCTTTTAAAAAGTATGATCATTTCAAAGGAAATTATGGCGGTTCCTGGTGGAAACAAAAAGAGGAATTTGAAAAGTTTAATGGTCCTATCCTGATGACCACCAACTGTATTGTTCCACCTAAAGACAGTTATAAGGATAGAATATTTACCACAGGAGTAGTTGGTTTTTCTGGTCTGAAGCATATTGAAGACCGCCCAAATGGTGGCGAAAAAGATTTCTCCCCGGTCATAGAAGCTGCTAAAAGGGCAAATCCCCCGGAAGAATTAGAATCTGGCACCATAATGACTGGTTTTGCCCATAATGCTTTAAGTGAAAGTGCTGAAGATGTTATAGCTGCTATTGAATCAGGGGACTTGAAAAAGTTTGTGGTGATGAGCGGCTGTGATGGAAGATATAAAGAACGAGAATATTTCACCGAAGTGGCTAAGGAATTACCTGAAAACGCAATTATTTTAACCTCTGGTTGTGCTAAATACCGGTACAACAAGTTAGATCTGGGAGATATTGGTGGAATTCCAAGAGTTCTTGATGCTGGCCAGTGTAATGATTCTTACTCCCTGGTTGTTATTGCCAAAAAATTAGCTGAGGCTGTTGGTGTTGAAGATATCAATGAACTGCCCATCTCCTATGATATAGCCTGGTATGAACAGAAGGCCGTCGCTGTATTGCTGGGACTTCTGGCAGTAGGTGTAAAAAATATCAAATTAGGGCCCACTGTACCGGCTTTCCTCTCCGATAATGTCCTCAATGTTTTGGTGGATAAGTTTAATATCTCACCTACTGGAGATGCAACAGAAGATGTAGCTGAATTGATGGCCTAAAAATAGAAGGCTAATTAATTAAATTATAAACAAATTAGGGCCTCATTCCCCCTCATTAAAGAGGGGTGAGGCCCTTTATTATTATCTTTCCCAGGATTCAGGCAGATTCAGAAATTGCCGGGGCACTCTTTTGCTTATTCCACAGGTTATCTCATAATTAATGGTCCCTGTTTCCTCTGCAATTTCAGTGGCCGTTATCTCTTCTTCCTCCTGCCTGCCAATTATCACCGCTTCATCGCCAACTTCCACTTCATCCTTAACCTTACTGACATCAACCATAATCATATCCATACAGACTCTTCCTCTTATAGGACATCTTTCTCCTGCAATCAGCACCTCTCCCTTGTTAGAGAGTAAACGAGGATAGCCGTCAGCATAACCTAAAGGTAATGTGGCAATATATTCTTCTTCTGAGGTTACATAGGTGGCCCCATAGCTGATCGCCCTATTGGCAGGAACTTTTTTTAAATAGCTAATACCGGCCTTCAAACTCATAACAGGTTTTAAAGCAAAGCTCAAATCCACAGCCGGGGAAGGGGGTAAGCCATATAACATTATTCCCGGTCTAACTATATCGGCGGCTAATTCTGGCAGGTCAATAATGGCAGCGCTATTAGCAACCTGTATTTTAGGCAGTTCTTTATCAGCAGAAAGTTTATTTTCCAGTAAATCTACGGCTCTTTTCATCCTTTCCCATTGCTCATAGGTAAAGCTCTTATCCTTTTCATCAGCAGAGCTAAAATGGGTCATCAAGCTTTCAACTATTAAGCCCTGCGTCTTATCTATGAGCTCATAAAACTCTGGCAATTTTTCTGGTAAAATGCCCAGTCTACCCATGCCAGTATCAATTTTTATAGCTACCGGCAATTCATAGACAGTTTCGCTCTCCTTTAATTCCTGGGCCAGACTCTTAACAGTATCTTTACGGCAGACTGTAGGTATTAAATTATAATCCACCAAAAGCCTCTTCTGCTGAGCCAGAGTCTCTCCAAAGACCTGGATAGGGGCCCTGATACCGGAGGCTCGCAATTCCATTCCTTCTTCAGGTAAAGCTACCGCCAATCGATTAGCCCCTGCTTCTAAGGCCGTCCAGCTTACCTCCACTGCACCATGACCATAGGCATCAGCCTTAACTACAGCCATTATTTCACTTTCTTCACCGATATGACGGCGAATATTGCTCAGTTGATGCCTGATATTTGCTAGGTTGATTTCTGCTCGAACCGGTCGGGTAATTTTAGCCATAAAATATCACTCCAGAGCAAGGACTATTTTAATTATCCAATTCTGCTCTAAGTCTCTTAACAATAAAGGTAGCAACATCTTCACCATGGGTACCTCTACCAAAACCAGCATCCAGGCCTGATTCCTTAGCAATTTCATCAGTCACCTGGGTTCCTCCGCCAATTAGGATAATATCATCTCTAATGCCTCTTTCCCGACAGAGGTCATGTAACTTCTTCATATTCTGGCGATGCACATCATTATGGGTGATTATGGTACTGATCATGATAACATCAGCATTGGTTTCAATAGCGGCATCAACAACTTTATTTATGGGAACTGAGGTGCCCAGATAGGTGGTTTCGATGCCATATTTTTCAATCCCTCCATGCTTGATGTCAATTATTTCCCGCAGGCCAACAGAATGTTCATCTTCGCCTACTGTGGCCGCTACCACCTGGAGGGGATTTTCATCAACAAATTCTCTGATTTCATCATCAGGCAGAGGCTCTTCCTTTTCAGGTATTTCCAGCTCATTGATATCAATAGCAAAATCCACCTGTCCCTTGACTTCAATCAAAGTTCCTTCAGCAGGATGCATAACTTCTCGATGAATTACCTCAGCATTGGTTAAACCCATCTTACCAGCAATCTCCTGCGCCGCTACTTCAGCAATATCTTTTTCTACTGGCAAGAATAAGGTGACGTTAACCCAACCATCTCCACTCCATTCTACTTCAGGCTTCAATAAATCGCCCTTGCGATAGGGCCGGCTTTCCTCTAATCTGGTCTCAACATTATCTTCCGGGTCTAGCTCATCGATATAATCAATCATCTCCGGGTTTTCCAGCGAACAGCCTCCAATAAGGTCACAACCTTTTTCAACCCCTTCAGGTAGATTGTTATAACCAAAGTGATTACATACCGGAGCTAAATAGTCATCATCACGAGGTACAATGGATTTAGCTGCAACTCCCCCATCTAATTTTCTCACTATACCATCATCATTGCGTTCTGGATAACGGCCGGAATCAACAAAAAATCCTTCAGCAACGGCTTGAAAATACCCTCCAACCTCAAGGATTTCTTCCAGGAACAGAACTGACCTTTCTTTTAACTCACGGGCGTCTTTTCTCAGCTGACTATCCTGGTCATTGAGTTTAACCAGATCTTTTAAGCTATCAAGGCCAGCAAAAGTCTGTTTAGCTGTATCAACAGCAGCTATATTATAATAATGCCAGGGGACATTGCGACCTTCATCAGGTGTGATTGTGCTCTGTATATCTGCTGAAGTCAAAGCTGATATCAATAGATTTAAAGTATGAGTTACAGTAGCTTCTCTAACTGATGATTCCATATATTTAGTATTTTGTTGGGCTCTAAATTTAAAGCCCTGGAAAAGCTCACGCAATGCTATGGCATAAGGTAGATTCAACTTCAAATCAGGAGCTGGAGGAGCCGCCGGAGGCACAGTGGAAAGAGCAATATTTTCCTTTGGCATTCCTGCCTTAAGGGAAAACATAGAATTAATAGCATGTTGAACAAAAAGTTCTGGCATTACATTCCAGGCTTTACGGGCAGTGGCATTGGCATTATGAGCTCCATCAATTTGCAACATGTCCACAGATGCCATCACTTTTTTTGCCACTGCAGCATCGACAAAGGAGCGATACATATTGACATTGCGATATAGCACATTATATTGCGGGTCCTGATGGGCACCATTGACTCCCTCTTCCGCAAAGAGCACGGCTATCTCTGGTCCGGCCACTCCACTGACGTAGGAGTGAAAGTTTATCGGCCTCCCTACCTCATCTTCAATATAATCTAAAGCCTTGCGGGTAGCCCGTATCTGTTTTCTGGTTATGGGAATGCCGCCAACTCCTTCAGGCGTTCCTTCGATTAAACCAGCAAAGTGACTCTGGCCAGCTGTCCTTATCACCATCATATGGTCAGCACCATGCCAGGCTGCCATACGCATTCTTCTGATATCATCTTCAAATCTACCTGAGGCAATTTCCGTCGTTATCACTGGTTCAGGTTGGGGGTCTATACCAGCAAAACTCCGAGAGGCTGGCAGGGGCACACTATTTTCTAACCCCTCACTCATATCCTGATAAGTGAAATCACCTAACTTTAATTCATCTATAGGCTTCCGCCAGGTCCAGCCCTGTCGGCGCGGACGATACTCTTCTAAATCCTGTAATAATTCTTCTATATCCAGTTTATCTTCAGGTTTTAGATCCATCAGGAAACCCCCTCCCTGTTAAAAAGCTTCTGTAAAAATTTAATTTCATATTGGCCTTCTTTGATATTTAAGCCGGCCTCTTTAATCTTTAAGTCCTCTTTTTCAGCAACCTTAAGCACCACATGACCAGCCCCCTTGCCTAAAAGCTCGGCCTCCTGGACTTTTTTCACTATAGCCTTGGCATCCAAACTATTAAAACCCATTCTGATTAAAACCGATCTTTCAATTGAGGGCGAGGTATGGGTCTTAGCTTCAGCAATTAAAGGTTCCACCACCTGCTCTGCCAAATCCCAAAACCTTTCATAGAGCTCTTCTTCCGATAATTCAGCAAGATGCTGACGCCTTTTAGTAAAATCATCTTTTCGTTCAGGTGACATCACTTGTAACCCCTTCCTAGTTTTAGCCTGGAAATTATTAATCTTTATTATCCGGTTTTTGCAAATTATCTAATTCTAAACTGTCCATTTCTAAACTATCCAATAGCAATTTTAAAGCAGCTCTTTGATACTTCTGACTCATCACCCCTAAAGAAGCCATTATATATTTGGTATCAAGCAAAACCTTAGCTTCTGGAGGAGGTAATAATCGGCGGGAAGCTCTTGTCCTCAATGAAGCTAAAATATCTTTGCCGCCAGCCAGACGAGTTAAAGCTCCGCCGGTACCAATAAGCCACTTTACTGCTGTTAAATCTTTACCCTCAGCTACAGTCTGGCGGCCTCCTGAACCATAATAATCTCGAAAAGAACCGGCATGGCGTTCTAAGGCGATTTTAACAGCTCTGGCTGTTAATTCCTCTACAAACTTTTCCTCTTCAGCATTACGCGGGAGTGGAGCCAGGTCCTCCCTGGGAGGCAAATCATGATTTTGCTCTAACATTTTATAAACCTGGGGGGCATTGAGATAAACACCAAGGTCTCCTTCCACCGTTCGTTTTGCTTCTGGCTCAGGGCTGACCAGTAATTCCTTAACTTTACCTGATTCTTCGGTGACGGAATGAACATCGGTGGTGGCACCTCCAACATCAAAAACCACCAGGTTGCCTATTTCTTCTTTAAGCAGTCGAGCAGCCTGCATTACAGCTCCGGGGGTGGGCATCATATCAATGGCCAGCCAATCTTTGATCTTTTCCATCCCCGGTGCCTTAACAATATGATTGGCAAAAACTTTTTGGATGAGTTCTCTAGTGGGCTGGATATTAAGTTTATCTATTTCAGGATAAACATTTTCTGCCAGCATAATTTCCGTGTCCTCTTCGGCAAAAATATCGGCAACCTCTTCCTGGAGCACTTTATTACCGGCGTAAATTACAGGTATTTCTAATTGTAGGCCTGCCAGAGCTTGAGCATTATGGAGAATAATTTCTTCTTCACCATAATCAACGCCACCAGCTAGCAAAACTATATTAGGATTAATCTCCTGAATTTTAGCCAGCTGTCTTTCCTTAAGCTTTCCCACCGTTACCTGGCGGATAACAGCTCCAGCTCCTAAAGCTGCTTCTTCAGCAGCTCTAACAGTCATATCCTTTACCAGACCGTGCACCGTCATTTTTAAACCTCCAGCCGCTGAGCTGGTGGCCATAAACTCCTGCCAGGATAGATCATCTACCCCCAGCTTATCCTGCAAATCAACAATAGCTTCCTGCAAGCCAAGTATTACATCCCCCTCTTCCACTGTGGTGGGAGCATAACCCTGGCCTAAATGCCTGGGAGAATTGGATATATTTTTTTCTATATTGGTAAAAGCATTAATCATAGTTGTGGTGCTGCCAATTTCTGCAACTAATAGGTCGACTTCCATGCCCCTTCTCCTCCCTTTTTACATTCCAGCTATCATATCCTGCACTTTCTCCACAGGCTGATTAGTCTCCTCCGCTAGAAATTTCAGTTCTTTAGAGCCTATTTCTTCGATACCGCTTTTATCAATCGCTTTATTTAAATAAGAAAGTCTAATTTTATCCAGGTCTAAATCTCGGGCTTTGATTTGCTCTGGCGATTCAGGTATTATAATATTTTCTCCTGGAACCTCGGACTCGGGATCACCGCGGCTAATTTCAACACCATTTTCTTTAGCAAAATTTAACTGAGCCAGCGGGTGTTTGCCGGCACCGGTATACTCTGTTTCCTGAACTACAATTATTTCATCTTCCTCTAATTCCTGGGCTAAAGCAATGGCGGCTGCTAAAGAAGTATTGCCGGCTGGTCCCCTTTCCATCCCTTCTAATTGGGCTAATGCCTCAGTAATATAAAAGACTTCACCCTGTTTTACAGTCACATAGCGGTCCATATAACGCAAAGCCCGGGCAGCATTTAAGGGAACATCTGCTCTATCAGGCCAGGTGGCAAAGGGAATACCAAAGCCAGTATGGCCGGTGGTAAAGGACTTGCGGTTAAAATCCTGGTCGCTGGCCATATGAAGCCCACTGAGATCAACACTTGCTCCTACTATCGAGGTCTCTGAGGCCCCGGCTTTTTTCAGACCCCTGGCGGTGCCAGTCAGATTACCTCCACCAGCGTTGGTACAAATTACTGCCGCCGGATCCTGTCCTTCTTTTTCTCTCAGCTGATCAACTATTTCCTGCCCTAAAGATTCCACTCCTGCTATGCCAAAGGGAGTATATAGGGAAGCATTAAAAAATCCTGTGTCTTCTAAAACCTTAAGAAAAGTATAGAATAATTCTGGCCCGACACTAAGTTGTAAAACTTCAGCACCGTAAGCTTCACATTTACGACCTTTTTCCAAAATTTCCGGCTGGCCCTTACCTCTGCTATCATAAACCTCCTGAACTATAATGCTGTCTAACCCCCGCATTACCGCCTGGGAGGCAACTGCCGCTCCATAGTTGCCACTGGTAGCAGCTACCACTCCAGAAAAACCCTGCTGTTTGGCGTGATATACAGAGACTGAAGCTCGACGAGCTTTATAACTTCCCGAAGGATTAGCAGCTTCATCCTTAATAAATATTCTAGCCCCTTTACCGGCTGGAGCTAGCTTTCTGGCAATTGCTGTCAGGTTTTTCAGCTCCAGCAATGGCGTTTGTCCTACCCCGGTCTGTTTCTGAATCTCTCTAATTTCCTCCAGATCATAACCAACCTCTGACATCATTCTTTCATAATCAAAGACCAGTTCATTCTCTCTAAAACGGTCATAATCTATTCCCACGGCCTCTTTCATTATCTGAGTGCGTCGACTCATAGTCTCCTGATAAGATTTAGTGGCCATCTTTAGCCCCTCCTTTATCCTGGAGCATTCTTTTTAACTCAGGGCCGATTTTTAGCAGTTCAGGAATGGCTTTGCCAAAACTGTGATCATAAGCAGGGGCTTCATCAACCAGTTCTCCCTGGTATTTATTACCTATCACAGTTTCTATTTCTACTTGTTCCCCAATTTCTGCCTCCTGCAACAAAAATCCTTTAGCCCACATCTCCAGAGGAACTTTGCCCGTATCCTCTGGAACCTGTGGAGCTCTTTCTTCCGCTGTTAGAACGATATTGTGAATTTGCACCCAACTTCCAGCAGGTACTTTTTTACTCAAAGTGATAACCCCCTTTAAAATTTTCCCCTAAAGTTAGAGCTATTTTTTTAATAAATCTCTGATATCGGATTTAACTACACCAGGTGTCGGTAAATCAGCCATTGTTTTCAAGCCTGCTTCGGCATTGATAACTTGAGGTATCATATTAACGGCCACTGCCATGGTACCTGTTCCTCCAGGAATTTCCGGCTGGATAGCCATATTTACCTCTGGCTCACCTATAATTTTAATATAATCACCAGTTTCAGTTCCTTCCTGGCCTGGGTGGATCTGCTGCGGGGGTTCCAGCACAATAACCTCCTGGCCTTCATTAAAGCCACGGGCTATATGTTTGCAGCCTGCAACCATACCTGGCTCAACTTTAACATGTTCTGTTTCCCGGTGGGTCTCAGAAATTATCGGCTCTCTAGTTTCTTTGATTTCATCTATAGAAAGTCCGATTCTATCGGCGATCATTTTAATAGATTCTCTAAAGCCAATGTGGCCGACAATTTTTCCTTCAGCCACCCCAGTTTTGAATTCTTCCACGGTGGTGCCAACTCCCTGAGTCTTCATAACTGTAGGCCCAAAGGGAGAAAGATCATTAACCCGGGAAGCTTCAATTTTATCCACGCTGGCACAGGCTCCAGTTAAAGTTATAATGAGGTGGTCTAAAACAAAACCAGGATTAATGCCGGTGCCCAAAACTGTTACTCCCTTTTCCTGAGCTAAATCAGCCAACCAGCTGGCAAACTCCGGATTGCCTGCCTGAGGATAGGCCATCTCTTCAGCAATGGAGATAACATTTATTCCCCGAGAGATTATTAAATCTAATTCCTCTTTAATATCTGTCAAAAAAGAACTGGTGCCGTGCAGAACAACATCTACCTCTTCTGTTAGAGCTTCTTCTGGATTGTTTGTGGCTGCCACTCCTAACTTATAGTCTAAACCAAACAGCTCTCCTAAATCCTGTCCTGACTTTTTCTTTCTACTGGCTATACCTCCAGCGATTTCTATTCCTTCTCTGTCGGCTAAAATTCTTCCCATTCCACTTCCCATAGAGCCAAGGCCCCAGAGTACAACTTTGACTTTTTCCATTACTTTCTCCCCCTTGTAAGAGTTATTAACTACTTAGGTAGTCAATACCATTATAAACTTTTTCGGCAGCCTTTTCAATGGAAATTTCCCCTTTTTATATTTTTCCTGAGTGGCCTAAAAAATTTCTGCCAACAGGTTGAAAGATTAATGTTTAAGTTTAAAACCAGGCATAGCTTTATAAATTAAAGATGTGCCTGGTTAGGGTCTTGAGTTCATCAGGCTTAGAGCAGTGGTTAAAAATACTTCCACCCCTAGAGCCATAATATCCTCATCAAAGTCAAATTCAGGATGGTGATGGGGAGCAGTAATTCCTTTGTCGGGATTTTGACCTCCCAGTAAAAACATGGCCCCTGGTCGCTGCTGGAGAAAATGTGCAAAATCTTCTGCTCCCATGGTGGGGTCATCGATAAATTTAACCCTCTCCTGACCTGCAATTTTTAAAGCTTCCTGATAAATATGGTCGACAACTTTTTCGTCATTTATCAGGGGCGGATAAAGTTTGCGATAATCAAGTTTATAATCAGCATCTTCGCTGGCACATATTCCAGCCACAACCTCCTCAATCCTTTTATGCAACAGAGAACGCACCTCGGTATCTAAGGCCCGGACAGTGGCTTCTAACCTGACATTATCTGCAATTACATTGCGGCGATATCCTCCCATAATTTTACCTACTGTAATTACCGCTGATTTTACCGGGTCAATATTACGGCTCACTATCCCCTGCAAACTCTGAACAATTTTGCTGGCTATAAGAATGGCATCCTGGCCCTGATGAGGGCTAGCTCCATGAGCACTTTCGGTTAATATATCCAGGTCAAACTCATCGGCTGAAGCAAAGAAGGCCCCCTGCTTCAAGCCAATATAACCTGCTTCTTCCTTACTCCAGATATGCAAGGACAGCATATAATCAACTGAGGGGTTTTCTAACACACCCTCGGCTATCATTGGAGCAGCTCCGCCGGGACCTTCTTCAGCTGGTTGGAATATTAATTTAATCTTGCCTGGAAGCTCATCTGCTATTTCAGCAGCAGCTATAGCCACCCCTAATAAAATTGCCACATGTCCATCATGGCCGCAGGCATGCATCATATTTTCCTTCTCTGAACTAAAGGATAATCCAGTCTTTTCCTCAATAGGCAGAGCATCCATATCTGCTCTAATACCAATAACCGGACCTGAACCTGAACCAACTATGCCCACAACGCCAGTCTGAGCCACCTCCCTTTCATGCTCAATTCCCTCACGGGTTAGAATCTCACTAATCAAAGCTGCTGTCTTTTCCTCTGCAAAGCCAGCTTCCGGGCAGCTGTGAATCTGTCTTCGTAATTCAATTATTTCCGGTTCAATTTCTGTAATTAGTTCCTGCAATCTTTTCCTCATTTATAAACCCCCTGTTGTAATTTTACAAAAATTATTTGCAAATAAACACCGGGCACCAGCAGTTAAATAAGAGCTACAGGTACCCGGTATTGATATTTTAGATCAATATTCTATTATTCATCAATTTTGAAATGAGAAGCTTTTTCCGATAAGTGTAAAGCCATTTCTGTAAGTTCCTGCGAAACATTTACTATTTCCTGAGTAGAGGCACTCTGCTCTTCACTGGAAGCTGCCACTTCTTCTGCATTACTGGAGGATTCTTCACTTACTTCTGCTATTTCCCTCACAGCGGCAGTAACTTCACTGCTGCTAACTGCCATATCCTTAGCACTGTTAATTATCTCCTCAATCAGGTTATTGAGGTCGGATATAGCCGCAGCTATTTCAACAAAGTTGCCCTCGGTATTTTTTATAGCAGTAACACTTTCATCTACTACTTTATCTGTCTCTTCCATCATTTTATTAGTATTACTGACTTTACCCTGAATTTCTCTAATGAGTTCTTCAATCTCCTCTGTAGCTTTAGAAGACTCTTCAGCCAGGCTTCTTATCTCATCAGCTACAACACTGAAACCCTGACCTGCCTGACCTGCTCGCGCAGCTTCAATAGCAGCATTTAAAGCCAAAAGATTAGTCTGTTCAGAAATACTATTGATCATCTCTACTATTTCACCGATTTGATCTGAAAGTTCTCCCAGTTCATTTACCCTGGTCTTGACCTTTTCCTGCTGTTCATTTACCCGGGTTATTTTGTTACTGGTTATATCCAGAGCTTCATTTCCTTTAGCTACCTCTCCGTCAACTTTTTCAGCTTCATTTCCCATGACCTCTGCTTTTTCAGAAACATTATCAATCTGCGTACTTAAAGCTGCCATATGGTCTTCAGTTTCAGCAACCTGAGCTGCCTGCTCTTCAGCTCCTGAAGCAACCTGCTGGATTGCTGAGCTTACTTCTTGAGAAGAGGCAGAAATTTCTTCGCTATTAGCAGATAACTCTTCACTGGAAGCTGATAGTTCAGATGTAGTACCCTGAACTTCGCTGATTATCTCTTTAAAACTATCAGCCAGCTTATTAAACCAGGCTCCTAGAGTCTGGATTTCGTCTTTATTGACCATTTTGTAGCAGATACATTCTTCACAGGAGTCATATTCTCCTGTTTTTATCTTAGGACAATGTACTTCTTTATCAAATTGGGGGGCAAAGCTGCCGACGTTAAACCAGCAGGTAACTCCATCTTTTTGATAATCAGGACAGGTTTCTTCTCCACAATCCATTATTTCCGAACAGTTAATCCGTTCAATGGGAAATCTAACGGTTAGATCTCCTAAAGCCAGATCAGCAAATAACTCCTGAAATTTATTAAGGGGCTTTAATTGCTTATTGATTAATAAATAAATTAATAGAGCACTTAACACCAGCCCAATAATGCCAATTAAAGCCATATTGCGTGTGGTAGCTGCGGACTGGGCAACAATATCCTCTCTATTTTGAATCGATTTTATATAACCACTAACTTCACCCTGGAAATTCTCAAAGGGTTGGAGCATCAGGCGATAATTTTCATCCTCTGATAGAGTAAAAACTCTTTCCCCAGCCCGAACTTTTTCTAATAAATCCTCTTCTATCGGCCAGTCATCGACTGTTGTGCTGCCTAATAAACCATCATCCAATTGATCCCAGGCGATGCCCGCCATATCCTCAAAGGCATAGATAAAGTATTCGCCTCCTATATTATCCTGCAATTCCAGGGCAAATTCATCATCAAAGTTGGAGCCATATTCAACAGTACCAATATGTTCATCCTGATAATTTATGGGTACCACTACCCTAAAACCAAAGCCTCCTCTTCCCTCTTCTAACCCCATGACCATCTCTTCTCTATCATTAGCTTCATTGACAGTATGGCGAAAATCAGCAAGACTATCACCATAGTCATCAGGCATATGGAGTCGCAGGAAAGAAGTGGAGTCCGGTTCATGAAATTGTACCTGAGCCATATCTTCGTCTATGTTTTCATAGACAGGCAGCAACCTATCACGCAATTCTTCTCGCTCTCCTTCTGCAAATAATCTTTGAATCTCTGTATTGCCAGCAATGCTCATCACTCCAATACGAGCTGCATCTAATTGGTCCTGCATCTGAGCCTGGACAAAATTTGCCCCGGACTCCATGGCTTGCTCTTCTTCCTCTAATAGCATATCATTGGTGCGATTAATAGAGAAAAGGATCAAACCTCCTGCTAAAATGAAGACCACTAATCCTACAAATAAAGCTATTTTCATTTTGATAGTAAAATTTTTCAATTTCATCATATAAAATCCCTCCATAAATTATCCTGGCTCCAGGTGCAAATATTTTAAATAGGTAAAACTTTGCAGCATCTCCTTTAATAGTATCTATTATAACATAAATTTATCCTTTTTACAGAGATAGACCGCTTAATAGTCAATTTCTGATTCT
>PWEJ01000123.1 GCA_003553485.1 Halanaerobiaceae bacterium | reverse complement strand
GCTTTAATCGGCCCGTAAAACTTTAGAACATCAGTCATCGTATCAAGCCCTTCAGCAAAGTAACCTTCTTCTACAGTTGCTGTTATATTACCAGCATAATCCAGATAATTATTAACCTCAGTAATATCTTTTTCTGTTATCACCTCATTATTTGCCAGCATGTCATCTAACTCGGCATATAAATCAATGACTGTGCCATCTGCAAAAAAGTTACGCCATTCTAAATCCAGGCGAGTAATCTCTAAATAATCTTCCATATCTCGATTGTGCTGGTCAAAAAGCCTGGAAAAAATATGAGGCATCGTTAAAATAGAAGGCCCTAGGTCAAAGGTAAAACCTTCTTTAGAGGATTGATTTAATTTACCGCCTAAATGATCATTTTTTTCATATATTTCTACCTGATATCCTTCAGCTGCCAGGGAGATAGCCGCCGATAAGCCTCCCAATCCACCGCCAACAACTAAAACTTTTTTGTTAACCATAATACCTCTCCTTCAGCTAAATTTTCTAGATAAAAATTCAATTGGAGTTCTATTAGTAAATTCTATAAATATTAAAAAAAACCTTCTTTTTCAAAAGAAACTAAATTCTCCCTGCAATATTCTTATTTATTTTGGTTATTCTAAAGTAAAAATAGGAAAAATGCCAGAAAGGTCAAGGCCTCCCTGGCATTAAAGATTTAAAAATAAGCCGTTTGATATTTAGCTTTACATAGTCTATTATTTAAAATCAGCTAAAAACTCACCATAACCTTTATCAGCTAATTCTTCCACCGGAATAAATTCTAAGGCTGCAGAATTGATACAATATCTTAAACCCGTCGGTTCAGGTCCGTCTTCAAAGACATGACCTAAATGGGAGCCTGCATTTTTGCTTTTCACTTCAGTTCTGGTCATAAAAAGGCTTTTATCCACCTGTTCTACAATATTATCTGGAACCAATGGTTGAGTAAAGCTGGGCCAACCTGTACCAGAATCAAATTTGTCTTGAGAGCTAAAGAGAGGTTCACCCGATACTATATCAACATAGATACCCTCTTCTTTATGATCCCAGAATTCATTGTTAAATGCTGGTTCAGTGGCTCCTTTTTGAGTAACATTGTACTGCAGGGTAGTTAGCTTCTCCTGCAGATAGGCATCATCTTTATTATTGGAATCATCTTTAGCTATTTCGCTAAAAATCTCACAGGCTCTACTGTCGAGGTCAATGCCATATCTTTCTAATAATTCCTTGCCCAGCTCTGCCGACAGACCTAATTTATTTATCTCTGAAATCAACTGTTCTTCCTCACCGCTGTTATGAAGATAACCATTAACCCTGGCCACTGCAGTAGAATTCAGAAAGTCCTCCTGGCTATAGATTTCTCGATAGTAATTGTTAAATTTCCTGTTATTTTGTAAATAGTATTTTTGATGGTAATCTTCAGCTAAATAAAAGTTTTCATATTCGGTTATTATTGTGACAATCTGGCGGTCAGACTCTTCTTCTAATTCATCTTTTATCTTCCGGGCAATTTCCCGCTGCTCTTCATTGTGATAAAATAACATGGATTGGTATTGCCTGGAAAAGCTTTCCCTATGAGGATTATGGCGGTCCCAGAATATCCTGACTAACTCCTCATAAGAGATGCGCTCGGGGTCATACTCCAGCTGCAAGGTTTCAGTATGGTCACCAATATTACGATAGGTTGGATTTTCGCTTATGCCTCCGGCATAACCGACCCGGGTTCTTACTACTCCTTCCAGAACTCCAAAATAAGCATCCGGGCCCCAAAATCAGCCTAAGGCAAAGGTTGCTGTCCTGGTAGCAATATCTTGATTTTCCTGATCAATTTTAGGCATCTCAGCTGTTTTCTTGTTATTGACAGCTGCCAGTGAAATATTAATCATAAAGAGCATGATTACAAAGAAAATTATATATTTCAATTTGATCTACTCCTTTCTAAATTTGTTGCTTTTATTATAGCAGACTGTAATAACAATTACTATTAAATATTTTACTTTTTTATACTGATAGATATAGTCTGAAACACCTCTACAGGTCACATCAGTCTCATTTTCAGCAATTTTGATTAAAAGTAAGTCCAACTAATTTAATAAAACATGAGGATCAATAATTTTTTAGCCGATTATAAATCGGGTTGAAGTCGAGCAAATATGTATAAGGTGTTTTTTTTAATTCCTAACTTTATTACTGCTTCCCAAAATTTCTATTTTATGAATGACTTCCTTCTTCAAAGCTTTCCGGGCTGATTCCAGCACTTTTACAGAGTCATGGAGGTTTTTGTTTTCTGCAAGAATTCTACGCATTTCATCGGTGAATACCCGCTGCAATCTGGTTCCGATATTAACTTTCTGGATGCCTCGGGCGCCAATTTCCTTTAACTCGGTTTCTTTGACGCCTGAAGAGCCGTGTAGCACCAAAGGAATTTCAACTCTCTTTCTGATTTCTTCCAGAAGATTCAGGTTCAGACTGGCTTCCTGTTTCTGCATGCCATGAAGAGAGCCTATCGCTATAGCACAGGCATCTATCCCGGTTTCCTCAACAAACTTTTTTACCTCCCCGGGATCTGAAAAAACTGCTCCATCATCTGTTTTCTCCTCTGAATATTGAGTTTGGACTCTCCCTACTCTCCCTATTTCGGCTTCAACTGAAACATTAAGTGGTTCTGCTACTTTAACTATTTCTCTGGTCTTATGAATATTCTCAGCCAGAGGCAACGATGAACCATCAAACATAACTGAGGTATAACCGGCAAAGATCGCCCTGATAATTGTGTCAAAATCCCGGGCATGGTCTAAGTGCAAACAGACGGGGATTTCAGTTGCCCGGGCTCTTCTCTTGATAACTGCTACCAGATCTTCCATTGTGCTGTGGGCAAAGGCATCCCGGGTAGTGGCTAGAATTACAGGAGACCTGACTGCTTCAGCGGCTGCTAAAACTGTGGTTATATCCTGCAGGTGATAAACATTAAAAGCACCCACAGCATAGTTTTCTCTGCGAGCTCTGGCAAGCATTTTATTAAAATTTACCAGCGACATGTTAATTCCTCCTGATTACACTATTTAAAATGAAAAACAGTTTAATTATATCTACAGCTGTTTTTGGCTTTTTGGCTATTTTGCTATTACTTTAAATCTTCATACAGGGCTTCTGTCTTTAATCTAAATTGAAAGTATTATTTAATTTTCAAAACTCTAAACTTTATGTTTTTCTCTGGTAATAGCGGTTACTGCGGACTGATAATCCTGATAACATCCGGCACCAATCCCACCGAGCAGGGCGGCCCCTAATGTAACTGCTTCCTTGATATCATTGATATAAAGCTCTCCCTCCAGAAGCCTGGACTTTTCGTTCATCAATAGATTGTTTTTGGTACTTCCTCCGATGGCAATGACATCATATTTTCTGCTGATGGTTTCCTCGATATCCTGAATATATTTTCTGCTCTTTTCTGCTAAATATCTAACTGCTGCCATAAAGAGCTGGCCCCGACTGGCATCCAGGGGGAAATTCAGGATATTTAAATTGTCAATCTCATATTTGTTTTCTGCCAGACTGTCTCCATTCTGGGCAATTAATATTTCCGGGAGATATTCACTCTTTTGATACTCCTCTGCTTCTCGGTTAAACCTGGTGAAATCCTCTGCTGATATTTCCGATACAGGCTTGTTGAAGAACAGTCTAATCAGGCTGTTGATAACTGCGCCTGAGTAACCGAAGGCCTTGTAAATATAGGCTTTACCTGGGATAACGTGCAGACCTATACTAACCCTCCGGGCTAGGAGTTCCTCTCTGCTCACTTCATCCGGATCAATTATTGCCAGTATATCCTCTGCAGTTCCCATGGAATCAACCAGCAAATCACCTCTAAATCCGGCCACAGCATAGGAGCCACAGATGTGGTCATGGCCGGCCAGGCTGACAGGGATATCATAGTCGATCTCCGGTTTTTCTTTTCCTTCTTCTGTTTTCATTTCAACGTCCTCTTCTATTTCACTTTTCTTTTTCAGTTCTTTTTTTAATTCCTCTTTAATGCTTTCCTTGATATTCCCGACTTTGATTCCGCAGTCCTGTAGTTCGGGTAAAACATCGCTAGAGAAGGGTAGCCTGTTGAAAATTTTCTGGGACCAGGTTCTCTGCTGCAGGTTAAATCCTCCCGTTCTGCTTGCCTGGGAATAATCCATGACAGCCCGACCTGTCAGGCGATAAAGCAAGTAGCTGTTAACAGGCAGCCAACAATCTGCTGCTTGAAATATTTTTGGTTTATTCTCGTAATACCAGAGTAGCTTAAAAATCGAATAGATATAGTCAGGCCAGAGTCCGGTCTCGCGAAAAAATTCTTCCTCGGTTATTTTATTCAGAAAAGCCTCAAACTGAGGTCGACTTCGGTTGTCATGCCAGATCATTGCCTGGCTGGTACTTTTATTGTTATCGATAACATCAATAATTTTGTTTTTCTGTTCTGCTAACCTGTCATAAGATGATTTATCCGGCTCTATTTTTGATCTCTGACTGTTAAAGACCGGCAGCAGTGTCTCTCCCAGGCTGGAAATCCCAAGAGAAGCAGGCTGATAGCCTCTGGTAATAATTTCTCTGAGCGATTTCAAAACTTTTTTGAAAATATAATCCCCATCAAGATCATAGCCAGGATTTACCTCGATCAATTTGTTTTTATAACTGGCACTGAACAGCTCTTCTCTCTCTTTTGAAAAGGCATTGACCTTGATGTTTGTTGTTCCAATATCGATCCCTACCAGCACCTTCATCTCTGTCCCTCCTGTAGAGATACTTTTATATGTCTTTTTACAGCTTTCTGCCATTAACCAGAGTTGCTATCGTAGATATTCCAATATTAACCGTCAGTATCAGTTTGTTAACCGGCGATATAAGCCACAAAATTACTGGTTTTTATGCATTTCCAGGCTGGTTTTGAAAATAGCATCGATGTTTTCCGGAGGAACATCGGGCTGAATATTATGGGAGGCTGATAGGATATATCCGCCATCCTGGCCCAGAACATTGACAGTTTCCTTAACGACCTCGGCTACCTCGGCAGCGGATCTTTCTGGCAGCATATGCTGAACATCGATTGCGCCGTAGAAGGTGAGGTTCTGGCCGAATTCCTGCTTGATTTTCCTGATATCCATATTGCTGGCGCTGGTTTGAACTGACTGCAGAATATCGACTCCTACCTCGATCAGGTCTCCGATCAGAGGAAAGATCGAGCCGCAGGAATGGTGGAAGATATAGCTGTCTTCGGCTCTGTCTTTGATAAACTGATAGAGCTGGCGCTGGCGGGGTTTGATAAATTCCCGGTAGTGGGCGGGAGAAACTATCAAACCATTCTGCATGCCCAGGTCATCTGCCAGGGCAAAGATATGAGTATAATCACCCACCGCCTCGATATAATTCTCATACAAACCCAGGTAAACCTCCAGCAGTTTATCGAGCAGGGCGTGGGCAAAGTCCTGGTTTTCCACCAGATCCAGGAAAAACTGGCGGTAACCCCGCATTCTTAAGGCCTGCTCGAAAATACCACCGGAGATCATGTCGGCAATTATGACATAATCTGTCTCCTGATAGAGTTTTTTGGCCTCCTCCTTCAGGCCTCTGGTTCTTCCCGGGTCATGGGGGTCAGGCCAGTCGAAGTTTTCCAGGTCGCTGCGGTCAGTATCAGCCAGGGGATATTCGACAATGTCGTAATATATGCTGGCTTTCTGTCTCACTATGCCGAATTCATCGGTGAAGCGGTCATTCTCAATCTTAAGCTCCCAGCTGTCCGCACTTTTCAGAGCTATCCGGGTAAAATCGCAGCCATATT
>PWEJ01000138.1 GCA_003553485.1 Halanaerobiaceae bacterium | reverse complement strand
GGAAACCCCAGATCAGTAATCACCAGTCTGTCTTTATGCCCCATAGAAGCCACGATATCAGAGATGTAGTGATTAAAAATCCCTCTTTTTTTCATAACTCCTCCTTTCTGCAGGACCTCAGGCAGGATAAGTCTGTTAAGCTTGCTAGGTTCACAGCCCATAGGTTAAGATCCCGGAAGATCCAGCAGATACATTACATCAATTATGATACTTAAGCTATTGTTCTGCTGAGGGACAGTTTAACTTCAGGTTCAGGCTGTCAGGATTAGATTTAACTCTGCTGCCTTCTCAGCTGATCAAGGGCAACTGCAACAATAATTACCAGACCGGTGGCTATTTGAAGATAGAAGGGATCCAAGCCCATCAAGTTGCCGGCATTCTGCAGAGAACCAATGAGCAGCGCTCCCAGCATCGTACCATATATGCTGCCTTCACCCCCGGCCAGACCTGTACCGCCTATTATTGCTGCTGCTATAGCATCCAGTTCCATCATTACTCCCTCGGATGGGATGCCTGAGGAAAGCCGGGCTGCCAGCATTATGCCTGCAATTGCTGAAAGCAGAGCATTTATAATATAGATAGCATAGTAATTCCAGCGGAGATTAATACCGGATAAGAGAGCAACCTCTTTACTGCTTCCAATAGTATAAACATTTCGGCCAAACTTTGTTCTGTTCATCATAAAGCTTGACCCAAACATTATTACCAGCAGGACAATAAATAAACTTGGTAGACCCAAAAATTCCATCCTGGCAAAACCGGTAAATTCTACAGGCAGGCCGGTGATTATTCGACCGCCGGACAGAACCATTGCCAGGCCTCGCGCTATGCTCATCATCCCCAGTCCAGCAACAAAGGAGGGGACTTTTAAGTCATTAATGGCAAAGCCGACAATAAAACCGAGAAAACCCAGGACTAAAAAGGTTGCCAGAATTGCTAAAGGAATTGAAAGTTCCGGAAAACCCCGGGCTCCGGTTAGAAAGGACCCGATAAGAACTCCACTCAAGGCTACATAGGAACCAACGGAAAGGTCCACACCCTGAGATATTAAAACAATTGTCATTCCTACGGATACCACACCTACTACAGCCGTTCTCCTTGCCAGATTGAAAAAATTGGCATAGGAAAAAAAGCGCGGTATAAAGAGCGAAAAGAGAAACCATAACAGCAAGAGAATAACAAAGAAGGTTATCCTCTGAGCATGTCTCCAGTAAAAACTTTTAATGTCATCAATCATATTTTCAACCCCTAATTTATATATTGTTAATTATCAGCCTGGATCTACGCCTGTTATCTGGTAGCATAATAAAGCAGCTCTTCCTGAGTCGCTTCGCTGGTTTTCATAACACTGGTCATCCTGCCCTCGGAGAGGGTCATTATTTTATCGCATATCCCTAAAAGTTCAGGTATATAGGAAGAAATAAAAATTATAGCCTTGCCCTGCTTTAAAAGCTCTGCCATAAGCTTATAAATTTCTTTTTTGGCGCCAACATCAATACCTACTGTTGGCTCATCCATCAGAATAATTTTGGAATTGGCATTAATCCATTTTGCAACAACAACTTTCTGCTGGTTTCCTCCACTTAAGTACCTTAATTTTTGAAAGATGGAGGGTGTTCTGATGTCAAGATCTTCAACATTTTCTTCTGCTATTTTTTGTTCTTCTCTGGCATTCAATAGACCATAATTAGCCTGCAGTAAGGATCTGACAAGATTGCTGTTGTCAACTATATCCTGGGTTAAAGCAACACCTTCAGTATGGCGGTCCTCGGGGATAAAGGCCATTCCGCTTTTGATAGCCTGTAGAGGAGAATTAATTTTTACTTCCTTGCCATTGATTTTGATCAAACCGCTATCAGCACTATGCACCCCAAAAAGAGACTTAACCATCTCTGTCCTTCCTGCCCCCACAAGGCCAAAGACTCCTAAAACTTCGCCTTCGCGAAGCTGAAAACTGACATTTTCAATTTTAGATTCAACCTCTAAATCCTCAACCTCCAGAACAACATCTCCGAACTCTATCTCTTCTTTATAGTATAGATCTCCAACCTCTCTTCCCACCATATGAGTGATCAAATCATTTTCAGTTAGATTTTCAACTCGATCGGTCATAACCAGTTTGCCGTCTCTCAGTACACTGACCCGATCGCAGATATTGAAGACTTCATCCAGCCGGTGAGAAATGTATATGATTGAAATATCCTTATCTTTTAAATCCTTGATGTGGCGATGAAGCTCTTCTGTTTCCTCTTCAGCCAGCTGAGCGGTAGGCTCATCAAAGATTATAATATTGACATCCTGAGAAAGCGCCTTGGCTATCGCAACCATTCTTTTATTGACATTTGAGAGGCTGCGAAGCTCTACCCTGGGATCAATATTTTCCATATTAACTTCTTCCAGTACTTCCCTGGCCATCTCATTCATCTTTTTCCAGTTTATTATTCCATTGTTGCGGGGCTGGCGTCCTAAAAATATATTTTCTGCCACTGTGAGTTCTGGGGCTATTTTCATATGCTGATAGACTGCAGCCATACCATGTTCAATAGCCTGAAGGGGATTGTTTATATTTACTTTCTTGCCTTCAATTTTGATATCTCCGCTGCCGGGATCCTTTTTATGGGCTCCCATCAAGATTTTAATCAAAGTAGATTTGCCTGCTCCATTTTCACCTACCAGCCCATGAACTTCGCCGGCCTTCACCTTCAAGCTGACATTATCCAGGGCTTTGACTCCGGGAAAGGTTTTACTGATGTTTTCCATGGTTATTCTGTATTCATTATTTTCTTCCATATAGGGCTGTCCCTCCTAAACATAATTTTAGCTACCGCCCCGTAGGAACAGAGCGGTAGCTAAAATACCTAGCAATTTTTTCAGAATCTTGTTTGCTTATTGACCCAAGACATGCTCTTTGCGCTGTTCAGGATTGATAAGAAGCTGGATATCTTCATCATCCAGATTCTCCTGAGTAACCACGGTAACACCTGTATCTACATAATCATCAAGCTCTTCACCTTCAATTGCCTTGATAGCAGAATGGACTCCTTCATAACCCATGGCAAAGGGATCCTGAACCATTAAGGCATCAAGATAGCCATCTCTTAAAGCCTGAATCTGATCTTCATCTGCATCAAAGGCGATGGCCGGAAAGTCATCAGCCACACCAGCTTCTTCTATTGCTCTGGCTACTCCTATGCCTGTATGATTATTGTTGGCCCAGAAGCCAACCAGTTCATCACCATAGGAGAGCATGATATCTTCAGCAGCACTCAGGGCATCAGGAATTCTGTTATCTACATATCTGGGTTCTAAAATTTCAACATCGGGGGCTAAATCTTCCATGCCTGTCAGAAAACCTTCATCTCTATCTATCAGAACCTGGACTCCTGCCATTGAGCTTATATGACCTACAACTCCCTGGCTCAGGTCAAGACCATAATCCTCTTCAGCCATTTCAACAAAAGTTTCTGCTGCCAGATAACCTCCGGCAACATTGTCGGTTGCTAAAAAGCTGTGGTAGGAATCTGTATGAACCATGTTGTCAATTAAGATAACTTTTGTATCCTGCTCGTAGGCCATTTCGACCTGAGGCACAGTTGCATCCGAGCTTGTGGAGGCTAATACGATGGCATCGGGTCTGCCAATAACAGCATCTTCTAATATTGCTACCTGCTGGGCAATGTCGGCTTCAGATGGTGGGCCAAGATAGTCAATAGTTACATTTTCCATTTCTTCATCGGCTGCCTCGGCTCCTGTAAAGACATCCTGCCAGAAACCGGAATCAGTAGCTTTGACAATTACAGCAATATGATATTCATCATCTTCAGCCTGGACTGCTTCTCCCAAAAAGGCAAATATACCAAAGACAAGACCTATTGACAGAGCAGAAACAAGTAAAATTTTGCTAATTCTTTTCAAGTTCATTATTACTTAAAACCCCCTTAAATATGATGTGATCGCTTATTCAAGTTCTTACTTGCAAGTTACATGCTTTAAGGACAAAACTGCTTTAACATATGGTCCCTATATTTCCTGAGCAATCACCCCCTGAAAAATAAACTGAATTTGCCCTGCAATTTCAGAGACTGAATCAGCTGGCTTTCAAAAATTATGAGCGGTTTTAGTTCCCCTGGATTTCAGGATAAAATAGCTTTTTGATTCGGAAATAATTCTTATCTGACCTGCTGAAACAATCTTTTTTATTTTGGTTCAGAAGTTTCACTGCAGGGCCTCTTCAATAAATCATTATAACCCAGCGCACTGGAAATTTTGCTGGAATACCGGCAAACCAGTTCTTGATATTCCCTCAATGTATCAGATGTTACTCTGCTGGCAGGTCCAGAAATACTGAAAGCGGCAATTATTTTACCGGTGTGATCAAAGATAGGACCGGCTATACATCTAATTCCCTTTTCATTTTCCTGTTCGTCAATTCCATAGCCCTGTTCTTTAATCTTCTGCAGTTCATGCCTGAATTTAGATTCCTCTGTTATGGTTTTATCAGTCTTTTCAGGCAGACCGTTACTCATAATAATATCATCAAGGATTTTAATTGGAGAAAATGCTAAAATCACCTTTCCTAAAGCTGTGCTGTGAGGCAAGACCCTTCTACCTATTTTGGAATGCATTCTGATGGTCTTAAAGCTTTCAACTTTATCTATATAAACAATTTCTCTTTTATCTAAAATTCCCAGGTGGACAGTCTCGCCTGTCTCCTCCATCAACTCCTGTAAATAGGGCTTTGCTCTTTCCCGCAGATCTAGATCATTGATAACCATACTGCCAACCTCAAACAGTTTAAGGCCGGTCGAATATTTCCCGGAATCAGGCTTTTGGGAAATATAACCTAAATACTGCATTGTCTCTAACAGCCTATATACGGTGCTTTTATGGAGGTCAGCTCGCCTGCTGATCTCTGTAACCCCCAGTGGTCTGCTGCTTTCAGCTAACAGTTCCATGATCTTCATTGTTCTAACCACTGATTTAACTAATTTATCAGGTTTTTCTTGCATATTTATCTTCCTTAATTAATTATTTCCACATTGTAAAACGGTGTTTTGCTGTATCTGTTTATAATATTGTATTTTTTCGACAGAATTCCTCCCTGTTTTTTCAAAAAGTTTCAATATGGTGCTCAGCTAAAGTAATAACCTCTAAATTTAGAATAATTAATTCTGTTGGCCTCTGATAACTGTAAAGCAATAATAATCTGTCAATTTGAAGGTTGAGTCATCAAGATGTCAAGTGGTATTTACCACCTTTGAGAAAAAATGTATTTTTTTCTGTTATTTTTATTTTTCAGGCAATTGTAAATATATTCAGAAACATTTCAATTTGTCAGGAAAAAGAACCGAAATTAGTACGACTATCAAATGCCTAAAATAGAGACTATACCAAAGCAAAAATCCTCCAGCAGTATCAGCGGGATTTTGTCGTTATAGCTTTTCTGCCTAAGACATTATTTGCTAATATTGGGCAGTAATATTGCACCTGCATTAATCTTATTTCTTGATAAACATAGCCTTGAGGTAATTTGAATCTTCAGCAGTAAAAAATTCAGGTATATCTTCTAAAGATAGCTTTTTATCAACTAGTTCGTCTAAGACCAGATCCTTTGAATTTGATATTATTTCAACTGATTTCTTTGAAGTAAAGGGATTTAAAAAACTGCCTACAATTTTAAGTTCATTTTCATAGATTTGATAGGGAGATATGCTTATCCGGGAAGATTCTTCAGAGACACCAAAAATTAAAAATCTGGTTCCCTTCGTTGTAAGTTTAAGAGCCTGTCTTTGAGCTGCCTGATTACCTGTGGCATCAATTATTACATCTGCACCGGGTTGATTAAAATAATCAGTAACCTGTTCCTGAAAAGTTTCATCTAAAGAGTTGATTACGGTAAAATCTAAGTCAGCAGCAGTTCTTCG
>PWEJ01000083.1 GCA_003553485.1 Halanaerobiaceae bacterium | reverse complement strand
TTGACTTCTATCTATGAGAAGGCCAGATATTCCCGGCGAGCTTCTGCAGCAGAAGCGGAGAAAGCCAGCCAGCTTTTACAGGAGATTAAAAATAAGGTGTCAGATAGTCAGGTTTAACCTCTTAACTGGTCTTTTTTTCTTTTTGGTTTTCCTCTGGCAACAATTGATCTTTGTATTGAAGCTGATAAAGGTCGTAATAAATTCCGCCCTTATCCAGTAATTCCTGGTGGTCGCCCATTTCTCTAATCTTGCCTTTATGCATAACTACAATCCTATCGGCATGTTGAATTGTGGAAAGACGATGGGCAATTACTATGGTGGTGCGGTTTTCAGTTAACTTATATAAGGCATCCTGGATCAACAATTCAGTCTCGGTATCAATATTGGAAGTAGCCTCATCTAAGACTAGAATATCAGGATCGAAGGCTAAAGTTCTGGCAAAAGCTATTAACTGCTTTTCTCCTGCGGAAAAAGTGGAACCACGTTCCTGTACTTCATGTTCATAACCATTTTTCAACCGAGAGATAAATTTATGAGCATTAACATATTTAGCAGCCTGAATAATTTCTTCCTGAGAGATATCCTGTCGGTGGAGACTGATATTTTCTGCTATCGTACCGGTGAAAAGAAAGACTTCCTGCAGCACAACGCCAATATGCTGGCGCAGTTCCCGGCGGGGATAACTTCTAATATCCTTGCCGTCCACTGTAATCTTGCCCTGCTGGACATCATAAAATCTGCTTAAAAGCTTAATTAAAGAGGATTTGCCGGCACCGGTAGCCCCCACTAAAGCAACTGTTTCTCCGGGCTTAATAGTAAGATTAATATCCTTTAATACCCATTCTTCTTCGTCATAGCTAAACCAGACCTCCTCAAATTTAACCTTGCCCGTGAGTTTTGCAGGCAGAGGGAGCGGTTCTTCAGGGTCAGCAATCTCTTCCTCGGTATCAAGGATTTTAAAAATCCTTTCAGCCGAGGCCATGGCTGACTGGAGAGTATTATATTTTTCGGTAAGATCATTGATGGGCTGGAAAAAACGCCTGATATAATCGGTAAAGGCATAGAGCACACCAAAGCTTAAGGTAGACTGTAAGACCCGGCCTCCACCATACCAGATAAGAATAGCTAAAGCTAAGGAGTAGAGAAGATCCATCGCCGGCCGAAAGATAGCATAGACTAAAATATGGCGCATGGTGGCATCATAATAATCCTCATTTATATTACTAAACTCCTTAAACTTTCGTCGCTGCTGATTAAAAATCTGGATGATTTCAATCCCGGAAATATTTTCTGAGATAGTGGCATTTATTTTGGCCAGCCTTACTCTCACTTTGCGGTATGCTTCCCGGGCAAAGTAACGAAAGATAATGGAAACGACTATTACCAGGGGCATGATGGCAAAGGTTATTAAAGTTAACTCCACATTTAAGGCCAGCATTATAATTATAATGCCACCGAGCATAAAGATATCTTTAAAAAGGGTGACAATTACCTGGGAGTACATATCGTTTAAAGTTTCGGTATCGTTGGTAACCCGGGTTACAAGACGGCCTACGGGATTTTTATCAAAGTAGGCCAGAGACATTTGCTGTAGATGAGAAAAGATTTCCTGTCTCATATTATATATAATCTGCTGACTGGTTTTATGCAGTAAAAATACTTCTAGATAGTGAAAAATAAAGCCTGCAATCATTATTGATAATAGGAAAAGAGCAATCCTGGTAATACCAGCAAAATCCTCTTCCCGCAATTCCGCTATTTCCTCGGAAGTTAAACTTCTGGCTGGATAATTTTCTTCTCCAATTATAGCGGTAAAGTTATCTGGCTCTCCCGTTATTTCAACTCTCTCTGGATTATCAGTAAAGGTCGGTACCAAAAAGTAATGTCCTTCATATCTTATGAATTGATGGCGTTCTAAGTCTGGATATTCTTCTTCCAGCTGATTCTGGCGGACTAAATAATTCCCGTCAATCTCTAAATAATCCACCTCTTCCGGAGGGGAGTCGGGAAAACTGACCTGAGGAATATTTTGCACATTAATATGATCATCTATAGCTCGCTGTATCAGGTACGGTCGGGCCAGCTCAACCCCGGTAACGATTAACAGCAGGACAATACAGAGCAGCAGGATTTTCCAATAGGGTTTAGCATAGGATAACAATCTCTTCATTAATTTTGAATCATAGGCTTTACCAAGTTCTTCCTCTTCGCGGAAATCTCTCATCCTGCTCCTCCTTTCTAGCTATCCTCTAACTTTTCTTCCAGCAGCTGTTTTTGATAGATATCGTGATAAAGACCTTTATTTTCTAATAAAGTGTCATGAATACCTCGCTCTATAATCTTACCTTCGTCCAGGACGTATATGATATCGGCATTTTTTAAAGTTGAGATCCGATGGGCAATCAGAATAGTGGTTCGGTCTTTCATTATTGTCTCTAAATTTTGCAGTATTTTTTCTTCGGTTTTGGTATCAACGGCTGACAGGGAGTCATCGAGCATCAAGATCTTAGGTCTTTTAATTAAAGCTCTGGCTAAAGCAACTCTTTGCTGCTGGCCACCTGATAAAGTGACCCCTCGTTCACCTAATATTGTGTCAAAACCATGAGGGAAGTCCATGATATTATCGTAAACACAGGCTTCTCGAGCAGCCTGTTCAATTTCAGCCCGGGGTGTCTCCGGGTCATGAAAAGCGATATTTTCTGCGATAGTAGTTGAAAAAAGAAAGTTATCCTGAGGCACATAAGCCATTTCCTGGCGCACCACTTCCAGAGGCACATGACGGATGTCAGTGTCATCAAGGAAAATTTGCTCTGGCTCAGTATTATACATCCTTAGCAGCAGGCGGGCTATGGTGGACTTTCCAGAACCAGTTCTTCCTAAAAAGGCCACGGTTTTACCTGCTTCTATGGAAAGAGAAATGTCTTCTAAGACTGCTTTTTCTTCTTTCGGATAACTAAAGGTCAAATTTTCAAAGGTTATCTTACCCTCTAACTCGGTAATATCATAGTCAGTTTCAGGGAAATTATAAATTTCCGGCTCTTCTGCAAAAATTTCGTTTATGCGGTCTAAAGAGGCGCGCCCCCGTTGAATTATATTGATGACAAAACCCAAGGCCATCATGGGCCAGGTTAACATGCCCAGATAACTGATAAAAGCCACAAAGTCTCCCAAGGAGATTGTTTGTAGTATTACCAGCCTTCCTCCATACCAGATTACCACTAAAAAGCTGAGACCGGAAAAGAAGCGTACTAAGGGTCGGAAAAGCCCCCAGGTCTTAATGAGGTTGACATTACGAAGAAAGTTTTCTTTATTACTGGTTTCAAATCTTGCGATTTCTTTTTTTTCTCTGGCAAAGGCCTTTACTACTCGGATACCAGAAAAATTTTCTTGAGCTTTATCACTTAAATCCGAAAAGGCTTCCTGTACTTTTTTGAATTTGCGGTGAATAATTTTCCCGAAGCGGACAGATACTAAAGAAATAAAGGGAAGGGGAATTAAAGCCATCAGGGTTAGACGGATATCAATAGTAAAAATCAGTATAGAGATGGTAGCTATAGTCAGCATGATGGCATCAGCCAGCATCACCACCCCGGGTCCTGTAGCCCGGCGAATGGCATTAATATCATTGGTGGCATGGGCCATTAAATCCCCGGTCTTTTGATGCTGAAAGTAATTAGGAGATAATTTTTGTAGATGATGGTATAGATCATTTCGCAAGTCCCGTTCTAATTTGCGGGCAGTCCCATTTATGTAAAGCCGCCAGAGAAATCTAAATAAAGCGGTACCGGTAGCTACCAGTATTATAAAAACAGCATATCTTACCAGACCGGCTCCATCCAACAAACCATCCTGTAAATCATCAGTAAATAAACGCAGTATTTGGGGTATAAGCAGCTGCAAAATATCAACAAGAGCTAACCACACAACCCCTAAAAGATAGCGCTTTTTATATTTTAAGAAAAAATATTTGAAATTATATTGTTGCACAGTTAAATCTCCCCTAAATTAAAAACAGTGGCAAACCGGCCTGAAAAAGGCCGGTAGTGAGAAATTATTTATCTTAATATAAATATCTCTATATTAAACGATTAAACATTAATTGCTTAAATCCTCTTTTAAAGTGGAGAAGAATTTAAAAAGATTTATTAATATCTGTTATTATGTTATAATAGCTTCAGTTAAATATATTTATTTTTGAGGTAGAGAATTATCTCTTAAGGAAATCTCATTACGGAGGTGGTTGATTTGGAGAATTTAACTCTGGCGATAATATTCACAACTTTTGCCGGACTTTCTTCTGGCCTTGGTAGCCTGCTGGCCTTTTTTACCAAAAAAACCGATACCAGATTTCTAGCTACAGCTTTGAGTTTTTCTGCCGGTGTGATGATATTTATCTCCTTTGTCGAGCTCTTCGATGAGGCCAAAGAAGACTTGCAATACATTCTTGGCGGAGATTTAGGTTTTGCCGCTACTATTGCTGCATTTTTTGTTGGGGTCCTGGTGATTTTACTTTTAGATAGGCTGATCCCGGAGGTGGATAATCCTCACCATGCTATAGATGCCAAACAATTAGAAGCTTTAAGTGAAGATGACCAGGATAAATTAGGAGAAACTTTAGCCATTAAAGATAAAGAGGAGCTACATAGGGTAGGAATGGTATCCTTTAGTGCTATTGCTCTCCATAATTTCCCGGAGGGCCTGGTAACTTTTGTAGCTACTATGGCTGATCCAGCATTAGGACTTTCTATTGCCATAGCTATAGCCTTACACAACATTCCAGAAGGTATAGCTGTTTCAATACCTATATTTTATGCAACAGGGAGTAGAGTGAAAGCTGTTTTGTATGCCTTCGGAGCCGGAGCAGCTGAACCTATAGGAGCTCTAATCGGTTATTTTCTTCTCTACCAATTACTGGATGAATTGATTTTTGGTTTAATCTTTGCTTTTGTGGCTGGAGTTATGGTCTTTATTTCAGTGGATGAACTGCTGCCGATATCACAAAAATATGGCGAGGGCCACCGAGAGATTTATGCCTTTATTTTAGGCATGTTTATCATGGCGGCGACCCTCCTTGTAGTGTAATCTATATTACTTAAAATATTCTTCAATTTTATTCATTAGCTCCGCTATTGGTAAGTCCTGAGGGCATTTATCTTCACATTGCAAACAGGAAATGCAACTGGAAGCAGACTTTTCTTTTTCAATTAACTTATCGTAGGATTCTTTGATTTCTTCATAATTATTATAAATATGGGCCTGGTTATAATAATCAAAGACCCGGGGGATGAAGACCTCTTCCGGACAGGGAGTACAATAATTGCATCCTGTACAGTCAATAGGGGCTAGTTCATTGTACTTTTCGGCGGCCTGATCAACTAGCTTTTTTTCTTCTGAATTTAACTCATTGGGGCCTGACAGCCCGGCAGCTGTGGCAATATTTTCCTTAACTTCATCCAACTTAGACATACCACTTAATACTAAAGATACTTCTGGCTGGTCCCAGAGCCACTCTAAAGCCCGGGCTGCTGGGGAAACATCTCTATTACTTCTCCTCCATAAAGCCTTGACCTCTTCTGGAGGCTCCTGGGCTAAGAGCCCACCACGGAGAGGTTCCATGATAATTACACCCAGGCCCTGCTGAGCAGCGTATTTTAAGCCCTTTTTGCCGGCCTGGTATTCCTGGTCCATGTAATTGTACTGGATTTGACAGAAATCCCAGCTGGAGGAATGATCGATGATTTCTTTAAAGAGATCGAACTCATCATGGAAGGAAAAACCAAGATAGTTAATCTTACCTTCAGCCTTTTTTTCCAGTAACCAGTCCATTATGTTTAGCTCTACCATAGTTTCCCAGCGTTCTCTGTTCAAAGTGTGTAGCAGATAAAAATCAAAGTAATCAGTCTGGAGTTTTTTGAGCTGCTGTTCCAGATAGTAATCGAGGTCTTTCTTTTCTTCAATCAGCCAGGTGGGGAGTTTGGTAGCTAAATAAAGCTCATCTCTATCCCCTCTTTCTTGCAAATATCTACCCAGAAAATTCTCGCTTTCTCCTTCATGATAACTCCAGGCAGTATCTATATAGTTAACCCCTTTTTCCAGAGCATAATCTAACATTTTGATTGTTTTTTCTTCAGCTATTTTTCCATAGTCATCGTCAATAAGGGGAAAGCGCATGGCTCCAAACCCCAGTGCTGAAACTTTTTCTGGCAAGTCTCCCATTTTGCGATAATGCATAATTTGGCCTCCTTTTAAAATGTTTAGTCCTGTTATTTTATTTAACTATAATCTATATTAATAATTATATTATTGATCTATTTTAAGCTATCTACTTAACTGGAGAGAGTCGAGCTGTGAAGTGTCGCAATACTTCAGGTTCATAGGTAAACTCTAATCCTTTTAAATCTTCGGCATACTCTTTTATATTAATTAAAGCCTCAGCCACTACATCAAGATGATTATTGGTGTATACTCTTCTGGGAATTGTTAAACGAAGAAGCTCTAACGGTGACTCTAATTGCTCGCCTGTTTCGGCGTCTCTTCCTAAAAGAAAGGAGCCTATTTCCACTCCGCGAACACCTGCTTCCAGATAAAGTGCATTAGCTAAAGCTTGAGCAGGAAATTGATAATAAGGAATATGAGGTAGCATTTTAGCTGCATCGACAAAGACAGCATGTCCACCTGGTGGTTGCTGAACCGGGATGCCTCCAGCCGTTAACTTATCAGAAAGGTATTTGACCTGAGAGGTTCGATATTCCAGGTAATCTAACTCCAGCCCCTCCTCAAGACCGATAGCCATAGCTTCCATATCTCTACCGGCAAGACCGCCATAGGTGGGAAAACCCTCATAGGGAACTAAACGAGAGCGTATTTTATTGTAAAGCTCTTCATCATCTTTTATTCCCAAGAGTCCTCCAATATTGACTATGGCATCTTTTTTGGCGCTAAAGGTAAAGGCATCAGCATATTGAAACATCTCGCGGACAATATCTTTAAGGGAACGGTCCTGCTGCCCTTCCTCTCTTAGTTTAATAAAATAGGCATTTTCAGCAAAACGAGCTGCATCAAAAACCAGCATTATACCATGTTCCTCGGCTAGCTCAGCCACAGCCTTGATATTGGCTAAAGAAACCGGTTGCCCACCAGCGCTGTTACAGGTTATAGTGACAATGATAAAGGCTATTTTCTCTCTTGGAGTTGATTGTAAAAAATCGGCTAATTTATCAAGGGCAAAATTACCCTTAAAGGGATGATGCTTATCAGTTTTATAAGCTTCATCTATAACGAAGTTTTTGGCTTTCCCCCCGGCCAGCTCTACATGTGCCTTTGTGGTATCAAAATGCATATTATTGATTACATATTGTCCCTGAGAAATCAATAGAGGAAAAAGTACTTTCTCTGCCCCCCGGCCCTGATGAGTGGGTAAAATATATTGATGTCCAAATATCTCCTGGCCTATCTTTTTTAAATGCTGATAATTTTTACTGCCGGCATAAGATTCATCGCCTAACATCATACCAGCCCATTGTTTATCACTCATAGCTCCGGTACCACTATCGGTGATAAGATCAATATATACTTGTTCAGCATCTAAGGCAAAGAGATTGTAGCCAGCTTCTTGGAGTGCCTTTTCTCGTTCTTCTCGGGGAATCTGCTGGATCTTTTCCACCATTTTAATTTTAAAGGGTTCAGCCTGAAATGAGGACATAAAATTACCTCCTGTTGTGATATTTAGTTTAAAACAGGGCTTAATTACAGTTCAAATTAATTATACTTGTTGCTAAGGGGGAAAATCAACTAAAAAGACCACTAAACTAAAAAAAGATTTTTACAAAGGGGGCAAAATGCCGATGATGACAATAAATAAACACGATTGATATATCTGAATTTTAAATAATTTGACACCAAATTTGGAGTTAGGTATACTTAATAGTGAATATCTATGTGAAACTTTGAATTTTAAATATTTTTAGGGGGGAACTATAAATGACTACAAAAAGGCAGTCCATGGATGGTAATACAGCAGCGGCTCATGTTGCCTATGCTTTTACTGATGTGGCAGCCATTTATCCAATCACCCCATCCTCGCCGATGGCGGAGATGGTTGATGAATGGAGTGCCCATGGACGAGAAAATATTTTCGGTCAACAGGTAAAACTGACCGAGATGCAATCAGAAGGTGGTGCAGCAGGTGCTGTGCACGGGTCGTTGGCTACTGGAGCCATGACGACTACCTTTACTGCATCCCAGGGTTTACTATTGATGTTACCCAATATCTATAAGATGGCTGGGGAATTATTACCTGGAGTTTTTCATGTTAGTGCTCGGACAGTGGCAACCCAGGCTCTTTCTATTTTTGGTGATCACTCTGATGTAATGGCCTGTCGTCAGACCGGTGCTGGTATGCTGGCTTCCGGTAGTGTACAGGAGGTAATGGATTTAGCTGGTGTTGCTCATCTGGCAGCTGTTGAGTCTAGTCTACCTTTTATTCACTTTTTTGATGGTTTTAGAACTTCTCATGAGATTCAAAATATTGACGTTTTAGATTATGATGACCTGGAAGGTCTTATAGATGAAGATGCTCTGCAGGCTTTCCGTGAACAGGCCATGGCTCCTGAAGATCCGGTGACCAGGGGTACAGCGCAAAATCCTGATATTTTCTTCCAGGCTCGAGAGGCAGCCAATAAATATTACGATAAAACCCCAGACATAGTGGCAAAAAGCATGGAAAAAATTAATGAACTTACTGGTAGAGATTATAAGCCCTTTAATTATTATGGTCCCGATGATGCTGAGCGGGTAGTTATCGCCATGGGCTCTGTGACCGAAACAATTGAAGAGACCATTGATTATCTCACTGCTAAAGGAGAGAAGGTGGGAGCAATCAAGGTTCGCCTTTATCGGCCTTTTTCAGCTAAATATTTCTTTGATGTTATGCCCCAAACCGTTAAAAAGATAGCTGTTTTAGACAGAACTAAAGAACCAGGGGCAGTAGGAGAGCCTCTACATGAAGATGTAAGATCCCTTTATTACGATAGAGAAGAGTCGCCAGTTATTGTGGGAGGACGCTATGGTTTAAGCTCCAAAGAGACTAATCCCTCTCACATAAAAGCGGTTTTGGATAACCTAAAGCAAGAACAGCCTAAAAATGGATTTACCATTGGTATTAAGGATGATGTTACTAATACTTCCCTGCCTGTAACTGAAAAGATTGACACCACCCCTGAAGGCACTACTGCCTGTAAGTTTTGGGGTTTTGGTTCTGACGGGACAGTGGGAGCTAACAAAAATGCCATTAAAATAATTGGTGACAATACTGATCTCTATGCCCAGGGTTATTTCTCCTATGACTCTAAAAAATCAGGCGGAGTAACTGTTTCCAATCTTAGATTTGGAAAAGAAAAGATTAGATCTACTTACCAGATAGATCAGGCTGATTTTGTGGCCTGCCATAATGAAGCTTATGTGGATAAGTTTGATATGCACTCTGATCTTAAAGAAGGAGGAACCTTTGTTTTAAATTGCACCTGGTCAGAGGAGGAGTTGGAAGAACATCTACCAGGGAGCTTAAAAAGGTATCTAGCAGAAAATAATATTGATTTATATATAATAAATGCCTATGACCTGGCAGAGGATATAGGTCTTGGCAGCCGGATTAACATGATTATGCAGACCGTTTTCTTTAAATTAGCTGAAATCATACCGGTAGATGATGCTATAAGTTATCTCAAAGACGCAATAAAGAAAACTTATGGACACAAAGGTGATATAGTAGTTGAAATGAATTATGAAGCAGTCGACCGAGCTCTTGATGAACTGCATAAAGTTGATGTGCCTGCTGACTGGGCCGAGGTGGAAGTAGAAGAAGGTCCTGAAAACGACCGGCCTGAGTTCATTAAAGAAGTGCTGGATCCAATTGCTCGTCAGGAAGGTGATGAACTGCCTGTTAGTACCTTTAGCGGTCGGGAAAATGGTGCTTTCCCACCAGGCGTTTCTCAGTATGAAAAACGCGGTATTGCCGTTCATGTACCCAACTGGTTGGAAGACAATTGCATTCAGTGTAATCAGTGTGCTTTAGTCTGCCCCCATTCTGTTATCAGACCTTTCTTATTAAACGAAGAGGAAAAGCAGGCAGCTCCAGCCGATATGGCGACTTTAGAAGCTCGGGGACGGCAATTTGAAGACCTTGAGTATCGCATCCAGGTAAGTCCTCTTGATTGTACTGGGTGTGGGGTTTGTGTTGAGACCTGCCCTGCTCCGGAAAAAGCCCTGGAAATGGGAGATTTTGCCGAAATGGTAGAGCAGGAAAAAGAGAATTGGGAATTTGTCAGTGAAAATGTTAGCTATAAAGAAGACCTGATGAAAAAAGAATCAATAAAAGGCAGTCAGTTCCAGAAACCGTTACTTGAATTCCATGGAGCCTGTGCCGGTTGTGGTGAAACAGCCTATGCCAAACTCATCACCCAACTTTTTGGCGACAGAATGTTGATTGCCAATGCTACCGGTTGTTCTTCCATCTGGGGCGGTTCGGCGCCGACTTCAGTATATACCACTGATGAAAATGGCCATGGACCTGCCTGGGCCAATTCACTCTTTGAAGATAACGCCGAATATGGTTTTGGCATGCACCTCGGCAATGAACAATTGCGGGATAGAATTGCCATGTTGATGGAGGAAGCACTGGAAGAAGATATAGATTCAGAGTTGAAAGAACTCTTCCAGGAATGGTTAGAGGTTAAAGACCAGGGTGAAGCCTCTAAAGAGGTAGCCGAGCAACTTCGTCCTCTATTGAAAGAATATAGTGGTAATGGAGTAGTCGAAGAGATCGCCAAGCTGGAGAAGTTTTTAACCAAACGTTCCCAGTGGATCTTTGGTGGCGACGGCTGGGCTTACGATATTGGTTATGGAGGCTTAGACCATGTATTGGCCTCAGGTGAAGATATCAATGTGATGGTCTTTGATACTGAGGTTTATTCTAATACTGGAGGTCAGTCCTCTAAAGCTACCCCGGTGGGAGCTGCAGCTAAATTTGCTGCCTCTGGTAAGGAGACTCAGAAAAAAGACCTCGGACAGATGTTGATGACCTACGAATATATTTATATAGCCCAGATTTCTTTAGGAGCAAACATGAATCAGGCTATTAAGGCTATTGCTGAAGCTGAAGCCTATGATGGTCCATCCATCATAATTGCTTATTCTCCCTGCATTGCCCATGGTTTAAAAGAAGGCATGAGCTATAGTGTTAAGCAGGAAGAAAAAGCTGTGGAAAGTGGATACTGGCACCTATATCGCTTTAATCCCGAATTAAAAGAAAAGGGAGAAAATCCCTTTATACTTGATTCCAAAGAACCCACTGGTTCCATTAGAGAATACTTAAAGAGCGAGGTTCGTTTTGCTTCTCTGGAAAAATCTTTCCCTGAGATAGCCGAAAAGCTCTTTGAGCAGGCTGAAAAACAGGCTGAGCAAAAATATCAAACCTATAAGAGGTTGCAAAAGTCTTTCGAGGCTGCTGTTGAAGGTGACAATTAATAGCTAATAATTTAAAAGGAATATAAAATAAAAACCCGGCTGGAAAGAAATATATCTGGCCGGGTTTTATTTGTTTGAGTACTTGAGGTTAAACCTGGAGGTTAAACTATATGAAAGAAAGAAATAGTTATCAGGAAGTCCCCCTAAAACTTCTAGTTATTTTACAGATACTGATGACCTTTATAGCTCTGCTGTTAATTTATATTTTTCTGGAACCAGGTTTAAGTCAAATAATATTATCAGGTAGAATTATGAGAATCCAGCTTGTCTATGGCCTGCTGGCCGGGATTATACTTATAGCGCCAGTTATTTTTTATGCTTATAAATGGCCTAAAGATTTAGCTCAGTCGCTAGATATTTTGTTGCCTGTCTGTAGAAAACCCCTTTATGTTTTAGCTATTATTAGTTTTTTGGCTGGTTTAGGGGAAGAGTTTCTTTTTCGGGCCTTTTTACAGGAATTATTGGGCCTCTGGCCTGCTTCGCTGTTATTCATGCTGGCTCATGCCGGGTTCTGGGCAGCTAAACCTCATACGAAAACCAGGGTGCTTTTTGCTCCCTTTTCTTTGGGTGCAGCTCTACTTCTAGGAATATTATATTCTCAAATTGGCCTGATGGCAGCTATAACTGCCCATGCCTTTTATGATTATTTAGCTTTTTGGTTTATTAAAGAGAAGTTTGCCAGCAAAAGAGCCTAATTGCCCAGCATTATCTGTCGGACTTCATCGGCAAAATCTTCTAGCAAAGTCTCCATTTCTTCCTGAGGAGAAACTTTCTCTTGAGCCTCAGCTGCAGAAATTAAAGAAGCAGAGAGCTGGGGTTCGCCATTTTGGAAGTCTATTATTACCTGGCCAAGGTAGTTGGTATATTCATGAGCCTGAACAAAGAGAGTATCGTGGTGCCACTCTCCCTGGCTTAAGCGAGAATGGCTGTGACCATCAACAAAAAGATCTATCCCTTTCACTTCCTTTACGATATCCGTAGAAGGGTAGTTTCTGCCAAAGCCGACATGTCCTAGTGCTACAATTAAATCCACTTCTTTTTCCTGTAGATGGGCAACATATTTCTGGGCTGCTTCTACCATATCACCAAACTCAATTCCTTCGATGTTATTGGGATGAGTGGTAGAATAGGTGTCAGGTGTAGCCAGACCAAATATTCCCACTTTATAATCAGGAGTTTCTTTTATTACATAGGGTGTAAAAAGTAGATCGCCATCTTTGAAGACATTGGCTGCTACCAGAGAAAAATCCATTTTATCTTCTAACTCCAATAGTCTCTGGTAACCAAAATTGAAGTCATGATTCCCGGGGACCATCACATCATAGCCAGCGATATTCATAGTTTCAACTGTACTTCTACCCTGCAACCTATCAGTGATGGGTCGGCCGTGGATGGTATCACCGGCATCCATAACTAAAACATTATCATAATTATTACGGTACTGTTCTACCAGGGAAGCGATAAGAGGCATCCCTAACTGACCATCTTCAAGATTGGAATTTATGCGTCCGTGAATATCATTGGTGTGAAGAATGATTAATTCCTGCGCTGCAACAGTTCCAGCTAAAATTAATATAAATATTACTGCTAGTAAAAAAAGGGATGGGATGAATCTGAGCTTATTTCTCATTTTAATCCTCCTCAAATTTGTCAATTTAATTGTGGAAAAACTTTGATATTATTATTATATATTTAATCTAATATTATTGCAATAAGTTAAGTAATATTTTCAAGATTAATGCATTATTTTTAGCAAAATAAAAGACCGCCCGCAGATGCAGGCGGTCTTAAAACTTATAATTTTTTTAGCACCGCTTAATTAATGCATTGTTTAATTAATTTAAAACGACTATTCTGCCTTCCACTTTGGGAAAGAGAGGGCTGTTATTTTGAATATATTCAATAAACATATCAGTGTCAATCATATCATGTTCATCAACTACTTCTGCCTCTTCAAACATTGCATAGTCGTCGCCTCCAGCTGCCAGAAAATCATTGGTAGCTACGGTATAAGTATCTCTAGCTCGCAGACGTTCACCGCCGACTCTCACTTCTTTTACCCTTTGGCCGACTTCGGCAGCGGGATCGAAATAAAATCTCAGGCCACTTACCTGGAGAAATTGTCCGGAAACCTCTGGATAATTGCTAACACCATGCTCTAACATCTCAATTATCTGTAACCCCGTCAATTCTAAAGTAACAACATTATTCTCAAAGGCTAAAATTTCCATAGCATCTTCTAAAGTTATAGCACCAAGGGAGGCCGAATCTCTAATGCCTCCGCCGTTATAAACGGCAATATCTGCCCCGGTATACTCTCTTATAACATCGGTAACCAGGTTACCAAGATTGGTCTCCTGGGTTCGAACATGTTCTCGTTCACCATTTAGCATAATTTCTGTCTCACCGATTTCAGTATCGAGAGCCTGCACCTGAAATCCAGCCAGGACAAAGGTTAAGACGATGGCAATTACCAGTGTTGATTTAATTAATTTTTTGTTCATATAAACCCCTCCATTTTTAGATTATAGTTCTTAAAGAGTTCTTCTAATAAATATAATTCGGGAAAAAAGAGAATTTACCTGCTTAAATTTTGCTAAATCATCTAAAGATACTCGATTAATCACCTAATCGGTCTTGCAGAATTTGCTCACTGGCTTCATCTAATAAGTCCTTAATTTCCTCGTCAGGTTCAACATCGGTGGCTTCACTACCAGAGATCAATGAAGCAGAAAATTCCGGCTCAGGGTCAGCAAGACTTGTTTTAACAACCCCTAGGTCCTTAGCATATTCATAGGCCTGGACAAAAAGAGTGTCGTGGTGCCACTCTCCTTCAGCCAGCCGCGAGTGAGAGTGACCATCAACAAAGAGATCTATGCCTTCAACTTCTTCGGCAACTTCAGTAGAAGGATGGTCACCGGCGAAACCTACGTGACCTAAGGCAACAATGAGGTCTACATCATAATCTTCTAAAACTGAGACATATTCATCAGCGGCCTCAACCATATCAGCAAATTCAATTCCTTCAATATTGTCTGGATGGGGGGTGGCATAGGTTGCTGGAGTAGCCAGGCCAAAGACTCCTACTTTATAGCCCTCCATTTCATAGACTTCATAGGGATCAAAAAGCAGCTCTCCGTTTTTAAAAACATTGGCGGCCACCAGATCAAACTCCATTTTTTCCTCTAATTCTAACAATCTTTCATAACCAAAGTTAAAATCGTGATTACCAGGAACCATGACATCATAACCGGCAGCATTCATGGTATCTACAACGGAGCTGCCTTCCAGTTGATTGGCAATAGAGCGGCCATGAATGGTATCTCCGGCATCCATTACCAACACATTATCATGTTCTTCCCGATATTCTGCTATGAGAGTGCTGATGATGGGAATTCCCATAATTGGTTCATCTTCATCTAATTCAGTTTCAATGCGGCCGTGAATGTCATTGGTGTGCAAGATGACAAGGTCTTCTTCAATGGCTTGAGCGGGAATAGTAGTTGCGGCTAGAAGAAAAACCAGGACCAGAGCTATTGCCAAAAGTTTCCTGTTGGTTCTCATTTCTATTTAACCTCCCTGTTAGATTTTAAATAATTAATTTTGCTTAATCTTGCTTCATTAAATATTATACCTAAATGAAGGTCAAAATTGCAACTAAAAATAACAATTCTTATTAATAAAGCCTGGTTTTTTGACTGTAGAAAAGACCTGTGATGATTGTTTATTAAAGAATTTGATGATAAAATATAGTTAAGATAAGAGATAACATAATATAAACTACCTAAGAAAAGTTAATCAAATAAGGAGAATGTAAATGCTAGCAGCCTTTGATGAGTATCTTTTTATTAGAGTTTTTAATCTCAGCCAAAATTTACCCTGGCTGGAGGAATTAATGGTGTCGATTACTAATTTATCAGCTCCAGTATTTTTTCTAATTTATCTGGCCGGGTTTATCTTTTTAATATTAAAGCGAAGTCGGAAAATAATTCCCTATTTGCTGGCCCCAGCATTAGCTCTTTTAGCTGTGCAGATAATTCGCTATTATTATCTCCGACCCCGGCCCTTTGTCGCTTTAGAAATTGAAAGTTTGATTGAACATGCCGCTAATGGCTCTCTGCCCAGCAGGCATGCCGTTAGCGCCTTTGCCATTGCCCTGTCTATTTTGGCTATCAACAAAAAAGCTGGCAGGGTAGTTTTATTGCTGGCTTTTGTTACTGGATTATCCAGGGTGATGGTGGGAGTACATTATCCACTGGATATAATAACGGGAGCTTTACTGGCTGCGGCAATAAGCTTTAGCATCTTTGGCTATTTTTATAAATTTTCTTCCACATAATTACTGGTTATTTGCCCAATATCTTCTCCCTGAGTTACCTGCCACATCATTTTGGTATATTCATCCATATCAAATTTTATGCTCTGTAAAAGCTTAAAGACTTCAGGCTTTTCTTGTCTGAGGTCTGTTCTAGTTATGGTATGAATTTCTTCCGCCCCTCCAAAGGTTCTTTTGGAATCACCTAAAAATTCAAGCGAGAACTTTTCGAACATCCAGTGAGGTTTCCAGCCGGTAATGACTATTGGCTCCCTCCTGGCTATTGCTTTTTCAAGATTGATTAACATCTTTTCCAACCCCATTGCATCAACCCTCCAGTTGTTAAGCTTATAATCTTCCAGGGCTTCTTGAGCTGCTAGAGTTACTCCTGCCGTGGGGCCTATAGCATGGATTTTCTGCTGGAAAAATTGGCCTGATTGGCCTTTTAGCTCAGAGATAGAATCAATTTCAACATAACTTGGTACCACCAGTCCTACCCTGGCTCCCTTTAAATTTGCCCCCAGGTCGACAAAGTGCTGAGCAAACTCCTGCTGATATTTTTCGTGGGTTTTGGGTAGCCAGGCACTGACCATACCATCAAGAATTTTATCAGATATCGCATGATACATCTCAGCATAATTTAGAGGGACTAAGACTACAGATTGCTCTAATTTTTTCTCTAGAAGGTTTTTGGCGACATAGGCACTGGTGGCTTCGACCTCAGTATAAGCCAGCTTAATAAATTCAAATTGATCCATTTCATCCAATAGCTCCTGGGAAACTCTGGCCAATCTATCGGCCTGTTTTTCTATGTAATCCACAGACTCAGCCTGCTTCTGTAGTCCTTCATTTAGCTCTTGAGTTTTTGTCAGGGAAATTGTTGTTAAATTATCTACTTCAGTTAACTTGTCGGCAATATCATTTGAGCTATCTACAATCCGGGCAAAGACCTGTGATAAATTCTGCAAAGTTTCTTCCTGGGTCTTGACACCTTCTTTGGCATTCCTTACTGAATCAACTACTGTCAGAATACCATTTTGGATACTAGAGACAAGTTTTATAATATCTGAACTGGAGGACATAGAATCTTCCGCTAAACTTTTAATTTCTTGGGCAATCACATTAAAGGAATGCCCCTGTCCGCCTGCTCTAGCAGCCTCAATGGAAGCATTTAATGCCAATAGATTTGTTTCCTCTGCCAGATCGTTGATTGTTTCCGTTATTACGGTGATATTATCAGTTAATTTTTCTAAATTGGCCACTTCTTCAGTTAAATTCACCATCAGTTCTAGATTTTCAGCCATCTTGGCCTCTTGCTCCTCCATGCCTTCCTGCCCCTGTTCAATCTCCTCTTCCTGAATTTTTTTAATGATTTTTTGTGATTTTGCCACTGATGCCACAATAGACTTATTATCAGCCAGCAATTTTTGAATGGCCTGAGCATGTTCACTGGTTATTTGATTTAGTTCAGAAGTGGCTTTAGACCATTTGCTGCTAGCCGAGGAAAGGATTACGGCCAATCTCATAATTTTGCTAATTAAATTTCTGATTCTAGTGAACATTTTATCACAGCTCTGTAAAATTCCATTATTCTTTTTTTGAGAAGCATCCAGGCTAAAGGAAAGATTACCCTCACAGATAGAAGTAAGGGCTTTTTCCACTTCCTGAATATTTTTAGAATTGATATCTAACTGCTGCTCTAACTCTCTTTCATTGTTTTGGGAGTTCTTTATTTCTTTACTTGCTTTTTTATCTTTCTTACCAGCAAAAATTGCAGCACCTAAAATAAAGCCAATTAATCCCACACCAAGTACAGCTAATATTATTGGCAGGTTTTCCATCACTAAAGATTTCCCCCCTGAGAGCAAAAATAGTTTTAATCTTGATTAATTTATAGTCATGGTTGTTAGTTATGCTATTCTTGTTAAATTCTTGATTACCTGCTGCAACTCACAAATTGCAAAATTAAGCACACGACTGGTGTTTTTGAAATTTTATATCATTTTATGAACTATTGCCAAAAATTATAGCTTTAAATAGTGTTTTTTAATTTTATTTTAATTTTCCTACAGGTAAACTTGTAGTTATCAAGAAATATTTAATTGTAAGATATGAAAAAACTTCTTTTCCTGACAGATAAAAATATTTCTCGCTACCGTGATTTGCTCAGTAGGAATCTGGATTTTACTCCTCTGGAGACAGACTTCTCTGCTAGAATATGCAAGGTCGACCGCTGTATTGAAAATTATAACAGCTGGCGAGAATTAGAAACAACTTTCCAGCATAATGAATGAACATGAAATTGAGAGGTGGGTAAAGATGGGGAAAATAAAGGTTGGTATATTGTTATTTAATGAAGTTGAAGTACTGGATTTTGCCGGACCCTATGAGGTTTTTTCTATTGCCAGTTATGCAGACTCAGAAGAGAAACTTTTTGCAGTGAGCACTATTGCTGAGCAGAAGAAATTGATATCTGCCCGAAATGGTCTGCAGGTGATGCCCGATAAGAGCCTGGCTGATCTTAAAGATGATGAACTTGATATTTTAATTGTGCCAGGTGGCCGAGGAGCCTCTGAAATTGAGATCAATAATTCCAAACTGATTGAGTGGTTAAAAAATCAAAGCCAGCAGGTGAAAATCATGGCCTCAGTTTGTACCGGAGCTTTTTTGTTGGCTAAAGCTGGTTTGCTCGATGGCAAAGAGGCTACAACCCACTGGAGTGCCATAGAGAGGCTGCAAAAAGACTTTCCTGAGGTAAAGGTGCAAAGTTATATCAAATATGTTGATGAAGGTAATATAGTCACCTCAGCCGGAGTGGCAGCAGGTATAGACATGTCACTATATTTATTAAAAAGACTATTTGATGAAGATTTAGCCAGTTATACCTCTAGGCGAATGGAGTTTATGGGTGAGTTTTAATAAATTAAGCTTAAGGCTATTTTAAAGAGTTTATTCTTTAAGATTTTGCTCTTTTAACCAATTCAGAAAAATCCTGTTGAACTTTTCAGGATGGGTCTCCATGGGCATATGATAAGCCCCAGAGATCGTTTTAAGTCTAGACTCAGGAAATATTTCAGCATATTCTTTTCCGCTTTCCAGCTCAACCCAGGTATCTTCTTCGCCCCAGATGAGCAATACCGGGAGATTGATATTGCGAATTTCTGCCTGGCTTAAATTATCTGCTGTTTCTGTCACATCCAGCCAGGCAGCAGCGGTACCTGAAAGCCTTAAAGGCTCAAAGTAGGCTGTTAACTCTTCTGATGTCGGTTCCCGACCATAGGCTGAAGTCAATGCTCTTTTAATAATACTCTCTCGGAAAAGAATATTGTTAATTACGAAATGAAAGCCTCTTCTCAAGGGAGCAAAGGCCAGCCAGTCTGAACCTCTGGCATCAGACTGCTCTAAAGCTGCAGCAACTAAAGTAAGAGAGGCGGTTTTTTCAGGTTTTTGGGCGGCCATGGCTGTTACAACTCCACTACCCATTGAATGACCTGTTAGATGCCAGCTGCTTTTTATAATTTGCTCCTCGTTAGCGGCTAAAGTACTGAGCAATTCCCAGAGCCAGCTGGCTCTATTCTTCGGGGTATGTTCCAAGCCGCTCTGGCGGTCACTGTAGCCAAAGGCCGGCAGGTCAACAGCTACCACCAGATAACCTGCTTCTTGTAATTGGGCTACCTGCTGATGCCAGGAAAAAGTAGATCCTCCTAAACCATGAACTAATAATATCTGCCCTTTGATCTGAGGCTCAACGGGTTTCCAAAGGCGATAATGGAGACTGATACCATCCACATCCATGATTTGACTGTTGTTATAAGGAAGCTCATCCATAACTTCAGCTGCTAACAATTTATCTGAGGCAGGTGATATTAATAGTGTAAAAACAAAGAAAATTATAAGGACAAAAGCTAGTTTAAAAAAATAGTCCGAGTTGATTTTCTTGCTCTGGTATTGGGAGAACATTTATAATCACCTACTTTTAAGTTTTTTTCAATTATATCATAGATTTTCCAGATTTGCTTTAAAAAATTTTATGTCCCAAGGAGGCATATTAATGGAGAGCAGATTAAAAAGGATAGAAAATTTTATCTTTAACAAAATGAGAGAAAGTGGTCTGCCGGCTTTGAGTTTAGCAGTAGTTAAAGAAGGAGAAATTATCTATTCTCGTGGATTTGGCCAGCGGGATAAAGCCAGCGGGAAACCTGCCACTGCCGATACCCTTTATGGTATTGGAAGTATTACTAAATCCTTTACTGCCCTGGCTGTTATGCAATTGCAGGAAAAAAACAAATTGCAGTTGACAGACCCAGTGGCAGATTATCTGGATTTTTCTATTGAACCTGGTGGTGAAACTATTACTATTGAGCATCTTTTAGCCCATACCAGCGGAATCCCAGCTCTGGCCTATGCTGAAGCAGCAATTCTCAACTCTGTAGGTGAAGATATAGCCAGTCTCCCGATTGGCGGCACTGAGGATATGTTAACTTTCATGCAGGAAAGTGATGAGTGGTGGGAATGTGAGCCTGGAGAACGCTGGTTTTATCTAAATGAAGGTTATGTGTTACTGGGGGGAATTATAGCCAGGGTTAGTGGAAAGAGTTATCAGGATTATATTAGAGAAAATATTCTTGACCCTTTAAATATGCAACGGTCTTATTTTTCTAAAGAAAAGGTTGAAAGCGATCATGATGCAGCCCAGCCTTATTTGCTCAAAAACGGTGAGGCTGCTGCTCAGAGCTACCTATATGGAGGTATTACCAGTGATGGAGGCCTTATCAGTAATGCCAGGGATATGGCTAATTATCTTAAGTTATATCTTGCCAGGCTAGCGGAAAATAAAAACGAACAAAATTGGCAGCAAGAAGTTATATCGGCCTCCTCCATACAAACAATGGCCAGACCACAGGTAGAATACCCTCACAGAGAAATATTTGCCTCAGATTTGCAGCAGGATAATCTTAAAATTTTCACTGATCTGGATTCTCCAACCAGCTATTATGGCCTGGGACTATCAATAGAGGAGGATTTCCTGGGCGTTAGAAAGATAGGCCATGGTGGCAGTGTGTTAGTAGCAACAGCTCAGCTAAGTCTTGTTCCTGCTGAGGATTTAGGTATTATTCTGTTGGCCAATGGCAGTGGCTATCCCCTAAGTCAGCTAGCAGATTATGCTCTGGCAACCTTAATGGATAAGGAGCCAGCAAGATTACCGGCCTATCGACTGGAAAAGGAACTGGAAGAGCTAAGCGGTGATTATAGTGGCTATCAGGATAACTATCAACTAAAAGTGACCCGTCAGGGGAATAGTTTAAAACTTAAAAATGTTAATGATTCCCTGGGAGCTGAAACGACTCTGTTTCCTCAACAATTATCGGCGCCAAAAAAGACTTTTTATACAATTACTGCTGGCAAGCGACTGCCGGTAGAATTTTATAATCGTGATGATGAGACTATTTTGCTTTATGGTCGTTATAAATTGAAAAAGAAATAATCTAAAAGTCGGCAGGTGATGAGAGAATGAAAACCATTGGCTTGATTGGTGGTATGAGCTGGGAGTCTACTGAGGTTTATTATCGTTATCTAAATGAAGGGGTTAAAGAGAGATTAGGTGAGCCCCATTCCTGTTCGTGCTTGCTTTACTCGGTGGATTTTGCTCAGTTTAAAGAATTGCAACACCAGGGGGATTGGGAACAACTGGGACGACTAATGGCTGAAATAGCCGGTAAGCTAGAATTAGCAGGCGCTGATTTTTTAATGATCTGTGCTAATACCATGCATAAACTTGCTGCGGAAGTTTCTCAAGCAGTTGATATACCACTACTGCATATAGCAGAGGCCACTGTTAAAGAAATTAAAAAGAAAAAGATAAAACGGGTGGCCCTGCTCGGCACCCGTTTTACCATGGAAGAAAAGTTTTATCGTCAGCGACTGGAAGAAAAAGGCGATTTAGAGGTTATTATTCCTGAGAGTAGAGCCAGGCATAAGATTCATCAGATAATCTATCAAGAACTTATCTCTGGCAAGATTTCTGCTACTTCTCGGGAAAAAATGATAAATATAATAGCTGAAATGCCAGCTATAGAGGGAGTTATTTTAGGATGTACTGAATTACCACTTTTATTGACAGATGAAGATATTGCTATTCCTATCTTTGATACCATGAAATTACATGCTAAAGCAGCTGTTGAAAAGGCCCTAAATTAACCTGGCAACCTATTCCGCACTGCTGCCAGGGAGAAGCAGATTAAGCCCAATAGCCAGCAATGCCCCCACAGCAACACCAGAAGAGAGGACAGTAGCTAAAAATTCAGGTAACTGTTCCACTATGTCTGGGCGATAATTTAAGCCCAGACCAAAACTTAGAGCAATGGACATGATAAATAACTTGCGATCATCGAGACCCCTTTTGGTGATTATCTTGATACCTGAAGTTGCCACCATGCCAAAGAGAGCCAGGGTAGCTCCACCCAGAACAGCATTGGGCATAACGCTGACCAGAGCCCCAATCTTGGGTACAAAGCCCAGCAATAAGAGTATGACCGCCACGGCATAACCCACAACCCGGCTGCCTACTTTAGTGATCTGAATAACACCGATGTTCTGGCTGAAGGTTGTATTGGGCATAGAATTAAATATTGCAGCCAGAGCACTACCAAAGGCATCAGCCAGCATTCCCCGAGCCAGTCTATCCCGATGAATCTGACCGGTTACCGGCTCATTGGAGGTTTCGGCGATAGCTGTTAAATCACCTATAGTTTCAATGGAAGTTATAAAATAGGCCAAGACCCAGGGTAATAGATGGCCCCAGCTAAAGTCCAGGCCAAAATAGAAGGGTCTGGGGGCAGTAATCCAGCCAGCCTCAGCAACAGCTGAAAAGTCAATTATTCCCAGAGGGATTGAAACAAGGTAACCAGCTACTAAACCAATAGCTACTGAACCAATACTGACCAGACCTTTAGCAAAGCGGTTGCAGATTATAATTACAATTAAAACAAAAGAACCCAGCAGCAGATTCTGGGGGCTACCAAAGGCTTCTCCAGCACCTGCTCCCCCACCGAAATCCTGGATGCCGGCCTCTATCAAGCTCAGTCCAATCAACATAACCACTGTACCAGAGACTATTGGGGGGAATAATTTTCTAGCCTGCTTGATAAAGCGACTGATAATTGCCTCTACCGGGGAGGTTACCAGGGCCATCCCTAAAACAAGCGGAACCCCTCCGGCATTAGCAGCAGCTATGGCCATGGGAACAAAGGTAAAACTTGTTCCATGGACTCCTAATAAACCGGAGCCCAGGGGACCAAATCTGCGACATTGAATAAAAGAAGTAATCCCCGACATTATTAAGGCCATGCTGACAAAAAAACCTGTCTCGGCGGTATCTAAGCCGGCCGCTCCGGCAATAATTAAAGGGGGAGTTATTATCCCCACAAACATCGCCAGCATATGCTGGAGGCCGAGCAGAGTTGTTTCTAATAAAGGGGGGCGGTCTTCCAGAGCATAATAGGGTTTGGTCTCTTCTATGACAGCAGTCTTGTCTTCAGCCATTCTCTCATCTCCTCACAAAGTTTTTTATAATCTTGAAAAATTATTAAAATGTGCTTCATTTTAAAAATAATTATTAATTATATTCAAGAATATTGGAGTTTTTCCTGCAAAGCCACAAAATTGTAATCATGATTTTTGCTTTTTATTTG
>PWEJ01000118.1 GCA_003553485.1 Halanaerobiaceae bacterium | reverse complement strand
TTAACCTCTTCAATTAATAAGTCATGAGCTGCAAGAGGATAACTAAAAAATGGGTATGAGTATGATTATATTGGTTTAAATCATATCCTCTTTTTGGAGTTTTAGATTATCTTTAAAATAGGATGCTTGAGCATAAATCATTTAATGAGAACTCACTCTTTACAGGGTTGTTAAAACAATAAAAAGCCGCCTTCTCAGGCGGCCTATTATCATGCTTGCTAAATTGTATAGTTAATCTATATTTTATGAGGAATTGGTTTAAATATTCTTTTAATCTTCTTCCTCGTCATCATCCTCATCTTCCTCATCATTTTCATCTTCCACATCTTCTACATCTTCCTCGTCTTCTTCTAGTTCATCGTCTAATTCTTCATCAAAATCATCTTCCAAACCATCATCTTCTAGTGGCTCTTCTTCAAGGTCTTCATCCATAGGCTCTTCATCTAAAGGCTCTTCCTCAAATTCTTCTTCAGGCGCACCACAGGCAGCTGCTGCAAAAACAACTAAAGTCAAAATAATCGCCAGAGCTAAAATTTTGCGGTAATTTCTCATTTTAGCACCTCCTGAAGGAGCTTTTAGGGCTTTAATATTTCTTATTTTGCACAAATTAGTATAGTCACTAGATTTGTTAGTTCTGTGAGAAAACTTTAATTTAACTTTTGTTGTTTTCTAATAATTTTATATCCTCATTACTCTCTGCCTCATCTAACAAGCCCTCTGAAATATAAAATTCGCTTAAACTTGAGGTGTTTTTTATCCTGGCCACCTTTATTGTTCTGTTGTCTTTGTTAACAAATTTTATTGCCACCTTTATCGCAGTCTCCTGATTTTTTAAGACTAAAGGTATTTTAGCATAATTAACCATTTTTGAAGTCAGGCAATTTATATAAGTATCTGAAAAATCAATGCTATTAAAACAATTTAAAGTAGTGAAATCTGCGAGCCCTATACCAGTAGCGTTACCGTGGGATTCCGGGGTTAAAGATAATACAGCAATATACTTAATATTTATTTTATTATCGAATTTTCCAATTACATTTGTGTCCATTCCAGCTCCGCTAATATTCTTACCCATCTCGTCGATAATAAGCACATCTAGCTCTTTAAAAGGAAGGCCTGGCATTATTTCTTTTTGTTTAATTAACATTTTTTTATCGAGCTTAAGAATTTCTGCCGCCTGAGCTGTTTTAATTTCACTTATCTCACTGTAAGCATTTTCTAGCAATCCCACCCCTAGCAAAACAGGTGCCTTGGCAATTATCAACTTAGCTGCTTCAGGAATTAATTCAGGAAATTTATCAACCCCCATACTATGGACACTTGAGGCCCCTTTCTGTTTTCCCAGTCCAATAACTAACATTTTACTGAGGCCACTCTCAATATCTCCAGAAAAATCTGTATGGACTTTAATCCTGTTCACAACAATAATTCCATCAGCTTCCAACCCTATTTTAGAAAAATATATAGGAACATTAGAGTCTGTTTTTCCAATTAATTCTGTTTCCATAGAGGAAACCACAGGAACCCCGAGGCTCTCTTCAGAAATATTATAGTCAGCTAAAACCTCTTTCTGTCCCCGAGCAGTTGCTCCTCCATGGGTTCCCATGGCTGGAATAATAAAGGGCCTGGCCCCGAGGTCAATTAGATAATCAATTATTTCTTTTATAATTATCATCAGACTATCTATCCCCCGACTACCTACTGCCACTCCTATTTTGCTGCCTGGCAACACCTTGTTTTCAAGCTCTTCTTCTGCCAATAACTTTTTTACCTCGCCAGGAATATCAATTAACTTCTTACTATAGAGAGCCTGTTTGATTTTGTACATTTGAGGTAACTCCACCTCATCGAAATTTTGAGTTGCTAAATCTTTAATATCCATAATCTCGCCTCTTTCTCTAATTGACGGTATTTATGACTTAACTTAAACCTCTCTATGATTCTTTTTAGTTAGACCCAGCGGGCATCAATAATAGCACCTTTAGCCGCTGATTCTGCTAATCTTGCATAGGTTGCCAGATACCCTCCTGTTATTTCAAGTTTAGGCGGGGTCCAGTTTGCCATTCTTGCTTTAATTTCCTGTTCTGTAATATCAAGATTTATTTTTCGATTTTGAATATCAATTGTAATTATATCACCATTTTTTATAGCAGCTAAAGGACCTCCTTCAAAGGCCTCGGGAGAAATATGTCCCACAAAACAACCATTATTGGTTCCTGAAAACCGGCCATCTGTTATCAAAGCCGTTTTCAAAGCCAGTCCTTTACCGTAAAGCAGTTTTAACGGTTTATACATTTCTCGCATCCCTGGCCCACCTTTAGGCCCCTCATATCTAATGACTATTACATTACCGGCTTTAACTTGCTCATTAATTATGGCCGAATTGGCCTCTTCTTCAGAATTAAAGACTATCGCCTCTCCTGAAAATTTATGGAGGTCTGGATGGATAGCTGAGGGCTTGGCCACCCCGGTCTCTGGAGCAATATTGCCCTTTAAAATTGCCACACCTCCCTCACCAGAATGAGGAGAATCAACTGGCCTGATAAGATCAGTCTCCGGAAAATCTTTTCCTGCTAAATTATCCTTCAAAGTCTCACCTGTAACTGTCAGGACCTCTTCTGCCAAATACTCCAGCAGATTAATTAACAAAGCCTGAACACCGCCGGCACGTTCAAAATCAGGCACATTATACTGCTTGCCCGAGGGATATATTTTAGCTAAATAGGGAATCTCTTTACTATAGTGATCAAATAAATCAATTGTAAGCTCAACCTCTGCTTCATAAGCTATAGCTAAAAGATGCAGTATTGCGTTGGTAGAGCCGCCAATCGATATTGTAGTCTTAATAGCATTCTCAAGAGATTTTCGATTAATAATTTTGCGGGCCCCAATATTGTTTTTAATTAATTTGACTATCTCTCTTCCTGTTTTACGAGCAAGCCGCATTCTTTTGGCCGAAGTCGCCAGAGCAGTACCAGCTCCTGGCAGACTCATGCCCATAGCTTCAGAAATTATTGACATGGTATTTGCTGTCCCTAAAAAAGAACAAGAACCACAGGCAGGCCCGGCAGTATCCTCCAGTTCTTTTAGTTCTGCCAGTTTAATTTTACCAGCTTTAAGCATTCCCAGCCCTTCAGTAAGGGCTGTTATATCAGAACTCCTGCCATCAAAACAGGCTCCTCCTTCCATTGGCCCTCCCGGCAATAATATAGCTGGTAGGTCAAGACGAGCTGCAGCCATTAACATTCCAGGTATGACTTTATCGCAGGATCCCAGTAAGACTATACCATCCAGTCGGTGGGCCTGGACCATTAACTCAACGCTATTAGCAATAATTTCCCGCGTTGGCAGAATATAATGCATACCTTCATGGCCCTGGGCTATACCATCACAGGCCGAGATCACTCCAAATTCTACTGGAGTACCTCCTGCCTGCCAGATACCCTCCTGAACTCTTTCACTGATCATTCTTAAATTATATGAACCGGAAACAATTGTATTCCAGCTGTTTGCTATTCCAATAATGGGATTAGAAAGACTTTGATCATCAAAGCCCATGGATTTAAATAAAGATCGTTGCATTGAATTTTCTGGCACTCTTAAAATATCTCTGCTTCTAAGCTTCAAAAGGATCATCTCCTCCAGTATTAAATATATCGGCAGAAGTTAAAAAGTGGGACCGATACGATTGATGGCAAAGTCTCTCTGGTCTAAAATCTCACCTCTGGTTAATCTGCCCTCAGCTACTTCAATAAGCAGGGCCAGGATCTCTTCTCCAACCTCTGCAATTGATTTATGACCGGTAATAATTTCACCAGCATTAATGTCCATACTTTCTTTCATATTTTCATAAATTAAAGAATTGGTAGCTACTTTTATAGTCGGTGCTACTGCACAGGCGGTTGGTGTTCCCCGTCCGGTGGTAAAGATCATAATCTGAGCACCACCGGCTGCCATTCCAGTCATAGATTCTACATCATTACCAGGAGTATCCATTATAATCAACCCTTTTTTATTGGGCTTTTCGGCATACTCAATAACCTCTTTAACCTCTGATGTACCTCCTTTGTAAATACAGCCCAGCGACTTTTCTTCCAGGGTAGTTATGCCACCGGCCATATTTCCCGGAGTAGGATTGGCTCCTCTGATATCCAGACCGGTATCCTTCGCCTTCTGTTCAAAACGCTGAACAATAAAAGCAAGCTTTTCTTTAACTTTACTATCAGAACAGCGCTCAATCAAAAGATGTTCAGCCCCAATAAATTCGGGTGTTTCAGAAAGTATAACACTACCCTGATTTTCAACAATCAAATCAGAGGCAACACCTACCGCCGGATTGGCAGTAATTCCGGAAAAAGCATCGGAACCCCCGCATTCTAAACCTACCACCAGCTGGTCTATTCCCACTTTTCCTCTTTTAACCTTAGAAGCTTTATCCTTTAGCCCCTTTAAAATTCTTTTCCCCTCTTCAACTGTACTGCTGACCCCTCCATTATTCTGAATTTCTAAAGCATATACTGGTTTTTCAGTCGCAGATATCTTCTCAGCTATCATCTCTGCTGAAATAGTTTCACACCCCAACCCCACTATAATGACCCCGGCTACATTGGGATTGCTGGCAACTCCAGCTAAGGTTCTCAAAGTTCTCTCTCTATCTTCACCTGCCTGATCACAGCCATGGGGATGAGTGATTGAAACTACATTATTTTCATTTTTTCCAATCATAGAAACAGCTTTATTGGCACAGACCACACTGGCCATAACTAAAATATGATTACGAATTCCCACTTCTCCCTCTGGTCTAAGATAGGCTGTTATTTTATTCTTCATTTATTATCACACCTCATTAAATTTATCTTCTGCTGAGCAGGTTATTTTTGAGTTATCTGCTTATCTGCCTGCCCTCTTAAACCTGCAAGATTATGAGTATGGACTAACTCGCCTTGAACAATATTTTTGCTAGCTTTACCGATAACTTCGCCATATTTTATGACATCTTCATTCTTATTAATATCATTTAAAGCAACTTTAAAGCCTATTTTAATTCTATCTTTGACCAATAAATCTGGTTGCAATCTTTCATTCTGGTCTATTCTTTTTGTGGCAACAGCAACATTATCTTTTTCGTTTAGGAGAATTAAGTTTTTCAACTTTTTCATTTGGAGAACCTCCTTCATTATCCTGAACCGACCTTTTTATTATAATCCTGACATATTTTTGCTATTTTCTCAACTCTGGCAAAGTTAGCCGCCGGAGGTACAGTATCAGCTATACTCAAAATTATCTGCTTGCCATCATCAATCTGTTCAGAAAAGAAGTTATCAATAAATTTATCAAAATCATATTCGGACATAGAATTATCTAAGACTGCAACTGATGGTATGCCTCCCCAAATGGTTATATTATTATTTAAGACTTTTTTATACTCCATAAAAGGAAGTTTAGTCATTGGGGCTGGACAGACAGAATCGGCAATGTCTATGCCACTTTTGTTATATAATTCTAACAGCCCGTCATTCTCCCCATCTGTATGTGATAACAGATATTTGCCCTGTTCTTTTATTTTCTTAGAATATTTTTGCAAAGAGGGTAAAATATGTTTTTCATAAAAGGGAGGTGGGGTGATATTTCTATCATAGTTAGCTCCTAAAAAGATAATATCTGCCGGAGAATTAACAGCAACTGCAAATAATTTATCATAAAAACCCTGAATTTTTGCTACTAATGATTCAAAGGTTTCTGGCTCTTCCATAAGCTTTATAAAGAAATCTTCAAATTTCATGAGGTATCTATGGATTGCATGCATTGGAGAAGCAGCAAAATTTACTAAAGCCACTGCAAGACCGCGTTCCCCAATCTGGTCTACTCTTTCTTGAAATAAATCATACTGGGGCAAAACTTCTGCGTTTTCATAGATATAAGCTACTGCTTTAAAATCATCTTCATCTTTGATTAATCTTTCAAGAATATCAGTAATTGTAATTCCAGCTTCTCTTGCTTTCTGGCTATACCTGGTTCGGGCCCTGACTTTCCCATAAGGTGTAAGGTACTCTACAACTCTTTCATCATCCTCATAAAATACATTCCTCTGCACCCCATTAAGGATAATTCGATAGGGTAAATCCCTGACCCTCCAAATCCCTAAAGCTCTATCAACATCATCCAGGGGATCCTGATAGCCCTGAAGGTCTGGCATAACAGCATGGAAACCAACATTTAAATCTCTGGTTATTTCCATTAAAGTTGCTTTCTGATATTTTGCTGGCAAAGTTCCTTTTAATTTATTAGCCATATACCAGTTATCTAGTCTTGGCACAAAGGGAATTTCTTTTATTTCCTCTCCTTTTATTGTTTTTAGCATCTTTTGCCTGTAGGATAGCATTGGCAATCCCCCTATAATTTATTATCTGTTTTATATTAAGCCAAAAAATTCTGGTAAAAATAATGTTAAAGCCGGGAAGAAGGTAACTAAGAGCAGTGTTACAACTAAGGGAATTAAAAAAGGAACAATCTCTTTGACAATTTTTTCAAAGGGAGCTTTCGATATCTCCTGAACAATAAATAGGCAGACCCCGAAGGGCGGTGTATTTGCTCCAATCAAGAGATTAACAATTAAGATCAAACCAAAGTGCACCGGGTTTAAACCCAGTTGGCCAACAACTATGGGCAGGAATATTGGAGTTATCATTAAAACCAGTGCTGTTGTTTCTACAAAAGCTCCAGCTATTAAAAATAAAATATTCATTAATAGTAATATTAAATAATAATTTTCAGTTAAGGAGAGCATGAAATTTGCTAGAATTGCAGGTAGTCCCCGGGCTGCAACCAGCCAGCCAAAGGGAACAGCAGCAGCTATAATAAAAGTAATAACACTATAAATCACTAGAGCATTTCTAAAACAGATAAATATCGTTTTCAAGTTAAATTCGCCATAAAGATAGCCTAAGACTATTCCATATAATACTAGCAGAGCACCCAATTCACTAACAGTGGCAACACCTGACAACAGACCAACTACTAAGAGGACAGGGGCAATAATTGCAGGCAATGCTCTTATAAAGGTTTCTTTAACTCTTGAAAAAGAAGCTTTAGGGCGGGAGGGAGCATTGATTTTGCCCGTTGCAGATCTAATATAAACCATTGCCATTAAACTCAAACCCATTATAACACCGGGGATAATGCCTCCAACAAACATTATGGCAGGTGAAACCCGAGCTACTAAGGCAAAAATAATCATTATAACGCTGGGAGGAATTATGGGGCCGATTATTGAAGAGGCCGAGGTAATAGCAGCAGCTAAAGAAGGGTCATAACCTTCTTCGACCATAGCCTCAATTTCAATTGTTCCCAGACCGGCAGCATCAGCCTGGGCGACTCCTGACATTCCGGCAAAAATAATTGAAGCTACTATATTTACCTGGCCCATACCTCCCTTGAAGTGACCAAAAACACTCATGGCAAAATCAAAAATTCTTCTGGCAATACCTGATCTATTAAAAATTTCTCCAGCTAATACAAATAGAGCAATAGACAAAAAAGGAAAACTATCAAGACCGCTGGAGATTCTTTGAGCAATTATAAACAACGATAATTGTCCTTCCAGTAAAATATATAAAGCACTACTCAAAATCATAGAAAATCCCACTGGTATTCCAATTAATACTAAAACCAGAAACAATAAAAGCAAAATATAAATAGGCATTAATCCAGGTCTCCTTTCTCAATAAACTATCCCTAAATACAGAGGAGTCACATTGTTTGTTCATATAGTTTATCCTGTAAATTTTTCCTGCTTTGAAATATTAGTTCTAAGATATCATAGATTGCCGTAATTGAAATTGAGATGGTACAATAAAGGACTGGCCCTGAAAAGGTAACATATCTGGGCAGTGTTATTGGTAGGGTAATTGAAGTCTGAGCGGCTTCTATCCTAAAGGCAGTTAGAGCCCCTATAAATAAAAAGATACAGGCAAAAACAACCAAAATACTTTTAATTATAACATAATAATATTTTCCTTTTTCAGGGAGTAGTTCTATGAACGTCATTACTGCTGTATGCCTCTTTTCTTTATAGCCATATGAAGCTCCAATAAAAACACCCACTATAAAAGCATATATCAAGTACTCTTCAGCCCAGATTATCGGATTACGAATGATATACCTCATAAAAACCTGGGCATTCATAATCACCACAATGGATATTAATAAAACGATACCAAATGTTTTCTCAATAAAGCCAAAGAACTTTATTAATTTTTTATAATAAAATAATATACCTTCCATCAGATAGCTCTCCTCCTGTGTTATCTACTTGAGATTTAAAAGCATAAGGTTTTAGAGCTAGTAAAAATAGGATAACCAGTTTCTAAAGACAGGGCCAGCAAAATTTAGCGGTATAGGGGGGAGGGATGAGAATTATTAATTCAAAGATTATTAGAATATAACTTCTCATCCCTCTAGCTTTTAATAATCAGTTAAATACTTGATGAAAAAAAATTATTGGACCTCCTGTACCTCCATGAATAAACCCTGATTCCATAGACCATCATCTTCTACTTCTTGAACTATTTCCAGCAATTTATTTTGAAACTCTTCAACATCGAGTTCTGAGACATTAGCTCCATCTTCTTTATATCTTTCAATAAACTCTTCTACCATTACAGCACTTCTCTCCATTGCCCATTCACCGGCTAAAATAGCCGCTTCTTCTACTTTTTCTTTTAAATCATCAGGTAATGATTGAAACTTATCTTCACTCATAGCAAAACTCACAGAGTTGATTATATGATTGGTTAGATAAACATAAGAACCACCTTCATGCAATCTATCTTCATAACTAAGTGTTAGAGGGCCCTCAGCTGCATCGACAACACCTGTCCGCAGACTGGTGTAAAGATCTCCCCAGGGAATTTGAGCCGGATTGGTTCCTAATCCTTCCCATACTTTTAAATAGGCTTCAATTTCAGGAACTCTCATTGTGATCCCCTGCAGGTCTTCGACTCCCTCTATAGGGTTGCGAGAAAAGAAAATTCTCGGTTCAGTAGGAACAACATTTAATATTCGGACATTATTATTTTCTTGCATTTCTTCTTTCATAGTATTAAATCTTTCTGAATTTATAAATCTTTGGAAGTGTTCATCATCTTCAAAGGCAAAGCCCCAGCCAAAGATATTAAAATCTTTATTCCATCGTCCATACCATTCAACTACATCGGTGTTAAAATCGATTGCCCCAGCCTGCATCTGTTCAATGTGAGCTACCGCTCCACCAAATTGTCCCCCGGGATAAAAGTTCATTTTTATCCTATCACCGGTTAACTCCTCAACATAATCATTAAACTTCTGTCCTGCTTCTCCAATCAGAGAACCGGCCGAGGTATGGGTGCCGTGAGTAAAAGTAAATTCTGCAGCTGAACTGACTGTAGCAACTGAAAAGGTCAAAATTAATGAAAAAGCCAATATAACTACTAACATACTCTTGAAAATTCTCATTTGTATTCCTCCTCTTAAATTGTTGTATCTCCTGATTTGAAAGTTGTTAGCAAAAACAAAGCTATTATCCCCTCCTCAATTATTTATTGCAATAAACAGTTCATATTGTCTTTATGCTAACAGAGGGGTATTGATTAAGAATCTGCTTCTCATTAAAGTTTTTTAGCCAGCTCATAAGCAACATCATATATCCAGTCTTCCTGCCCTCCCACCGCCTCTCTTTTTCCGAGTTCAACTAAAATATCTCGCGAATCTATACCAAACTTGTGAGCTGCTTCTTTAGCATGAAGTAGGAAGCTGGAGTATACTCCGGAATATCCTAAAGTAATTGCATCCCTGTCAACTCTGGGTAATCTGCTCAATTTGGGTTTAACGACATCTTCTGCAGCATCCATTATTTTAAAAATATCTACTCCAGTTTCGTAGCCCATCTTTTCTAAAGCTACTATTAGAATTTCAGTCTGGGCATTTCCAGCCCCTGCTCCCAATCCTGCTAAAGAACCATCTACTATTCTTACTCCTTCTTCTACAGCAGCCAGAGTATTACCAACTCCAAGTCCCAGGTTATTATGAGCGTGAAAACCCACTTCAACTTCAAGATTCTCTAATAAAGCTTCCACTCGAACTCGAACTGCATCAGGGGTCAGGGCACCAGCAGAGTCGACTACATAAACCACATCTGCTCCATAGCTCTCCATCTTTTTCCCTTCTTCGATTATTACCTCTGGCCCCCGGGTATGAGACATCATCAAAAATCCCATTACTTCCAGACCTAAATCTTTGGAAATTTTCATATGCTGCTCAGAAACATCAGCTTCAGTAACATGAGTAGCCACCCTAACAACATCTATTCCCAGGTTGCTGGCCTTTTTCAACTCTTCCACTGTTCCAATTCCTGGCAATAGCAGTACTGCTAATCTGGTTCCCGCTAATTTTTGTTTGACTGCCCGCAAATATTTTTCATCTGATGCAGATGCCAGTCCATAATTTATTGAGCTACCTGCCAAGCCATCACCATGACCAACTTCAATTGTATCAACCTCCGCCCTTTCCAGGGCTGAAGCAATCTCTGCCATATCCTGCGGGGAAAAACTATGGTTCACCCCATGCATTCCATCTCTTAAAGAAGTATCTATAACTCTAACAAAATTTTTAGTCATAATTAACTTCTCCTTTTAAAATTTTTTCTGCAAATAGTTCTCCTGTTTCTAAAGCTGCTGCTGTCATTATATCGAGATTTCCTGCATATTCTGGCAGATAATCACCGGCTCCTGTTACCTCTATAACAGTGGTCACAATATCACCATCAAGCTCCGGTTCAATCTTCAAATTATAACCAGGAACATATTTTTTAACTTGCTCAACTATCTTATCAACAGCTCTTTTGATTGCTTCAGGATTTCGCTTCTTTACTCTGGTATAAATGGTGTTTTTCATTTTTATTGGAGGTTTAGTCGGATTCAAGGTTATAATAGCTTTTGCTCTGTCAGCTCCTCCTACCATCTCCAAAGCCTTTTTGGTTGTCCTGGTATATTCATCAATGTTTTTTCGGGTTCCCGGTCCGGCAGCTGGACTTGCAGTAGAAGCAACTACTTCTGCATAATCGACTCCCACAGCCTGATCGATAGCAAAAACTATCGGAACAGTGGCCTGTCCGCCACAGGTTACCAGGTTGACATTCTTCTCAGCTAAAGGGTCACCAAAATTAACTGCTGGAACTATATATGGTCCAAGGGCAGCCGGGGTCAGGTCAATAATAATTTTACCGGCTTTTTTAGCTGCTGGAGCATTAATTTTTGCGTGAGGCCCTGCTCCTGTAGCATCAAAGTAGATCATAATATCTTCTCTCTTAATAATATCCATGATTCCCTTGGCAGTTGTATTAAAACCCAGCCTCTTTGCTTTCTGCAACCCTTTTGAATCCTGATAAATACCGACCATGGTGTCAAGCTTAAGATATTTTCCTTTATTAATTATTTTATACATTAAATCAGTTCCTATTAGGCCGGGACCGATAATAGCGGTCTTAATTTTATCCATAACAACCTCCCTATTACTCAAATTCTCTAAATAAACTTTGAAAAGCCTCTTCAGATTCTTTTATATTATATACATGCTCTTCAGTGGGGAACTCTCCTGCTTTTACTTCCTGGATATATTCTGTAAAGGCTTCAATCACGATATTAGCCAGATTGGCATACTTTTTAACAAATTTGGGCGTGAAGGATTCAAACATTCCCAGCATATCTCCACAAATAAGCAGTTGACCGTCACAGGGAAGTCCAGCCCCAATTGAATATACCGGTATATCTAGTTTATCTGTAATAAATTCAGTTACTCTAGGAGGAATAGCTTCGACCAATAAAGCCTCACAGCCAGCCTCTTCTACCGCAATAGCATCTTTTATGAGTTCTCTGGCACTCTCTACATGGAGCCCTTGGGCCTTAAATCCTCCCATTTGCCCGGAGCTTTGGGGAGTTAATCCAATATGTCCAAAAACAACAATCCCGGCATCAGTAATGGCACGAATCTGCTCACAAACTCGACGTCCTCCTTCCAGTTTAATGGCATCCATATCAGCCTCTTTCAGAAAACGACCGGCATTAGCCACTGCCTCTTGAAAGGAAACCTGATAGGACATAAATGGCATGTCTCCAATACAGAAGGTTTTTGGAGCCCCTCTTCTTACATCCTGACAGTGGGAAAGACAGTCTTCCATGGTAACTGGAATAGTACCTGAGTAGCCTTTTACCACCATACCCAGTGAATCGCCTACCAGAATCATATCAATACCGGCCTGTTCAGCAAAGGACGCCATGGGGAAGTCATAGGCTGTAACCCAGGAGACTTTCTCTTTCATCTTCTTCATTCTGCGAAAATCCAAAATGGTTTTCCTGGCTGTCAATTAAAACACCTCTTTTGCATGAATTTTGTTAATAACCTTGCTACATAAATAAAGCCTGCTAAATTTTATTTTTGTTATTAATTTTCTGAAATTTTAGAGAAAATATAAATAATTTGAATTACTCTTTTTAAATTTGACTGCCGTAGAAGGTGTTACGACATCACCCTAACTGCCAAAGCCAAGTACATTAGAAATATCCATGGCATTCTCCTTTACCAATGAAGCTAGTCTTTCAATCCCTTTTGAGTCCATTCTCTCTGCAGGCCCAGTTATACTAACGGCACTAATGGGATCTCCCTTGTAATCAAAAATTGGTGCAGCCACACACTTCACCCCTCTGGCAAACTCTTCATTATCCACTGCATAACCGCGATTTTTGATTGTTATAATTTCCTCTTTTAAATCTTCAAGATCAGTAATGGTGTTGGGTGTATGAGAATGAAAGGTGATCTTTTCAAAAATTTTTTCCTGTCTATCCTGTTTTAAAAATGCTAAAATAGCTTTGCCTACTGCTGTACAGTAGATATCCTCTTTCTTGCCTATCTTGGTATTAATATTAATAGGTTCCTGGGATTCAACTTTCTCAGTATAAAGAACTTTTTCTTCCATGTGAAGGACCAGGTTTATTGTTTCTCTAGTGGCCTCAGATAGTTTTCTTAAATAAGGTTTGGCCTCATTTCTCAAATCATATTCTATCGATTGACTTAATTCAAAGATTTTAGTGCTCAGCTTATATTTATCATATTTAGTTTGTTGAATATATCCCAACTCTGTAAAGGTATATAAAATATTAAACATTGTTGATTTAGGAATGTCCAGTTTTTTTGAAAGGTCAGTAGTACCCAGCTCTTTTTTCTCCTTAAACTGCTCTAATACTTTCATAGCCTTAACAACAGATTTAATTTTATAACCAGATTTACTCATGTTATCCCCCCAAACCCAATTTAAAAATTTCATCATGTCGTTTTGTTCAATATTATAGAACGCTGTTTAATTTTATTAATCTCTAATAATAGTTATTAAACACAAATACTTAAAATCCTTTTTGATAAATAATTCACTATCATGGTTATAATTTTATCGGGATTAGCTATAAAAAAAGAACTGACCTTAATAGGCCAGCTCCTTTAGCAAAGTTATATTAACTTTAAAGCTCTTATTCACCGGTTATTTGAATATCCTCTACTAGCAAATAAGGATAATAGCCAAAATAGCCGGGGTAAAGCTTTTCTCCTACTTCAACTCCCTCTTTAAAATCTTGATAAATATTGCCGGCAATCATGACATCCTCTAGCCTTCCTACAAGTTCTCCCTTTCTGACATGAAAGCCCTGGGCCTGAACGGAAAAATGACCCTGCTCATAATTCGAGGAATGAAAACCAATAATATTTTCAACCATAATTCCTTCCTCTAAATTCTCAATCATCTGCTGCCGGCTGGATGTTCCTGGCTTTATAACGGGATTTATCAAGGCCGGTCGGACGGGAGTATCAATTCCGGAACCAAAGAGGGTTCTTTTAACTCCATTGCCGGTAGAAGTTTTATCGAGTTTAGCAGCATGTTCGAGGTCATAGATATAGGAGTTTAGTTTTCCTTCGTCTATTATGAGCTGTTTTTGCGTTGGAATGCCCTCATCATCAAATTTTCGTCTGCCATTTGCTTCTTCCATTAACGGATTTTCCAGCACCGATAATTTATCCGAAAATATTTTTTCGCCCAGCCTATCTATTAAAGGTGATGTTTCTTGATAAATATTGGCTCCACTAATCCCCTCTACCAGCGAAACCGAGAAAAAGTAAAGGGCCCGGGGAGTGAAAATAACTGGATATTTGCCAGTTCTAGGGCAGGAGACCTCTCGCGACTTTTTATGATCTCTAGCAAAAAGCTCTAACTCTTCTTCCGGTAGTTCTGAGAAAAACTCCGGTTGGATAAAGGCCCGCCCCAAACCTGAACCTCCTCCTGGTATTGGAGCAAAAACGGAGAGAGAAAAGTTAGTTTTATTGTCAGCGAGCTCCCCCTGACTGGTTGTATAGATATCCTGTTCCAGATATTCCTTCTCTAAATTGATAAAGAGGGTCAGGTCACTGGCGATATCTTCCATATGTTGTTTTAACTCTTCAATAAAATCAAGCATTTCGGCAGCTGAAACCTGCTGATAATTATTTTTCTCTTCCGCTTTAAAGGCCTGGCATTTTTTATCGGAAAAATCAATAATTGCTTCATCGCCAAATTCAGCGGATTTTTCTGCTCCAGCCAAAAGACCGTGGTATGATTCTTTTATATCCCCAAAGCTTGTATTACTTCCCAGCTTGCCATTATTAATAACTCTAAGACTATTTTTTTGTAAGTTGTTTTGCTCTAAATCCTGAAGGTCCCAGTTTTCTAATGATATTTTAAAATTCTCCTCTTTGACCTGCAAAAGTTCGGCCTGGTCAAAATTATTCTTTAATTCCTCTTTGATTTTCATTTAAACCCCTCCAATATTAACCTGGGAAATTTTAACATGAGGCGCTCCTTTGCCAGAAAATCTATTAAGCTGCATGGGACTACCCTTTCCACAGCCACCAATTTCGGAAAACTCCAGATCATCGGCAATCAAATCAATCCTCTTCAAAGTGGCAAAGAGCTCTCCACTTATATTTATATCTCTAACCATTTCCTTTTTCTCACCCTTTTCAATCTTATAACCATATTCCGCTCCAAAGGTAAATTGATCTCCAGTAGTCTGACCGCCACGGCTGTTGACCAGATAGTAGCCATCATCAACGGTAGCAAATAATTTTTCCGGTTTTGCTTCTCCTGGAGCAATGAATATATTTGACATTCTAATTATTGGGGTAAAGTGACAATCCACTGCCTTCATGTTACCGCTTAATTCTTCCCCGAATTTTGCCGCTGTTTCCCTGGAATGAAGGCGACCATTTAGATATCCATCTTTAATGAGTTCAGTCTTTCGGGCCCTTTGTCCTTCATCATCGTATTGATAATAACCTGGTTTCCCCTTAAGACCGGGATCATCAATTACTGTTAAAATATCCGGTCCAATTTTACTGCCCAGCTCAAGTTTTTCTCGAAACTCAGGATTATTTTCAATGCCATCGGCCTCCGACAGATGACCGAAGGCTTCATGGATAAATACCGAGCTGAGATCAGGATTAAGTATAACGGGATAACTGCCGGCACTAATGGGGCGAGCCTCAACCAGCTGCTGTAAAATCTCAATCTCTTTTAATAAATCTTCTTCCCGGTCTAATAAATTAGAAAATTCGGGATAGGCACCAAAGGCTATCCTCTTTGATTGTATTACGTCATCCTTCTTGGCATAAACTCTCCCGCCTATATAGCAACCCAAAAGGTCGTATTCCAGTTCAGTTCCAGCAAGATTGACAAACTTTTTGCGGGAATAAATCTCCTGATAGGAAAACTCGGTTTTAATCACTTTATCCTGCTTTAAAGCTAGATTATTATAACTTTCCAGCAATTCTTTTTTCTCCCGTAAACTTACCTTCCTGGGGTCATGGTCAGGCTCAACTAAAACCTTATCTTTATAGACCTCAGTATCCTTCAGCTTAATCTTGTGCTCTTTAAATTTAGAAGCTTTTTGATTGGCTGAGCTCAATTCTATAATATCTTTTTTAGCCTCATTAAAATCAGTAAATGAGCTCACCCCTTTACAACCCTGCTGATAAATTCTGACATGGCCCCCTTCACGCTGATTGCTACTTAACTTTTTTAATTCCTGGTTTTCATAACTTATGGTGACAAAGTCATTTTTCTCATATCTCACATCACCATAATTAAGGCCCTCGACTTCCAGCAGCCCTTTCATTTTGGCAAACATGCTCTCACTTCCCTCCAGTTTTATATTATGTTTGAGTTATTACTTCCTTATACCATCGGGCACTATCCTTAAAAAACCTCTCCTGAGTGGCAAAATCAACATAAATCAAACCAAACCGCCTGCTATAACCCCAGGCCCATTCAAAGTTATCCATTAAAGACCAGGCATAATAACCTGCCACCGGCACGCCACTCTTAACCGCCCGCTCTATGGCTTTAAGGTGACTGGCATAATAATCTATTCTATCTTTATCATTTATTCTATTATATTCATCGAGTTTATCATCACTGGCCCGGCCATTTTCAGTTATATAAAGTGGTTTAGCAGTATATTCCTCTTTTATTTGAACTAACACATCATAAAGGCCATCAGGATAAACTTCCCAGCCCATCTCTGTATGGGGGTTGCCGATCATTTTTTCCTGTCTATAATTAAAAAGATCATCTGATATTTCCTCTGCCCTGATGACATGTCTGGTATAATAATTTATGCCCAAAAAATCAATTTCCTGATTGATAAGCTCCATATCTCCACTTGCTATTTCCGGCAGGGCAAAATTATTTTGATATTTATTTAAAAGCCGCTTGGGGTATCTGCCTTTAAAGATCGGCTCTAAAAACCAGCGATTAGAAAAGGAATCCGCCAGTTGAGCTGCTTCAATGTCTTGAGCAGTCTTACTGGCTGGATAAATTGCATGCAGGTCTAAAGTGAGGCCAATTTCACCGGCAATATTCAGCTCTCTAAATTTTTTAACTGTTTTACCATGAGAGAGCAATAGATTATGGGCTATCTTAATTGCGATAGCTAAATCAGTTTTGCCAGGAGCATGTTCTCCAAAATAATTGCCTAAAAAAGACACAACCCAGGGTTCATTATGGGTTATCCATCTATTTACCTTATCACCTAATTCTTTAAACATAAGCTCGGCATATTCAACAAAATAATCACCTGTTTCTTTATTTTCCCAACCACCCTTTTCCTGAAGAGCCTGAGGCAAATCCCAGTGATATAAGGTGACGGCAGGCTCAATCCCGGCTTTTACTAATTCATCTACCAGCTCTTTATAAAAGTCCAGCCCGGCCTGGTTAACCTCACCATGCCCCTCTGGAAAAATGCGGGGCCAGGAGATTGAAAATCTATATGAATCTAAATTTAACTCCTTCATTAAAGCTATATCATCTTTAAAACGATTATAATGGTTACAGGCCTCATCGCCTGTCTCACCATTTAATACATTTCCTTTCTGATGACAAAAACGATCCCAGATTGACTCTCCTTTGCCATCCTTATCCCAGGCTCCTTCAATCTGATAGGAAGAGGTGGCTGCTCCAAAGATAAAATCAGCGGGTAAATTGTATTCTGGTACTTTGAATTTATTCATTAAGTTATTACTTCCTTTCTATAAATAAAGGTCCAATTAGCAAATATGTAGTATTATTAATATTATAACATCAACTAATTAATTTTGTCGACTAATTGTTTAATTTGTGCAAAATTTTTTTGCAAATATTTTTTAGACCGCGGTTATTCCTCCATTACTTCAGCAAAGATCTTTGCTAAGTCCGGGTCAAACTGGCTGCCGGCACAGCTTTTAATCTCAGCCAGAGCTTCTTCAACAGTAATAGCGCTTTTATAAACCCGCTCACTGGTCATAACATCAAAGGCATCAATGATAGTAATAACACGGGCTAAATATGGTATCCCTTCCCCTTTTAGGCCATCAGGATATCCACTGCCATCCCACTTTTCATGATGAGCCCTGATAGCTTCAGCTATACCGGCAAACTCCTCGCAGGCAGCTGCTATCTCCGCTCCTTTAGCAGGATGTTCTTGCATGATTTTCCATTCATCATCGTTTAATTTATTTGGCTTCTTTAATATATCCTCAGGAATAAAGGTCTTGCCGATATCATGGAGCGAGGCCAATAAGGCCAGGTCACTTAGTTTATGATTGGGAAGATTGAGTCTTCTCCCTAGCTTTTGAGCTAGATTGATCATACGCATCGCATGTTCCTCTGTTTCATCACTTTTTGTGCCTAGAATAGTTAATAGATTGCGGATGATTTTATTTTTGCTGCTGGAACTCTCTAAGAGTTTATTATGCTGCATATCCTGCTCAGCTTCTTTAATAACATCTCTGGTATTTTTCTGCGGTGCTTTTTTTATAGCATAGCCCAGGCCTAAAGAAAGTGGTATCTCATTATCGCTGGTAAGCTCACACTGAGCTTTAACTCTTTCATAAATAGCCTGCGCCCTCTCTTTGTCGGTCCTGGGCAACAAGAGAACAAACTCATCTCCTCCCCAGCGGGCAATAATATCTTCTCGACGCAAAGAATTTTGCAGCAGCTCTGCTGCCTGCTGCAAAATTTCATCGCCTTTAGCGCGACCATAACTGGCATTAATAACCTCCAGACCGTTGATATCAGCTAACATTATGGTCAGAGGAAGTTTTCTATTGCTATCAAGTCTTTTTAACTCCTGTTCAAAAAAGGCACTGTTGTAAAGACCGGTCAAATTATCGTGAAAACTTAAGTATTGGATCTGCTGCTGCCGCTTTTTTTGCTCTGTAATATTTTCATGAGCTATTACAACCCCGCGGCGGTCTTTTTTATCTGAGCCAGCCTGAGGAGTAACTCTCCCCAAAAACCAGCGCTTTTTTGCTGAAGAATGGCAGGAGTATTCCAGCTCAAAAAAGTCGGTCTTTCCTTCCATAACCGCTTCAATACCCCGGGCAAATTCTAAAGCCTGTCCTCTTTCTTCGCCCTTGGCCTGATAACATATAGCCAGGTAATTAACTCCTGGAGTAACCTCAGTCATCCTTGCCCCGTTATTCCGGGCAAAATTAAGCCAGGACTGATTAACATTACTAATCTCACCCGCTGGATTTAAGACACAGATATTGGCGCTCAGGGAATTGAGAATACTGTTTAATCTGCGATTATCAGCTTCCCGTTGAGCCTCTAAATCCTTTTTTTCTATAACTCTAGTGAGCTCATTGCCCACAGTCGTAAGAAAGTTTTTCTCCTCTGGTGAAATATCAGAGCTCTGGAGATTTTCTCCACTTAGCTGCTCTTTAATCTGACAGCAATGTAAAGAAAGGTGACCCGCAACTTCACTCCGGGCTTTAAGTGGGACCTGAAACTCATCATAGGGTATGCTGTCATCAACCTGCGACTTATACTCTTCACCTCGAAAGATAATTTTAAATCGAGCTGTTTTCGCCTGTTTAAAGTAAATAGGTAAAAGCCTGACAGTGCGCTTCATTATCTCCGACAACTCCAGGTTATTATCGGCTAAAAACTGAAAAATTTCGTGGAGGCAATCAAGCTCTCTTACCCGTGCCTTAAGTTTATCATGGGCTGTTTTCTCCGCCTCTTTTAAAACTTTCTTGCTCCGCAAAATTTTTTTATGCTCTTCCTCACTTTTTTCAAGGAGTTTATTTAGCTCTTCCTGCTGAAAGCAAGCCAAAAGATCGCTTTCTAATACTTTCTTTATCAGGAAAAAGACTTGCTTTTCTAAGGAAGTAAAGAACCGCTTATCTTTATCCAACCCACAGAGGGTGCCAAAAGTCTCTCCGTCAGGCCAGTAAATTGGCAGTCCTAAATAAGAGATCATCCCAAGCTCAATATCGGAGTTATCCACGGGCCAGCCTTCAGAAAGGGCATCAGTAATCTCAAGCTTCCCGCCCTTAACAATTGTCTTTTCGCAGTAAAGCCCCACCAAAAGTTCTCTAGCTCCTTCTTCATAGGGATTATCGAGGTTGCTGCTGGCTTTGAATATTTCTATATAGGGTTTTTTTGTCTGCTTTATTAAAACTGCCGGCAGAGAAAAAAGACTGGCTGCAGTATCCACTAGCTGCTGCCAGTTCACTGATATAGTTGGAGGCAGTTTCTTCCCTGGTTGAATATCTATTTTATTTTTCATAATGGTTCCTCTTTTCTTTCAATTTTTATCTCCCGCAATCAACCCCACATATCAAAAAGTTTAATCTGCGTGATAAAAATAAGGAAAACCCTGCTAATATAAGACATAAACAGAGATGTGAAATTAAAATTAGCCCTGAACATTTATAATAATTTATAATAATAATCAGAACTTATATTTTTTTATATTTATTAGCTACATAGTAACATATTTGTCGATTAAAGTCTACAAATTTGTTTTTTCAATCTTCAATGTCAGCTTTCGTTTTAGTTAAAATTTCATACCGCTTTTGTTGACATTTTTTGAAAATAGCTATATACTGCAACTAAAAGAAATATGGAGGGGATCTCATGAGCAAGAGCAGGATTTTTGGTATTTTATTGATTCTACTGGGCGGATTAATAATCTTAAATAATGCTGGAGTTGTTGAGATTGGTATTGGAGAGATAATTTCCACCTATTGGCCTTTAGTCTTGATCTTTGCCGGTGTTTATAATTTATTAACCAATCCAGCTGGCAGAATGGGCGGGCTCATTGTTTTAACCATTGGGTTATTTTTTCAATTCAATAATCTGGACTTCATTGCTGCCGCTGATTATATCTCTTTCTGGCCAGTAATATTTATCTTAATTGGAATTAGTCTGCTTTTCGATAGCAAAAGTAAAGGCAGAGAAATGGACAGGGAAAAATTAAATGTATTTAACATATTTTCTGGAGGTCAATATAATGTGATTTCAGATAAATTTAAGGGTGGGAGTTCAATCACCATTTTTGGAGGCACTGATATAGATTTAAGCAGGGCAAATATTTATGAAGCTGAGGCTCGCCTCGATGTTTTTACTCTTTTTGGGGGAGCAGAGATCTATGTGCCCGAAGACTGGCAGGTCATTGTCAAGGGCATACCAATTTTTGGAGGCTGGGATAACTTAACCAGAACGAATAAGGATATACCAAATCCCAAGGTCTTGTCAGTTAGCTGTCTGACTATTTTTAGTGGAGTAGATATTAAAAACAAGGAATAAGGCAATCTTCAGGCTAAAAAATGCTCACAACTTAGGGTCACCAATGTGATGTAAGCATTGGTGAAACTCCCCCCTTTCACACCCTGTCTGGGGGGAGTTAGGCTTTATATTTCTTTAGTCCATTTTTTCTATTTCCCTGGCAACTTTTTTCATTTCCTGCTCTAGATCTTCCATCATTTTTTCTAGCTGCTCAATCTCTGCTTTAGTTAGTGATTTCTCTCTTCGGCTCAGTTTTTTCTCTAAATCTGCTGCTTTTCTCTGCAATTCTTCTGCTCCAATATTACCGGCTGAGCCTTTAATCTCATGGGCAAGGCTCTTTATTGTCTCATAGTCAGATCTTTGCTGAGCCTGCCCTAGTCTTTCTTTTAATCCGGGCTGATCCTGGGCAAAGCTTTTTAAAACCTTTCTCAAAACTTTTTCATTACCCATTAAACGCTTTAAAGCCTTTTCTACATTTATTGTTTTAAGATCGGATAGCTCTTTAATCTCTTTTTCAGCAACTCCCTTTTCTTTCTCTGATTGCAGGCGGGTTTCTGTTCTGGCTTTACCTTTATTTTTGCTCTTGCTAATGATCTCTTTTATCTTGGTCAGCATACTCTCAATATCAATAGGTTTAGCTATCACTCCGTTCATGCCAACTTCCTCTGCTTTTGTATAGTGTTTATCCATAACACTGGCTGTCAATGCTATAATTGGCAGATCTAAAAGCTTTAGCTCTTCTCTTATCTTGCGAGTGGCTTCATAACCATCAAGATCCGGCAGTTGAATATCCATTAAAACACAGTCATATTGCTTTCTTTTTACTCTATCCAGAGCTTTTTTCCCATCTTCTACAACCTCAACCTCATAATCATAGCTTTCTAATATCTCCTGAGCTAAGACCCGATTGGTCTCATTGTCCTCCACTAATAAAATTTTGTTATTATTAACTGCCATTAACTCTTGTTCTGTTAGTTTTCGCTCCTGTTCTTTGGCTATATCCCGACCCGAGTAGCCAAAGACATCCATCACAGCATCAAATAGACTTGAGGGACTAAAGGGCTTGGTGAGATAAGATGAAATATGCTCAGAGCCCGGTTCCCTCATAATCTCTTCCTTATCATAGGCTGAGACTAATATGATTTTAGGCTTAACCTTAAGCTCTAACTTCTCCATAATCATTTTAGTTATATCTAAACCATTTTGGCCCGGCAGCTTCCAGTCCATTAACACCAGCTTATAATCATTTCTATTCTCCTCCTGATCTGCTTTAATTAACTCTTCTAAAGCCTTCTTGCCTTCAGGAACTGCTTCTGGCTGAAATCCAAGAGCCTTGAGATATTCTCCACTGATTTTCTGAGCCGAGGAGTTATCATCGACTACCAATACTTTAAGGTCCTCCAGTTTTGGTGGGGCACTGATGAACTCATCTTCTTCTTCAGTTAATCCAAATTCAGCAGTAAAGTAAAAGATGCTTCCCTCTCCTACTTCGCTCTCCAGCCAGATCTCTCCCTTCATCATCTCCACCAGTTGCCTGGATATGGTAAGTCCCAGGCCAGCACCTCCTTTTCCGGCCAGGGTGGATTTTTCCGCCCGACTGAACCGCTTAAAAATCTCCTTTTGTTTTGCCGGGGGAATCCCCGGTCCGGTATCTTCAATGGCAAATTGATAGATAACACTGTTTTCATCCTGCTCCTTCATCTTTACCTTAATGACAACTTCACCGGAGTCGGTATATTTAATTGAATTCTTGATCAGATTGGTTAAAATTTGAGTCAAACGATCTTTGTCACCAATCAGTTTGTTGGGAATTGTCAGTGGACGAGAAAAAAGAACCTCTATTGGCTTTTTCTTAGCTCTTTCAGCAACTATTAGCCAGACCTGCTCTAATACCTCATCCAGATCAAATACTCTTTCTTTAAGTTCTATTTTTCCCTCTTCAATTTTTGATAAATCTAAGATATCATTTATGATGGTAAGAAGATACTCTGAGGAAGCATTTATTCTCTTAAGATAATTATTTCGCTTTTCTTTTGCCAGGTCTTCATTGAGACACAGCTCACTCAATCCGGTTATGGCATTCATGGGAGTGCGAATCTCATGACTCATGTTGGCCAGAAATTCACTCTTGGCCCTGCTGGCCTTTTCTGCTTTCTTTTTAGCTTCCTCCAACTTTTTTTCGGCCTTTTTTCGCTCCGTTATATCCTGCACCATACCTAAAGAACGGATGATATTTCCTTCATCATCTCTAGTATGAACGCATTTTTCCCAGACATATCGCACCTCACCGTTATCCCTGCGTACAATCCGATGCTCTATTTCATAACCATTTTTCTCCTGTTCTACAGAGTTTGAATAGGCTTCATCCACAGCTTCTCTATCTTCTGGATGAATAGCTGCCAAAAAAGCTTCATAGGTAGCCTCAAATTCCTGGGGTTGCAGGCCAAATATTCGATAAACTTCATCAGACCAGATCAATTCATTTCTTTCTAAATCCAATTCCCAGCTACCCAGATTAGCAATACGCTGAGATCTTTCAAGAAATCGCTGGTTTCTTTGCAGTTCGTTTAAAATTTCTTTTCTTTCTGTAATATCCTGCACAAAAGCAAATTCATATTCTTTATCGCCATATTTTAAATACTTACTTGTTATCTGGACGGGGAAAATCTCGCCATCTTTGGTCTGATGCCGGGATTCCAATTTATTAACTTTGTCTCTTTTGATTTTATTCCAGATAGTTTCTCTTTCCGCTGCTGGGAAATTTACGTCAATATCGCTCACTCTCATGCCAATTAATTCTTCCCGGGAGTAATTTAACATTTCACAGACTTTATCGTTCACGTATTCAAACTCACCAGCTGGATTGATTTGAAAGATTCCTATGGCTGCACTATCCACAGAAAATTGAGTTAAATTATAATTTTCTTCTATGTTCTTTAACTCTGTTATATCTTCCATAGTAATAATTACCTGGTCTTCAAACCTTTTAGCCTTAATTTTAAACCAGAGCCTGTTTTCAGTTCTTTCCAGTAAAATTTTTTCCTCAAACTCTTTTTCCTGCTCTTCAAATAATCTTGCCATTTTCTTTTCAATTGTCTTTATATCTTTTTCATTACATCCTGCACTTTGTAGCAGATCCGAATAAAGTCTATCATTCTCATATTCTGACGCCTTAAAGCTAATATCATTTAACCAGTCTCTTCCTTTCTCATTAATATGCTTCACCTGTCCATCTTTTTTTAACAGCAAAACAATCTGCGGTAATGAATT
>PWEJ01000104.1 GCA_003553485.1 Halanaerobiaceae bacterium | reverse complement strand
TAGCACCTATTCTGGTATTCGTTGGTATAGCTATGGTGGGACAGGCCTTTGTCTCAATTCCTTCACGCCATGCACCGGCAGCTGTTATTGCCATGTTTCCTGTACTGGCTGATTTTGTTTCAACTAACTTTTTAGGATTAGACCCGGAGGGTTTTGCGGCTGATTTTCCCGCTGCTGAAGCTTTAGGCCAGGGGGCTATGTTCACTGGCCTGGTCTGGGGTGCTTTTACAGTCTTTGTCATTGAAAGAGAGTGGACAAAATCCTGGGTGGTCATGCTCTTTGGCTATTTATTGACAGGTCTGGGTTTCATGCATGGAGAAGAGTTGGGGCTCTACTTTTTTGATGATATTGCTTTAGGTTATCTGGTTTTAGCTGTCCTGGTATTCCTGTTTGGCAAATATTATAAAAATCATCCCGAAGATAAAGAAGAAGATCCCATGTTCTGTGAAGTAGAAAATTATAATAATTAAGTATAAGAGGCAAAAAAATATATAAAAACCTCTTCCGGCAGGGTAAAAGTAATTACCGGAAGAGGTTTTTCTCTTAATAAAATCTCTGATTAGCCATTAATATCTTCTATAACATCCTGCAATAAATCAACCGCTTTATCAATCATTTCTGGCTTGGTGGTCTTAGCTCCTTTAAAATTGCGGTCTTTTTTTAAATCATCCACTCCAAAACCATCTTCATCATAGGCCACCATCATATTAGAGCCAATTTTTTTGTCAATTACCAAAAACCATTCCCTCACCATTTGATGATTTTTAGGTAAATAGACAAATTCTATATCTTCATGGGGAGGTAAATCGTCATCCTTCTCTCCGAACAAATAAACTTTATCAACATTATCTGCTAATTCTTGATACCTATCCCAGATAGCTCTAGCCCGAGAAACTTTCTGAAAACCAGCATAGACTGTAGCATCAGAAGGCTTTCTTAGTAAAACTTTCTCCATTATATAACACATCTGTTCTAAATTAGATACTTTACTGGTAAATTTTAAGGAAAGACTGCTAAGAGTATCTTCGTCGGCATCATCTCCCAGGTCTTGAGTTTCGCCATCAACGGCGGCAAAAATTTCCTCATACAAAGATACATCTTTCATTGCTATCATCTCCTTGCAATAGTTAGTTTTATAATAAGAAAATCAAGATAATCCTTAATAGTATTTATAAATAATTCATCATCTTATTTATACCACATATTGTTATTTAATTCAACTTATCTGCTAAAATATTGTCAGATTATTATATAATGAAATAGAACTGGCTTTTATCAAGCTCACCAAAGCATTCAGCAACAATCTAAAGATGAAGAAATTCCACTCTTATTTCAAAATCATCTCCAACCTCTTCCCTCACCATCTTCCGGTATCTTTTTAATTGCTCTTCATCACTGCTTTCTCCGCTTTTATAGTCAAGGATAACTATCTTCTTCTGCTCCCGGTTTAATAGCAGCTTATCAATTCTTCCCCCTGTTTTCTCTTGCTCTTCTGTTTTAAATTCTTGACTGGAAGGTTTGTATTCGTTAAAGACCTCCCAGTTAGCAGAAAAATACCGGGGGTTATCTGCAATAAAATTTTCTGCCCGTTTAATGGAGTGGGCAATCAATTCATCACCTAAGATATTACCATACTTGGCTAAGGTTTGCCTTCGAGCTGTCTTCTTCTCTTCTTCTCCACCCTGATAGATATGTTCCAGGTAATAATGAATGGCCAGCCCGGTCATTCTTTCTCGCTCCCTGCTCAAAGTCAAAGTTATATCTCGTTTTTCAGCTTTTAATTCCTCTAGTCTATCTTTTATTTGGTAATGAGGTCTGAAAAAGCTACCAACATCAGTTAAAACTATTTTCTCAGCAGTGGTTATTCTTTCAGGAGGCTTAAAGGTGCCCCTTTCAATACCAGGGATAAGCTCTGCTAGACTATCGACAGCACAGGCCTGCTTTATATTAGACTCATAAAAATTATAGCTTTCACTTTTATTTTTCCAGGCCTCTTTTTCATCTGGTTTAATTTTAGAGCTGGTATCGATCCAGAGAAAAAGATTATGTTTGGCTCTAGTCAGGGCCACATAAATATTATTTATTTCCTCTTGGAGATTTTCTTTCTCCTGCTGTTCTTTAAAGGGAAAGTTAAGCCAGTCCAATAGGTTATCATAATTATCGGTGGTCAGCAAATAATCCTCTATCTGCTGATAATCTTCCGAAAAATTTAAATAAAATTCAAGCTCCTCTTCCCTGTTTCCCCCTCTACCTCCCGTTATATTCCAATAAAAAAGCACGGTATGCAATGATAATCCTTTAGCTTTATGGATAGTGAGGAGATCAACAGCATTATCATTTTGAATAACTGCTTCCTCTAAATTCTCTTCCCGACAAAACTCCATAAATTGAGCTAATGAGTCTTTTTGGCGCATTAAAGAATAGAAACGATAGATATTTTTTCTGGCAGCCTGGTCCTGCCAGCAAGTTAGACAGCCACTTTCTGTAATCAATCTATAGGCTAATTTTCTATAACTACTGGTATAAATATCAACCAACCACTCAAATAGTTCTTTTAAGCTATTTTTACCCAGAAGCAATTTATTGTAATCAATTAATTCTTCTTCCTTAATAGCCCTATCCCATAGTTTCTTCATCTCTTTTTTATGACGCAAGAGAAATTTCAAATCAGTCTGAGGTAATTTGACTAAATCACTGCGAAGAAAATTCATTAAAGAATGATAATCATTTTGCCAGAAAAACAACAGTAATTGATGGAGAGGCTCCACTGCTCTGTTCTCCAACAACTTTCTTTCCTGATGCCAGATATAATCCACTCCTACTTCATCAAGCTTACTGGCAATTTTCCCAAGGTCATTGCCTGAGCGAGCCAGCACAGCTACATCTTTGTAACTGATAAATTCCTCTTTAAGAGTTGTAGCTATAGCCCGGGGAAGATCTTCAATTACCTCTTTATTTTGTCTTCTGATTTTTTGCTGCAGATCCACTCCATAGTTTTGAAATGTTTTGGTATCTTCTGCTATTTTAGCTCTACGCCCCCCCAGGCGAACCTTTACATAACCTTCCTCAGCCCCTGGAGCGGCCTTAACTTTATCATATTTCCAGTCTTCATGGAGACCGGCAAAAAAATCATTGATAAAGTTTATAATTTCCCGGTCACTGCGATAACAGACAGAGAGACTATCTTCTCTCACTGAGCCTGTTAACAGCTCTGGTAGTCTGTGGAAGAGTTCTTTCTCACCACCACGCCAGCCATAGATAGATTGTTTGGCATCTCCAACAGCCACAAAATTAAAGGACGAATCCTGATTTTTTTCAATTAAAGAGCCTAAAATTTTCCACTGCAGGACACTGGTATCCTGAAATTCATCTATAAACAGAGAGCTGATCTTATTACCTGTCAATTCTTCTAATAGTTCCGGCAAATTTTTTGCTGTTAAAAGTAAGTCCTCTTGCACTAAATATTTATAAACATAATTGCTAATATCATCATGAGTAAATACTCCCCGCTTAAATTTAAGCCGGTCATACTCTTTAAATATCATATCTTTTAAGTTAAAAATATTATCTTCAATAGGTATTATCTCCTGGTTGAAGATCTGTTTTGCCAGTTGGTCTTGAAAATTTTGGTAATGAGCCTTAGCCCTATCTTTGTCTTCTCCGGTGACGCGGTTGCCATTCCAATAATAAGAATCGGGAGCCGTAAATTTATCCTTTGATTTCATTAAATTTGTTTCTAATTCCCCTTTAGTCGCTCCTCGTTTCTTAAGCTTAAGAAAACTATTGATCTCTTCCTGGAAGTCTTTTTTTGTCAATTCTATAACAGATAAATCTTTTTGCTCTGCTACTTTTCTAATCACCTGCAAAGATTGCTCAAAGGGAGGCAGATAGTCTAGATTCTGATAAGGGGTCCGATTATCCCGGTCAATCATCATAAATTTCCAGCGCTGAGCCACAATTTCCTGGAGAAAATTTAATGTTCGCTGATAATTACGGGCCACTCTTATCTGGAGCAGCTTTTCTAAACTAACAAAACTCTTCTCCGACGATAACAGGCGCTGAAATACCTCACTTATAATTTCATCTTCTTTTTCTTCATCAACAATATCATAATCATAAAGACCTAAGTAAGGAGCAATTAACTGGCGGAAAAGACTGTTAATAAAACTGTCAATGGTATATATCTGGATCTTATCTTTATGGAGTAACATCTGGTGGCGATTGGCCGTCAAAAGTTGATAATCATATGCAATCCCGGGGAAGTTGCTAGAGAGTTCAAGCCAGACCTGGGATTCTTCTCCTTCCTCTCTCAGTTCTTCTAGATGGGTTAAAATTCTTTCTCTAGCTTCAGCAGTGGCCTTACGGGTAAAAGTCAGCACCACTATTTCGCTAAACTTTTGTCCTGATAATAAAGCAGCCAGATATTCTAAAGATAGGCGGTAAGTTTTCCCGGTCCCGGCGCTGGCCTTAATTACTTTTTTCATCTTTTTCCACCACCCGACAGACTTTTTTATAATCACAGTAATAACATTCTCGACTATTGCGAGAAAATCTTTGTTCAGCAAAAAACTCTTCTAGATTTTCTTCCATTTCTGCCCGGAATTTTAGTTCAGAATTAGGTTCTGCAGTATAGAACTTTCTTTCCATAACCTGATAAAAGTATTTGCTTATGGGCCGTTTTTCCTGATCTGAATGTTTTAACTGCAAAGCATAAAAATTTAATTGTTCTTTATCAGTATTCCCACTTTTAAAGTCCACCAGAACAACCTTATCTTCATATTCCAATAATAAATCAATTCTACCGCTTAAATATAGGTCAACCTCAAACTGCTTATTTGTCCAGAAGGGCTTCAGCTGTTCCCTTTCTTGGCCAGGGCTATACTCCACCTTCCAATCTTTAATCTCCTCTGCGCTGGCCAGGGGAGATTCCCGCAGGTCAATAAATTTTTCCAGAGAATCTTCCAATTCTGCTCTAATAACTCTTTGATAATATAACTCAAAACGATGATCAATTTTTAAAGAAAATTTCTTTAAGATTCTATCCACCACTTGAGGTATATTGGCAGTGATTTCAAGGAGATTATTATTATCAGCTGATTTTAATAGTTCTTCAGCCATAAAGTGAACCATACTGCCAAAAGTTTTATAGCTCATTATTTTATCTATATCCTCTAAAGGTGGGTCCAGCTTAAATAAATGTTTAAGCATAAACCTAAAGGGACATTTTATAAGTTCAGCATATTTGTAATAACCCAATCTAAATTTCTGCTGGTTTTCCTCAAGAAAGTCTTCTTTTTTAATTAAAGGATCACTTTCCTGGCTAATTTCATCTTTAGCTCCTAACTCCCAGGGGAGGTCTTTTCCAGCTTTGCTGCTCTCCTCAATATTGACGTCCTTCTCTTCCTCTGCTTGCTTTAACCCAGAAAAAATAGCGTCATAAAGATCAGGATAATTTTTCTCCCTGACAGGAGCTGGTTTGACTTCCAGGTCATAATTTAAGCGCAATTCTTCTAAAAAAGCCCCGGCACTTAAATTGTTTTCTATATCTTCAATAGCCAGCAGAACCACTTGATCGGCAGAAAAAACCTGGCGAAAAAAATGATAACGCTGTCTCTCCCTTTTCTCCTCCAGAGTCGGGAGTCCAATTTGCTGCCGCTCCCTTTCTGATAAAATAAAATTATCATCTTCTTTTACAGGCAGCCAACCCTGATTGCAATTTAAAACAACTAAATTTTGTCGTTTCTTTTCAGCAGCTTCATCCAAGTCAACAAGACTTATCTCAGGAGATTTTTGCTCTAGCAGGGGAGTTATCTTTTTGAATTCCAGATACTGTAGCAGTCTATCTAACAATCCTAAAGTAGGATTATCATAGTAGTCAAGCCAGGAACTAACCAGCCCCATTTCTTCTAAGGATTTTAGTTCCAGTAGCGCATCATAAAATTTCTCTATATCATCCCAGTAGTCTGAACAGGAAAGTACTTCTAAGTTAATTTTATCAAGATAGTTCACCAGCTCCGGCATCGATTTTATTCTTTTTATCTCAGCCAGTTCAGTGAAAACATCCAGGATTTCAGGACAATTTTTTTCAGCTAAGGAAGGGTCTAAATAAAGATAGTCTTCCTTTAATAAACCATTAATTTTTGCCACTATTTCAGCAGGAAGAGAGAAATAATCCCGGAAATACTTTCTTCCCAGGGCATCTTTTAGCTCCACTAGGGATATTAAATTTTTGGACCTGGGTGAAGCAGCCATGATTTTCTGGATCATTGCCATGAATTGATAAATATGGCTGGAGCTAAAGTCATGTTTTTGGGACATAGTTATTTTATTGGCTGAAAGAATATCCTGATAGCCAGTTTCTTTCAATTTAGGTGTTAAGATCTCTATATGTTCTGCTCCTCTATCATCTTTGAGCTCAGTAGCCAACTGCAGAGCTGAAGCCAGCTGGGCTGTGTTTTCCTGAGCTTGATATATAGCAACATCACCTGCTAATTTCTCCGGCATAGTTAAACCTCGGAAACTCTGGTCAGCAGCAGAAAAATCACCTTCTCTTAGTTGTAGATAAAATTTTAGGGGCAGATTGGCCTGCCGGGCTATCTCTATAAGCAAAGCTTTTTCTAGCGGGGTCAAAAACACGGTGTTTAATAAAACGATTTTTTTTAGGTCTGAAAACCAGGTTAAAGAAGAGAGGTTTAACGATAGCAACTGCTCTAAATTTTTTTGAGCTGTAGCCAGATGAAACCCTGGCGCCGTATAGCCCTCTTTTTTTAAAAAACTTAGAAACCTCTCTTTTAAAGACTCAATTAACTCCATTCTCTCTTTTTTCCAGCCAGTTAATGATAAAGGCTCTAAATCATCTACCTGATACTCAGCTAATTCCCGATAAAAACGGTGGAAGCGAGCTGAAAACTCAATAATATCATTATAGTTTTCTATTCCCAGTTCTTTTTTCTCAGCAGGTTTTAATAATTCAAATAAAACCACCGATAACTTCTCTTCTCGTAACACAATCCGGCCATTGGCCAAAAGAAGGTCTTTCAACTCTCCTAACTTTAAAAATTTACTTGCCGCTGTTAGAGGTTGCCTTACTTTCTCATAATATCTTTCAGCCTGAGTTAAGTTGACTGCCTGCTCATCCTTAACTAAATAAAGAGATCTAGTTGCATCAATTGCTTTAGCATATAAATTTTCCCCAAAACCAACATGTTCTATCTTAACATTACTAATAATCTCCACCCCCTCGTCTTCTCAAACCAGCATAAATCTCAGCTAAATAAAATAGCAGGCCAATAATGCTTTATTCCTGTTCATAAAATTCCTTTAACAGAGGAATCCGTGAAATGTTTCTTCCCAGAAAATATGCTAAGGGAAGTGAAAATAAAATACTGCTTCCTCCTTGAATTAAATCACCAGGTATACTGCCCAGGGCAGCTTCGAAACCAACCATGAAACCCCCGGCTAAAAAGTAGCCAAAAACCATCCAGAGAGCTGCTACCACCAGAGCTAAAACTGTTTTAAAGGTGATCTTTTTCTCTTTTTTAAAGCTATGATAACCTATTAAGCCAACTAATAAGCCTTCAACTCCCTTAACTACTAAAGTCCAGGGAGCCCAATGAGCATATCCTAATAATAGATCAGCTAAAGCTGAGCCTATTCCTCCGGCAATTAAACCGGCCTGGGGACCCAGTAATAAGCCCGTAATAAAGATCATTGTATCTCCCACATTTACATAACCCTGCACCCCTACCATGGGCACGGTTATTGCCATAGTAGTAACTGCCACTAAGGCAATAAACAAACCATAGATAGTGAGTTTCTTCAATTTAAAATCCGTCATAAATATCCTCTCCAAATTAGTTTATTTCGCTTTTTCCCAGTCATGACTTACATTATAACAATAAAATCAATAATTGACCAGTTTACTAGAGTTATTTGCAATATATTTTTGCTAATCTCCCTGAATAGTTATATTTAGGATTTAGGCCTGATTAAATAAAATAAACTCTGCCAGCAGCTATTTAGATAAACCAGTCTGCTGACAGAGGTTATGGTTAATTTCCTATTTTTATTGCAATTTTAATTATCCATTTTAGGATCCAGGGCATCGCGGAGGCCATCACCAAAGAGGTTAAAGCCTAACACCGTAATCATAATAGCTAGACCAGGAAAGGTGGTAATGTGATGGGCTGTCCTGATATAACCCCGGCCTTGACTTAAAATAGCTCCCCATTCTGGCATTGGGGCCTGAGCACCCAGACCCAAAAATCCCAGGCCGGCAGCCCAGAGTATGGCTGAGCCCACCTGCAAAGAAGACTGAACGATAATGGGAGCCAGACACTGGGGTACAACATGGCGGAAGATAATTCGTTTATCGCTTACTCCTAAGGCTCGAGCTGCTTCTATATATTCTTTGTTTTTAACCGACATGACAGAGCCTCTGACCAGTCTGATATAAGTCGGTATAGAGACCACCCCGACAGCAATCATGGCATTAACTAATCCCACTCCCATTACGGAAACAATGACAATAGCCAGCAAAATCCCTGGAAAAGCCATCATGATATCGACAAGTCTCTGTACCACCAGATCTAATTTTCCTCCATAATATCCTGAAATTGCTCCCACTGGTAAGCCAACAACTAAACCAATTGCTACAGAAATAAAGCCAATATTTAAAGAGATCCTAGTCCCATGAATGATTCTGCTCAATAAGTCTCTGCCTAAATCATCGGTGCCTAACCAGTGTTCACTGGAAGGCCCCTCCAGAGTACGAAAGAAATCCGCTTCAAAGGGATCATGGGGAGCTATATAAGGTGCCAGCAAGGCAATTGTAAAAAGCACCACTAAAACTATCAAGCCAGCCATTGCTAGCCTATTCCGACGTAGTCGGCGAAAAGCTTTACTACGAAAAAATCCCATTTAATTTACCTCCCCTTATTCATACTGAATCTGTGGGTCAAGAAAAGCATATAAAATATCTACAAATAAGTTTATCATCACAAATAAGATAGCTAATAATAAAACCGAACCCTGGACCACTGGATAATCCCGGGCTAAAATCGAATCCACCATTAACCTGCCAATTCCAGGCCAGGAAAAAACGGTCTCAGTTAATACAGCTCCACCCAGTAAAATACCAAATCTCAAGCCCAAAATTGTCACAATGGGAATTAAAGCATTTCGCAGGGCATGTTTTAAGTTAACAGCACTTTCTGAAATCCCCTTAGACCTGGCAGTTACAATATAATCTAATCCTAATACTTCCAGCATACTAGACCTGGTCATCCTGGCTATCAGAGCCGTGGACTGGGCAGCTAAAGTAACCGAGGGTAAAATGAAGTGCCAGATTGTTCCTGTCCCCGACGAAGGTAGCCAGCCTAAATTAACGGAAAAAATCAGCATTAATATCAACCCCAGCCAGAAAACTGGAGCCGAGATACCTATCATCGAAAAAAACATGCTAATCTGATCATAGATGGAATAGGGTCTGATAGCCGAAATAACCCCAGCTATCATCCCGAAAATCGTTGCCAGAGCTAAGGCTACCGCTGTTAAATATAAGGTGTTTAAAAACCGCGGCCAGATCTCCTGGGCCACCGGACGTCTGGTCCTCGTAGACCGGCCTAAATCCCCTCGAAACAAATCACGCATAAAAATGCCAAATTGGACTGGTAAAGGTTCATCCAGACCCAGTTCACTCCTGACATGTTCTACATACTCGGGCGTAGCATGTAATCCAGCAACTGCCCGGGCTGGATCACCGGGCAACATTCTCACCATCCCAAAAACAATCAGGGCTACCCCCAAAAGCACAGGTATTAACAAAAATATTCTCCGCAAAATATATACAGACACAATTGAAAACCTCCTACTTTTGGTCTAAGTTACCATCTTTCTTAGTTCATTGCCTGGTATTAGCTCTGTATCCAATTAAAAAAATAAAGAGCCCGGCCACTAATCTATTCCGGGCCCTGTGTTTTCTTTTAATTCTCGCCAATTTTTACCTTAAGTTTTACTCAGCAAAATAAGCTTCGGCAGATATTACCTGCTCGCGAGGATGGAAGACGATCCCTTCAACCCCATCTCGCACGGCATTCATCTGATCATCACGGTGGAGGAACAACCAGGGTGCTTCTTCCCAGATAATCTCTGTAGCCTCAGCATAGTATTCTTCCCTATTATCCTCATCTGGATCAGATTGGGCGGCTTCCAGTAACTCATCTACTTCTTCATGACCTAAATAAGTATAATCAGAGCCAGCTGGCGCCCATTCAGAGGAGTGGAACATAGAGTAAAGACCATAGTCGGCATCTCCGGTGACGGTACCCCAGCCCAGCAGATACATCTCATGCTCGGCTTCCTCTGGAGATCTTTCTAAGAAGTCCAAATACGTTGTCCATTCCATGGTTTCCAGTTGAGCTTCTACACCAACATCAGCCAGTTGACTTTGAATAGCCTGGGCAATGGTGGCATCCATGGTATAACGACCTTCAGGATGATGGAAGGTTATTTCTAAACCATCTTCATAACCGGCTTCAGCCAGCAGTTCTTGAGCTCTTTCTGGATTATATTCATATTTTTCCTGCTCAGAATAACCAAAAATACCTGGGGCTATTGGAGCATCAGAGGGACGTCCGGCTCCTTCTAATATCTGCTCAACAATAGCCTCTTTATCTATGGCATAATTAAAGGCCTGTCTTACTCTCACATCATCAAAGGGCTCATTTCTGGTATGAAAACCAGCGTAAATTGTCCGCAGACTTTCAGTCTGGACTACTTCTACATCAGGCTCAGCTTCCAGTCTCTCACGCTCATAGGGCGGGATAAAGACAGCAACATCAGCTTCTCCTGTCTCAACCTGAACAACCCGGGTAGAATCTTCCGGTACAATATTAAAGGTTACAGTATCAAGGTAGGCATTATCTCCCCAATAATCATCATACCGCTCTAAAACTACCTCTTCTCCTCTAGTCCATTCTTCAAATTCGAAGGGTCCAGTACCTACTGGATCAGCATCATCATCACCGGCTTCTTCAGCTGCATCAGGACTGATCATAGAAATAAAATCATGGGAAAGATTGATTAGTAGTGGAGCAAAGGGCTCATCCAGATGGAGTCTGGCATGATAATCATCTACCACTTCTATCTCCTGCACAGGATCTACCAGGAAGGAAAAAACAGCTTCTTCATCCTGTAATCTCTCAATATTATACTTAACTACCTCAGCATCAAAGTAGTGACCATCATGGAAATAAACGCCTTCTCTTAAATATAAATCATATTCTAAACCATCTTCAGAGATTTCATAGTCCTCAGCCAGTAAAGGCTCTAATTCCATATCCTCTGTCATGTCAAATAGAGTCTCCAAAGAATGCAGCATTACTGTAGCCGCCGGGGAAGAAGAAGCTTCCACTGGGTCAAGAGACTCTGGATCAGTATTTAAAGCAATATCCAAATCTCCACCCTCTCTGGCTGCTAACCCACTAGGCATAACCAGGGTCACTGCTAAAAACAAAGCCAACACTACCACTAAAGAAAATCTTTTGCTCATCTTCTTGTACCTCTCCTTTCTTTTTAATAAATATATTAATGAAAAAGACCCCTGACTTCTTTACTGCTATAAATAAGGGGCTATATATAACCTTCTGGTTTAAAACAAATTTTCCTGCTTTTACTTCAACTTGCTAATTTTTCTCTTATGTTTGTACAAACAACAAAGCGATTTTTATCTTCAACATTTTTATGTTCAGCAATAATATTTTATCATAATTTTTTGCTATGATAAAGTACTTTTAAGCTTCAGTTTTTAATTAAAATAAAAAACCCTAATAGCAGTGGAAAAATCCTTTTGAGCTGCTATTAGGGTTATTAAACAATGTGATTACCTGGATCGGTTATTTAAAAATATTATTATAGTTTCAAGTAATAACCAGCCAGTAATTAGCTATCAAAAAGAGAAACTCCCATCTTCGGAAACTGAAATCTGGCCATCTAAATAATAGACATCTTCAAAGCCCAGCTCTACTAATTCATCAACTGCACCTCTAGCCCTTACTCCAGCAGCACAATGCACTACTACAGTTGTATCCATATCTTCTGGCAGTACATCCAGGAAGGCTTCGGGATCTTCATCGAGGTCGCCGCTGGGAATATGGAGAGCCCCATCAATCAGACCACTATCATCAATCTCTTCCTGGTCACGGACATCAACAATTACAGCATCCTCTTCATAAAACTCAGTAAACTCATCACTATCAATAGCTCTATCAACACCGGGTTCTCCTAACTCTGCCTCTGTGGCATCTGTGCCGAAGAGTGGTAATTCACTGTCTTCCCAGGCCGGAACTCCACCAGCTAAAACCTTAACATCATCATAACCTTCGCTTGCCAACAACTTGGCAACCATATGACTGTGGCCTCAGAAAAAACCTCCACAATAAGTTATTATTTCCATATCTTTTTCAGCCGGCATATAGTCTAAAAACTTCTCCTCAAAAACATTATGCTCCATCGGTTGAGCCATTGGGATATGACTCTCAATGAAAACATCAAAACCCCTGGTATCTATAATCATAAAGGGCTTCTCATCAGCATCATCAGCATAACCGGCATCCAGCAGGGTAGACATATATTCTGGAGTAGTCGTTAAATAATTGCCATTACCCTGCCAGCCCTCTATACCAGCTTCATAATGATACACATTTTCATAGCCTAATTCTTTAGTCTCAGCCATCCATTCATGGCAATCGCCACCATAAAAGACAATCTTCTTTTCCTCATCTTCAGGTAGAGGGCAGGGAGCAAATTCTTCATCTTCTGGCATATTTATTGCTCCATTAATATGGCCAGCCTGAAACTCCTCTGCTGATCTAGTATCAACTAGAACCACTTCCCAGTCTCCTGGATATTCCTCATAGCTATCCCGTTCATCTGAAGTAGTCTCCACCAATTCCATCAATTCTGAAGTTGTAATAATGTCAACTTCAGCCGCTTCCACCAAAAACATGGAGCCGATATCCTCATCTCCAGGCTCCGCTACCGCCGCTCAACCATAGGCGGGAGCTGATAAAGTTAAAACCAGGGCTACTACCATGGCCAATATTTTAATTTTATTCTTCAGCATTTTTATCCCCCTTAAATAATTTTTTTAGATTTCTTTTGCTCTTCTTGCAATTTATTCTTCAATTGAGTTTTCAGATCATTTTAGACCTTTTCCAGGGTGACCAGTGCCTCCTGTCTCATGGCATGACCGGAAATATTCGAAGTTCTATAGGGCACCAGGTCATTGGGATTTAAAGTATCAATTTCCTGTGATTTTTCATAATAAGGAGTCCTATTACCATAGCCGGAGGGCATAAATACAGTGCCAGGATGAATTCTTTCTGTCACCTTTACCCGCACTTCTCTTGCAGCTAAAGAGGATTCTACCTTTACTTTATCACCATCTTCAATGCCCATCTCTTCAGCTACTGAACTATTTATCCAGAGCCTGTTGGTATCATAGTCTTTGGTGATTTGAGCCAGGCTGGGAATATTAGCTGTAGCGGTGTGGGAATGAAATCCTTCCTTGCCGGTAATGAACCTGAACTCATCCTCTTCAATGTTCATGCCTACAGCTGGAGGCTGCCAGCCTACTACCGCAGAACGACCGGCATGTTCATAGACTTCAGAGTAAAACTCAAAATCACCGGAGCGAGTATTTAAATCTGTCTCACCAATAGGAGGCTCTAAATCAACTAACATTGAGCCCTTTTCTTTAAACTCCTCCAGTGATATATCATAGGGTTCAAGTAAAGCTTCATTGAGATCATCCAGGGTGAAATTGAAGTATTCACCAATATCCAGTCTCTCTGCCAGTTCAACTATAATTTCATCGAAGCTTTTGGTCTCTTCATATACTTTAGGAATTACTTCTGTTCTCATCCCAATGGAAGCTTTTGGGCCACCTACAGCGCTGATCATCTCTTCCCTTTCCATAAAGCTGCATTCTGGCAGGATATAATCAGCCAAAATAGCCGTTTCAGTCATATTTATCTCAAAGACAACTGATAGTTCCAGGCTCTTAAAACCCTCTGCCATATGATCATAATCTGGGAAGTTGCGCACCGGGTTATGATGTCTGATAAACATAGACTTAAAGGTGCCTTCCTTCGCTTTTTCCATTAAATAATGGGGCAGACCATGATCTCCTGCTAAAGGAAACTCTCCCATGACTCCAACACCATCAGCTCTTCTGGTATCGGGAACCTCAGGAGCCGGGTGTTTATCACTATCCAGCTCACCTAATTCTGGAGTAGGATGAAAAATCAGGCCGCCTTCCTGATTAATATTTCCTAATAAGGCATTTAAGCAGGATACCGCTCGGGCTGTTTCATCACTGTTGGCATAAACTGCTCCAAAAGCTCCTCCCCAGGAAGGATGGACAATAGCCTGAGGCCGATTTCCTCCTAATTCTTCAGCTATTTCTTTAATCTTGTCAGCTGGAATATCTGTAATCTGTTCAGCCCAATCCGGTGAGATGCGAGAGATATTATCGGCATAATCCTCAAAACCAATGGCATGCTCTTCCACAAACTCCTCATCATATAAGCCTTCTTCAATAATATAATTACTTATTGCCAGTACCAGGGCTAAATCCGTTCCAGGAACTATAGGAAGCCATTCATCAGCTAATTTAGCAATATCGTTCTGGCGGGGGTCCACACAGACAATCTTAGTATCTCCGGCTAAAGCCTTGCTAACTTTTTTCATCTGGTCAGTTCTGATTCCTCCACCGTGATTTCGGCCAATCATCAACACATACTTGCTATTGGCCAGGTCAGCATCGGGGACTCCTCCCATGGAATTAATAAAGCCGGCATTGCGAGCTGCATTACAGGAAGTATTATGAGTACATACAGTACTGACGCCTAAAGCATGCATAAAGCGCTCTCCGTAGAAAGTTCCGGTAGAACGAGGATAGTGCCCAAAACCAACGGTTCTTGGACCATATTCGTGCAAAATATCCTGCAATTTTTCAGCAATCTCATCCAGGGCCTGATCCCAGCTTATAGGCTCAAATTCCTCTTCCCCCACTCTCTTTAAAGGTTCTTTTATTCTATCAGAGTCATAGACCCAGCGCAGACCTCCATGGGAACGGGCGCAGAGTTTGCCCTGGCTGCGACCATCCTCTTCATGGCCTTCTACCTTCCAAACCCGACCATTTTTAACATAAGCCCAGGCACCACATTGAGTACCACAGGTATTACAAAGAGTAGGTGCTTTTTCAATTTCAGCTTCCTGAGCCTCGGCTGACCAATCGAAAAAATTGAAACCTTTTAAAGAAAGAGCCAGAGCTCCTGCCAGCTGGCCTGATTTCTTTAGTAAATTACGTCTTGTCAGCTTCATCTAAAATATCCCTCCAGTTCGTTAAATAAGAAATTTCCGTAATATAGCTTGCAAATTATTTCTATTGATTAGACTAAATCCAAATTTTCCGGCGCAGTCTTTAAGATCAAGAGCAAGCCGTATTCTCCCTCACTGTAATCAGCTGTATAAAGGTTTGCCTCTGGATGATTTTCCTTTAATTCATCCACTCTTTCCTGACCCTTTTCTAGCATATCTTCATAATCTCCAAAGTCTAAAGCATAGGCTATACAGGTATTAACACAGGCCGGTTCCTTATCCTCAGCCAATAGATGCTGACAGGCATCACATTTATACATCCGCTCTTCGCCCATTTCCGGGACCTCAAAGGGACATATCTCCTGGCATCGGCCACAGACAATGCATTCCTCGGCATCAATAACAGTGAACTGGCCCTTGCCTTCTGATAAAGCATCAACAGGACAGGCGGCAATACAGGGGGCGTCAGGACAATGCATACAGCTCTTTCTTCTAAGCTGATATTCTACCTCTGGATATTCTCCTACTTCATTAGATATAAATTTAATAAAACTATATTCAACATCAATTTCATTTTCATTCTGACAGGCAACTCTACAGGCCTGACATTCAATACACAGACTATTATCCATCAGTAAAGCCTTTTTAGCGTTATCACCATCAGCTGCCAAAACCTCACTTTTACTTAAAGCCGTACCTGAAATCAAGGCAGTCAACCCAGCAGCTGCTGAACCTTTAATAAAATCTCTCCTATTCTTCTTTCCTTCGGACATGTAATCCCCTCCGGTTAAATTTTAATATGCCAACATTAAAATGCCAAGAAAGACATTAATTTAATCAACTCTTGCTCTTTTCTATCGTTCCAGTTATCCCGGCCAGCACTTCATCATCAAGGTTATCAGCAAGAAAACTTTTGTCGCTGGCGACAAACTGAGCTAGCCAAATTAATAGATCCAGGCAAAACTGTGGAGCCTCTTTTTCTTCGGCCTCATTGACAAGATCAGTAAGCCAGTTTAGATGCTGTACAATAAATTGATATTGTTTTTTATAATCCATCTCTTCTACCAGCAGACTCATAAATTCCAATTCCAACTGAAGGTGGTCGGGGCAGTAGGAGAAACTCTCTGGAAGCTCAAAATCTAAAAGCTCATAAAGATGGAGCATATGATGAGCCCAATCTCCCATCACAAAACCCTTCTCTTCAGCAAAGGGCATCCCACAGCTTTCATCAATAGTCCAGGGTTTATATACCGACTCGATTAGCTTTATCTCTGAATTATTCCCCAGAAAATATTTATTCCATAAATCTTTCCATTTACTACTCTCTGGCAAATTTTCTCCCTGCCAGGTTCCTGGTACAGAAAAGTCCAAATCCTGGCTTTGAGTTTCTGCTTTATAATATTCCAGGTATTTTTCCCATAGCTCTTTATGTTTGTTCTCCTTTAATTGCTTTACTAATTCTGGCTCCGGGGTGGTTAAGAGATTACTAAATAAAATATAGATGTCAGCTCTTATTTGGTCTATTTCGGCTATAATTTATCTCCCCTCCTTTCCGAAAGATTTCACAATAAAGCCCTAATTAAAGTTTTATTATAGGGTTAACAAATATAATATTTTTATCTGACTTGCTAAATAAAATTTCAAAAAGTAATATGTGATTATTTTGTCGTTTATTATAACATAAAAAACAGCCCTAATCAATAATGGTTTTTGATAAGTAAGCATATTGTTATACTAAGGTTTATCTTAAGTTTATTACTCTGTAAAAACCTCGAAAAAAGTTTTCCCTTGACAATAGCTTTATAATGATGTATCATGCTTTTAAGCATTAAATTATTATGGTGTAAAAGTTAATATAGTTAGGTTTAGAAAAAGTTAGATTAGATGAGTTTAGCAGAGGTAACAATAATTGATGAGCTGAGACGAGATGAGCAGTATAACCACCTGAATTAGTTAATAATTACTGAATTATCATATTAGGGCTTTTGATGCTGTAAATGTTAATGTGCATGGTATTTTTGTCCCTATATTAACCAGGTGGACAAATTTTTCTATAACTCCGTCTCTATCAACCATCGGTTTTGTTGCCGGTGGATTTTTTAATTTATTAAAGTTTTTAAATATCAGCAAAACTATAATTAGGAGAGTGAGTTTATCATGAGCAAGAAAACAGCAACTGCAACAGAAGAAACAAGGGGAATATTCGGGGAATTTGGCGGCCGTTATGTGCCTGAGATTTTGGAACCAGCCTTGACAGAATTAGAAGAGGCTTTTTATAAATACCGGGAAGACCCCGATTTTCAAGAGGAATTTCAATATTACCTCAAGGAATGTGTGGGACGCCCCAATCCCCTTTATTTCGCTGAAAGGCTTACAAAGAAGCTGGGAGGAGCCAAGATTTACTTGAAGAGAGAAGATTTAAATCACATGGGGGCTCACAAGATCAACAATACCCTGGGGCAGGTGCTTTTAGCGCAGCGGATGGGCAAGGAAAAGGTCATCGCTGAAACTGGAGCCGGACAGCATGGAGTGGCCACGGCCACTGTTGCTGCCATGTTCGGCATGGACTGTGAGATCTTCATGGGAGCTGAAGATGTCGAGCGTCAGGCTCTTAATGTCTTTAGAATGAGATTATTGGGTGCTAGGGTCAATGAAGTCACCGCAGGTACCCAGACTCTCACTGATGCCGTTGATGCAGCCATCGGGCACTGGGTTGAAAATTCCGATGATACTTTTTACCTCTTAGGCTCAGCGGTAGGACCTCATCCTTATCCTACCATGGTTAGGGAATTTCAATCTGTCATCGGTCAAGAAGCCCGGGAGCAGATATTAGCTGCCGAAGGTAAGCTGCCCGATTATCTAGTAGCCTGCGTAGGAGGAGGAAGCAATGCCATCGGTCTTTTCCATCCCTTCTTAGAAGATGAAGAGGTACAGATGATTGGAGTTGAAGCAGCTGGTTTAGGGTTAAATACCGATAAACATGCTGCCACCTTTACCAAAGGCAGCCCTGGTATTATCCATGGCTATAAATGTTATGTACTACAGAATGAAGAGGGAGAGATAGCTCCTGTTCACTCCATCTCTGCCGGCCTTGATTATCCCGGCGTTGGACCTGAACATAGTTTTCTTAAAACCAGCGGAAGAGCCCAGTATGAGTCAGCCACTGACCAGGAAGCTATTGAGGCCTTTCAACTGTTATCAGAAATTGAAGGAATTATTCCAGCCTTAGAAAGCTCCCATGCTTTAGCTCATCTGCCAAAGTTAGCTCCCAAGCTTGATGAAGATCAGATAATTGTCGTTAACCTATCAGGTCGGGGAGATAAGGATGTCTACACTGTAGCCGATGAATTAGGAGCCGAACTTTAATAACAGTAAAAATATATTACAAACAAAAAATAAACCTTCCCTTAATGACTCTTTCCCGGGAAGGTTTATTTTTTACTTACAATAATTTTCTTTAAGTTATTTGCCAGTAAAGTTATATTTAGTTCTTTCATTATGATCTCCTCCGCATAGTTATTACCTCCTTAGATTTTTATTAATTTACTTAATCCTAATATCCAGATCCTCATCAGTTCGTTGTCGTCTTTTTCTTTCTTCTCGCTGGAAAAAATTATCTCGCTGACCTATTAACATCATATCTGTAAACATCTTAATCCCTCCTTTTAAGTTTTATATCCTTAATATAGTCTTAATTCAAATCTGCTAAAAAGATTTTTTAACTTGAAATTTAAACTAGTAAATTTTTATCCTGACTTTTAGGGAATTCAAAGTGCTTTGTTCCTTTATTAGCAAATTGTTTTTCCTGCCAGTTTATTTTTTCCTCTTGTGTTAAAACTCGTTGCCTCTCTAACATACTAATCACCTCTCTTAGTAGAGTTTTTTGCCATCACTTTCACTGGCAAATAAACGTCCACCTTTGCTATCCCTGCGTTCTTCAAAGTAACGAAAATTTTCCTGGCTTACCAGCAATCTAGTTTCTAACATCAATCTCACCTCCCACATCTAATTTCTGTCTTAATTATAAAGCATAATATTAATAATGTCAAGTAAAATATTTAATTATTTAATTTTTATATTTAATTATTTCATTTTTGCTTTATTTTAATAAAGTATTTTAAAGTTATGCATGTAACACAGGATATTTTTGCTAAAATAATCGCGATTATATTAATATCCTTACAATTATAGCCTGAAATCTTTATTGTTACTTTAAGTTTTTTGACATATTAACTTTAGTTTTTAATATTTTAATTTTCTTACTTTTATTATTATGGCTACATTAGAAAATTTTCTTAGATAAATCTATGGTATTTAGCCTATCCAACTGTCAGATTTTCTACTGATTACTTCTTTGTTTTAAGATAGTCAATAAACTGGCGAGCCGTTCTGCCTGATTGCCCTCGATGCCATTTTTCCCATTCCAGCGCCTTTTTTTCCAGCGAGGAAGCAGGCATGGTTATTTCTTCCTGAGCTGCTAGTTCTTTGACAATTTTCAAGTACTCTTTTTGATTGGGGGAACTGAATAAGATGGTCAGACCAAAGCGTTCAGAAAGAGAAAGCCTTTCATTAATCATTTCTTTTTCATGAACTTCATCTTCTCTGGCCTGCCAGCTTTCTTCAATCAGATGCTGGCGGTTACTGGTAGCATAAAAGAGCACATTTTTTGGTCGAGCCTCTATACCACCCTCCATCACTCTTTTTAAATATTTATATTCAGTTTCGAATTCTGCAAAAGAAAGATCATCCATAAAAATGATAAAATAAAGCCCTCTCTGATTAAAATATTCCAGCATCCTGGGCAGCTCTTTAATCTGCTCTCCATCAATTTCCACCAGTCTTAAACCTTCCTTGGCCAGGGAGTTAACCACAGCTTTCACAGAAGAAGATTTTCCCGTTCCACTTTCTCCGTAAAGTAATACATTATGAGCTCCTTCTCCAGCCAAAAAAGCCCGGGTATTTTCAATTAGCTGCTTTTTCTGTCTTTCATACCCCACTAAATCTGACCAGGAAACAGCATCAAAGTTCTTGACAGGCACCAGCTTATCCTCTTCATCCCAGAAAAAAGCTCGATATTTATTTAAGCTGCCAGCTCCCTGCTTATTATAAAACTTCATCAGGCTTGCCAGCCCTTCGGCAATATCTTTCTTTAATTTCTGTAATATTACCTTTCGATAATCTTTTTTCGTTTCTAATCTGTCTTTACTGGTATTGGAGTCAGCTGCTGCTAATGAAGCTGGCCTGTAATCATCTACAATAAAATCAAGGTTCTGATAACCTGGCAAGTTTTCACAGCCTGTTAAAATATCTTTAGTTTTGTAGGAAAGTAATTTCTTTAATAACTGCAGATCATGGTATGCTGCCTGATAAAGGCTTTGACCGGGAGATAATATTTTTCTCTCACAGGCCAGGGTAAAAGGATTTTCAGCAGTTAAAATCAGCTCTAAGACATAGTTCTGCCAGATATCACCGGTTATATTATTGTTCTCAGCCTGCTGAATCAAAGCCAGCAACAATTCTCCTGGCAAGATAGGGTCTCCCTTTACCCTGGCTTTTTTTAGTCTGGCCAGCAAAGGATCTTTATTTAATTTATTATAAACAGTTAATTGGGATAGTTCATTAAATACCCTGTTCATTGCTACACTCCTCAAAGAATATAATTATTTAAGCATTTTCCGGCCTTCAATACTATAACAAATATTATCTATCGGGGCGAAGTTTTCTCAGCAGATCTCTGATATCCTCACCTGTTACCAGAAGGTCATCAGTAAATCCTTCAGCTGGCGATGAAATTTCCCAGTAATGAGTGTGAACCATTACGCCAGGAAAAAAGTCTCCCAGATAGGGGTGTATTTCAGCAATTTTAGCTGGAGGTGTAATCTGGGGCGGAATATAAAAGTCAAAATCCTGCCAGCCATAGCTTTCAAAGTCCGGCCTGGGGTCAGAAAGTAGTGCAGTAAATTTCACCGTAAAATCACGCCCAGTTTCTAAGGGATAAAACATTTTTGGAGTCACAAAACGCCAGCTTGATACCTGGGCAGAAATCCCGGAATCAAGATCTAAAATTGCAAAACTCAACCAATTATAGCCTCTATTGATATAATCTTCTAAAGGGGTTAATTTTTCTGCTGCAAAATCCAGCTCAGCAAATCCTTCCTCTGCTAAAAAATCTTCTACTGCTGCTTTTAAGTCTTCTTGAGCCGTGATTTCCTGTAGTTTTGTAGCAACTGAAGTCATTTCCTGATATTCAGGGCCTGGCTCATAAAAATAATCAGGTAGAGACATACTCCTTTTTCTTTCTTTAAAATTATATCTGGCCTTCTCCATTACCGACTCATCCTGATAGGTGTGAGTTGTAGCTGAGGACAGAGGCATTATTGCTAATAATTTTCCGCTTTCTTCTATCTCTAAAATCATCCTGTCAATAGTTATCTGTTCTTCTCCATTCCAGAGCAGACCTACCTGTCTTTCCTCATCAGTGATTTCTAAATCCGGCGACAAAGGGAGCAAAACTCTAGCTCTAGTCGTTGTGGTTACCATTCCCAGGCCAACGAACAAAATCAAAAGAAGGACAGTCAGACTTTTTTTCATTTTAACTCCCTCCAAAAATTTTTTTGCAGCCAAATAGGAAATTATTTTCTTTTAATTATATTATACCTCATTTTATAGAAAAATTCAGAGCTATAACTTGTATTTTAGTTTTGCCTTTTATTGATCACTTTCTTTGATTTTTTCTCGCACCTCAGCAAACCTATCTTTAGCTATCCTTTTGTAGGTCGGCTTCACTCCACCTTTTCTGATTATTTTATCCAACAGAGGCAGGGCTTCTTTAGGATCTCCATGTTCAATAAACAAAGAAGCTAACAGCAAAGTAATTTTGTTCTCTCCTTCCCGGGAAAGTCCAGTAAGCTTCTCATTAAAATAAAACTCCTGTAAAAAGTCTTTGGCTTTTGCCGAAGCTTCTTTAGCTAACTGCTCATCGCCAGCATCTCGATAAAGCCAGCTCAACCTTAACCAGGACCCAGCAGGCTTATCAGATGTTGGCTCTAAAAGTTTAAATAGTTCCAGGCTCAGATAATAGGCAATAAAAACTTCATTTAAAATTCTAGGTTCACTATAAGCAAAGGAGAACTCGGGACTGGTTTGCTGGATAATTATATCCCGGAAATTATTTTTAACATTTTTTATTTCAGCTCTGCTCAAATCAAAGAATTCCATCCGGGGATAGGCATATAAACAGTTGGGACAGACCCAAATTCTATACCAGCTGGATTTGAAATTTTCATATATAGGCCGTAAATCTCTGCCAAATTCCATTAGCCGCAATCTGGAGCCTCTAATTTTCTTAACTTCAAATTCATTGCCACAGACCGGGCATTCAATTTCTTTGTCATATAAATAATAGGCAAATTTTTCAGGAGCCTCGTCAGGATAATCTCCATGCCCTGGCAAATAAAGGCTAGTTGGCTTATCTATTTGAGGCTCTTTCTGGCCCTGGACCTTTTCGTCATCATCTTTATCTTTAACTTCATCATTGGATTCATCATTAGATTGATCATTGTCCTGGCCAACTACGGCAGAGCCTTTATCCGTAGAGTCATCTGTACTATCCTGACTATCCTGCAATATAGCTTCTTTTACAATCCGAGTTTGATCGGCCTGTTCCAAGGCTTTTATCCTTCTTGTCAAACCCATTATAACTTTAATTATAAAAGATTTATCATCCATAATCATCTCTAAAAACTTGTCTGCCGGGAGAGAAATACAGACTGTATCAACTACTGCGGAAGCCCGGGAGCTTCTTTTAGGCAAACTGCGTACTTCTGTTAAAAAAGCCTCTTCCCCAAAAAAATCACCGGAAGTGACAAAATCATACTGTACTTCCTCTTCCCCCTGTCTTCTCCAGAGAATAATTCTTCCTTTTAAAATCAGATATATGTTATCGGCTTTATCTTCATAGGTAAACACATCTCCCCCTTTGCTTATTTGCAGATAATCACTTTCTTTTAAATCATTTAACTTTTCCAGCAAATTATTAATTTTCATCACCAGCCTTTATTATTACTAAACCCTTTATTATTACTAAACCTAAAAATAGTTTAAATTGTAGTTTTCGTAATATTATATTCAATATTCATTCCAGTAATACCTGCAATTAAAGCTTAATCTCCCTGGCCTAAAATTTTATCTTGGGAATAACTATACTTTTATGTTATAATATCAATGAACTTAACAAGTTAAAAAATAATTAACCTGGAGTAAGATACAATGAGCAAAAAATCACTTATCGGAAAAAAAATTAGACAAATTCGAAAAACCAGAGATATGAGTCTAACAGAGTTGGCTAAGAATATTGATAAAACCAAGGGATATCTAAGTCAAGTAGAGCGAGGTCATATTGAACCCTCTATTGAAGCTTTGCGCAATATCTCAGAAGCATTAGAAGTGCCTATGTTCTACTTATTGATGGACAATAAAAATAATCGTAAGATAGTCCGCAAAGACGAAAGAAAAGCTCTGGAGTTTGGCAACTCTGATCTATCTTATGAATTGCTTTGCCCCGATCTAAACCACGAAATGGAGGTAATCCAGGTAAAATTAAATCCTGGCGCCAGCACTTATGAGCAACCCATATCTCACGAAGGAGAAGAGTTTATATTAGTTTTATCTGGCCTGATGGAAATTCAATTAGAAAATGAGGTTTTCACCCTAGAAGAAGGAGATAGCATTTATTTTATGGGCGGAATTTCCCATAAAACCACTAATCTTTCAAAGGAAGAAGAATTAATCTTCATCTCTGCCGTAACCCCGCCTCATTTTTAGTTTTCGGTAAAATTTATTTATTTTAAATATACTTTTAACTCACAAATCGCTTAATAAGCTTTAATAAAGAGCAAAAATTTAATATAATACTATCATTAAACCCAAAAACAAAATTTTTTTGGGTTTTTTTGTTTTTTATGCAGGAATATTATAGTCTGTATTGAAAAATACAAATAGAGTGTTTATTATAAATAAACTTTTGCTCAATTTAAGCGGGGGAATAAAATGACTAAAAAGAAAAGTATCTTAGATTTTCAGGAGATGAAGCAAAAAGGTGAGAAGGTGGCCTGGATAACAGCCTATGATTTTCCCATGGCCTCCTTTGCCGAGCAGGCTGGCATGGACATGATCTTAG